>CAZPML010000106.1:0-5000 GCA_964587675.1 uncultured archaeon
TCCGAAGATGAAGTTTGAGGTCTATGGCACTCCGAAAATTGCAGCGGGAAGCGAGAAGATGGTTACATTCACCATTAAAAACGTTGGAAACTTCACGATAAGAGAGGCCACTGCGAGGTTGACGATAACAGATCCGTTCTCCTCAGACGATGACACGGCATACATTGGAACATTAAAGCCCAGACAAGCGGCCGAGATAAAATTCAAGCTCAGCGTAGATGCAGATGCAACTCCAAAGAAGTATGGACTGAACTTGGAGGTCAAATATAAGGATCTGGAAGATGAGTGGGCAATAAGCGAGCCTACGAAGGCTGTAATCGAAGTGACACCACCGCAACCACCATACGGCACGATAGCCTTTATTATCATAATAGCCATCGTAGCAGTTGCTTACTATCTGAGGAGGCGCAAGAAGTGAGATTCGAGGACTTTCTCAAAAAAGTTTCGGAATTCATCGCAAAAAGACCGGGATTGGTTGTTTCCGTTACAGCTTTAGTCGTTATAATTTTTCTAATTTCTGCATCTCAAACGGAGTACACATCCATTGAGTACAAAAGATACTTTCCGATAGGCGATCCGGTTTACAAAAATCTCAAACTCTACGAAAAGGACTTTGGAGTAAGAGCTGAAGGAGTTTACATAATGATAAAGGGCGACGACGTTGTGAACAGGGAAATATATGAATACATGCTTAAACTAGGAGAAAGCTTAAAGAACCTCGATGGAGTTGGGAGCGTTGTATCTCCAGCTTCGATAATTGCAGAGTTGAACGGCGGAATTCTTCCAAGTGATAATTCACAGATTAGACGCTTAACAGATCTCTATGCACACCAGTTCGTTCCCAAAAAAACACTTGCTCTAATCATGGTAACGATAACGGTAACCGATCCGGACAAAACGATGGAACTTGCCAAACAGATAGAAAGGGTCGTAAAATTCACCCATAGACCGGTCGGAATAACTACCGAAATAACTGGTTCACCAGTTTTAGGCTATCAAGTAGTCAAAGTTTCTCAGAGGGAAACTGGAATGACTACGATAGCTTCGATAATTGCCATGATTGTTCTGCTCTTTGTAGCGTTCAGTGGAGCTGTTAGGAAGAAATACATGGCCTTCATGCCTCTCATTATTTCAGTGTTCTCTGTTATCGTAATAGTTGGTCTTCTACCCTTAACTGGTATAAAGCTCGATCCAGACATAAGTTCAACTTTTCCAATCTTAATAGGTCTGGCCATCGAATACGCAGCACAGATTCAGAACAGATACGAGCACGAAAGAATGAGAGGTGTTGACAGAGACAATTCGGTTGTAATAGCCGTGACGAGAACAGGTTTAGCCGTAGTTCTTGCTATGCTCACCACTGTCATAGGCTTCATGTCGATGGCTACAACATTAATACCAGAGACTGCTCTTTTCGGAATAATTATGTCCTTGGGTCTGGTAATTGCATATATTTTTTCGATAACGTTCCTTCCAGCGGTTTTGAAAATACTTGATGGAAGGGACGAAGAGGTAGAAAAGAAAACAAAGCAAATAAAGAAAGAAAAGAGAGAAGTTGGAATTTTGGAGAGAGCTTTGACTTTTACAGCGTCCCTCACAGCATCTAAACCAAAAGTCATACTTGTCTTAGCGCTTGCAGTTATAATCTTTGGTGCCTACGCAAATACTCAGATAAAACTTGAGACGGACATTAAGAAGTATTTTCCAGAGAATCTACCTGCAATGGTGAAATTCAAAGAACTCGAAAGAACTATGGGTAAGCAGTACATATATACGATCATCCTCTCGGTTGACGAGATCGGAGTTGATGAGCTTAAGAGGTTAAATGAGCTTGGAAACTATATTGTGAACAAAGAGGACATGGTTTACAAGTGCGACTCTCTCTCATCGCTGATAAAAGATTATTTAGGTAGGCTGCCAGAAAGCGATGCAGAACTTTCGACAATTTTGAACATAATCCCAGAGGATGTTCTGAAGAGATACATGTCGGGCCACGCTCTCGCTTTGTATTTCTACACATCCGCTGACATTCACGACAAGGGAGTGGCCCTTACTGAATACCTTAAGAGGGATGTGAGATATTTTGGATGGCATGAAAGTTACTACATAACTGGACGACCTGTGATAATGTCTCATCTTGGCGAGATAATGCTAAACAGTCAGACCCAAATGACCTTAGTTGCGTATGGACTCATCGTTCTACTGCTCTTTGCAACCTACCGTTCGATAGCAAGAGCAATAGTTCCCCTACTTGCTATAACAACAGTTATCGGTGTTTTGAACACAATGATGTTCTTGATAGGAATAAAGCAGACTATGATGTCCATAGCCATAAACGCGATAACCCTCGGTTTAGGAATAGACTTCTCGATCCACATGGTTGAGAGGTATACCGAAGAAAGGCAGAAGTATTCACCAGAAAAGGCAGTTACAGTTGCTATAGAAGAGACAGGAAAGGCTGTAGTCACAGCGGCTTTAACAATGGCCGGAGGTTTTGGAGCCTTAATGCTTTCAACATTTCCGATGCTCTGGGACTTTGGCTTCCTATCCTTCATAGCAATAATCTTCAGCCTGATCGGAGCTTTAACGGTGGTTCCAGCGTTTCTTATGATCACCGAGAGGTTTGGAAAGGGTATCATGCATGAGGGAGAAGTTAATAATTCTACTCGTAGTTTTGTTGGCGGTCCTTCTAATTTTTTCAGCTTCAAATGTTAAGTTTGAAAGAGGATTAAAAACATACTTAAGCAAAGATAACAAAATTTATTCTGAATACCTCAGATACACGAAACACTTCAAAATTAGAGAAAACGCATTTCTATTTCTGAAATCCGAGGATGTAACAAGCAAAGAGGTACTAGAATACTCTGAAAAAATTAAGAAAAGAATCAAAGAAATAGATTACGTTGGAGGAGTTGAATACATACCTATTTTAAAGACCTTTGCCATCGTCTCAATCGAAATCAAAACGAGAGATGATAAGAAGATAGAAGACATTGCCAAACAAATCGAGAGAATCCTTAACTTCGTCCCTAAGCCTGTGGGATTAAACGTTCAGAAAACCGGTAGCGTATTCCTCTGGTATGAGATAAAGAGGGAAATGGGAAAGAGCTTGGGAGTTACACTATCGGCTTCAATACTGCTTATGATACTGATACTTTTCTTAACATTCAGAAGCGTTGTCGGATCACGCTATGCATTCCTCCCCCTTCTCATATCGATTCTCTCAGTCATCTACGTTTTTGGATTAATGCCGATTCTTGGAATCCCCATGACAGAATTGACACATGGAGCTCTACCAATCCTGATAGGTTTGTGTATAGATTATGCAGTCCAATTTCAGAGCAGATATGAGGAGGAAAAGTGGAGAGGGATAAATGAAGCGATAAATATAGCAAGAAAGAAAACGGGATTAGCTATATTTCTGAGTTTACTAACAAGTGTTTTATGTTTCGCTTCGATGAGCTTTAGCGGAGTTCCAAGTTTGGGATATTTCGGATTGTTACTCTCCTTGGGTTTGATAATCGCATTTATTCTAACGCTAACGTTCTATCTTACGATAAGTGTTACGGAAAGTCATCTGAAAATAAAGAGAGGATTTTAAAAATCTTTGCGGATTTATCTTTGTCCAAATCAAGAGCAATTGTGTCAATAGCCGTTATGCTATTAATTTTGGGAGCAATTCTGTCTACTCAGATAGGTATTGAGATTCAGCATAGGAAGTATGCTCCTCAGGATCTAGAAGCTGTAAGACTCTTCGACGAACTTGAAAGGATTACAGGTGGCCAATCGACTTATGTAATTGTTACGAGCGAGAATATAGATGGATCCTACTTGAAGTTTAGGGTTGAGAAAGTTGAATATTCCGGAAATTTGAAAGCTATCTATATACCAACAAAACTTGAAGACTATGAAGATTACGTGAGAATGTATAATGAAATCAGGAGCTATCTTAAATTTCTTGGATTTAAAGAGTTCTACGTAACTGGAGATCCCGTTTTGGACATGGAAATAGGGAGGCTTATGATAGAGGGGCAGCAAAGGATAACGCTAATATGTTATTTTCTTATTTTTGTCCTGCTTTTTGGAATATACAGATCTATCAAAAAAGCTTTGATCCCCTTGCTCCCAATAACCACTGTCATAGGGGCGATGAACATCCTGATGTTTTCTCTTGGCATGAAGCATACTATGATGAGCATAACGTTGAACTCGATAATAATTGGCTTGGGAATAGATTACTCGATACATATGATAGAAAGGTACTATGAGGAAAGGAAAAAGTTAGATGCTTTAAAAGCCATTAGGAGAACAGTTGAAAGAATAGGTAGAGCAATATCAATTTCAGCCCTAACAACTGCAGCCGGATTCTTTGCCCTAATTTTCTCGGACTTTCCGATAGCAAAGAGTGCTGGATTTTTATCATTTGTTGCCATAATGCTCTGTCTGATGGCCGCAATAACTGTAGTCCCAGCATTTCTGGTAATTACGGAACGAGTTAAATATGGACAGGTCGACGTGAGATCATGATTCAGATACACAGTGCTGGAAGCTAACGTACAATCTTTTGAGCTAGAACGGTTTTTGAAGTCTCTGTTTACTTGATGTCAAGTTGAAGCATATCGGTCACTAAATATTTTTATACGTTCAATCAAAATTAAGCTAGTGTCAGAAGCTGAGAAAGACAGGGTAAGGGGAATTCTGAAGCTCTTAATCCTTAAAGAACTTGAAAAAAACGATGCTACAGGATACGAATTGATTCAGAAGATTAGCATCAAAGCAAAGAAGCCATCACCAGGCTCCGTATACCCTCTCCTAAAGGAGCTTACCAATGCTGGCTTTCTTAATGTAAGAGTTGAAGGAAACAAGAAGATTTACTCACTCTCCGAAAAAGGAAAAGCGGTTTTAGAGGAGGCATCAAAACGAGAAAAGGAGGCAATTCTGAAGAAGATCGAGATTTTAAAAACTTCAGGAATTATAAGCAAAGACGAAGCCAACAAAAT
>CAZPML010000107.1:0-4933 GCA_964587675.1 uncultured archaeon
AAATTCTCTGCGTTGCACGGAGTAACGAAGGATTGTATTAGCAAACAGAAGAGCAGCATCAGAATCAATTTTCTACTCATGCCATCACCGGTTGAAATTGCGCTAAAACAGGTTAGGATATATAATTAATTACTGCTTATTTTTAAAAATTCGTTTGTTTTTAAGGCGATTCTGGTAATTTCCATTTTTCTGGGCAATAATTACTACATTACGAGATAAAGAAGGGAGGTACCTTATTACATGATCGATGGCTTTTACTAAAGATGAAACAAGCGAGTCAGAGTGAATAACGTCAGAAGCTCCGTATACTTTAACAACATTAAAGTTATGGTTTTTTAAAATCTGGAGTAGCGATTTGTACGTGAACAACCTTATATGATCGGAACCTCGGATTGTATCTTCTGAGTCTTGTTTATATACTTCCTCGTACATATGACCTATCGGATACCTTATACTGACATGCGTATCAAATGGTTGATATCCTAAAAGTAACGCTATTCTGTTATACAGCGAAGCCAAATTTGGTGTATCCAAAACAAGAATGCCTTTTGGTTTGAGAACTCTATAAATCTCGTCTAGAAAATGGTCTGGGTCAAATAAATGTTCTATAATAATCGCACCTGCATAGATAGCATCAAAGTAATTATTTTCAAACGGTAAACTTTCCTCGTCTACGTCCACTCTAAAAGTTTTAATTCCCTTCTTTCTTGCCATTCCAATTCCCCTTTCAGAGATATCCACTCCCCACACTTCCTTCGCTTTACATGCTTTACCTATAAGTACCGTAAACTTTCCGTCCCCGCAACCTATATCAAGAATTCTGTTAAATTTGTATTCGAAAAAAATTTCGAGAACCTTTCTATGCCTATCTCCAAGCTCCTTATATTCCTCTGAGGTTATTCCTGCAAATTTTTCTACGTATCTTTTCTTAACTTTCATTACCTTCCCTTAATATATTTTATGAACATCCTTGCTGAATACAAAAGACGTCTCAGCTCATCTAAGCCGTGTCGTCTCAGCACCTGCCCTAACGCTACCGGAATATACCCCGGAGATAGATAGTAGTTTTTCAGAGTCTCATCCGCGGCTTTCGTTATCTCTTCTGCAGATAAGTCGGGATAAGAGATAATCGCCTTTTGATGCCCCTGCTCATCTAAGTATTCATTCGGGTCGTCTATAAGCAGATACCCTTTTTCTTTACACCACTCGTAAAATTCGGTTCCGGGAAACGGTGAAGCAACAGAAACTTGTAGAATATCCGGTTTTATCTCCTTTATCAGCTTTCTCGTGAGTTCTATCGTTTCTTTCGTCTCTCCGGGCAATCCGATGATAAAATCTCCATGCACCAACAATCCAGCTTTTCTCGCATCCTTCGCAAATCTTCTTATCTGCTCTACTGTGATGCCTTTTTTTATGTTTCTTAATATTTCGTCACTTCCAGATTCGTATCCAACGATTAATAAACGGCAGTTTGCTTTTTTCATCTCCTTCATCGTCTCATAATCCAGGTCAGCTCTGGCATTGCATGCCCATGTTATATCCAAACCTCTTTCTCTGTACTCCTTGCAAAACTCCAGAACCCTTTTCTTGTTTATGGTAAAAGTATCATCTTCAAAAAAGACTTCTTTTACCTCAGGCAAATTCTCCTGTATCCATTCCAATTCATCTAAAACATTGGAAATGCTCCTAACCCTATATTTTCTTCCCATTAGTGTCTGGGTCCAGGAACAGAAGGTGCAGAGACAAGGACAACCTCTTCCGCTAAATATCTGAACTTCTGGATATAGCGATGAACTAAGGTAATAATCTTTGATGTTGAGGTGTTTTTTATAAACTTTTGATACAAACGGGATTCTATCCAAATCTTCAGAGCTTGTAAATTCTCTGTTGGGGTTATGGATTATTCTACCGTTCTCTTTATACGATATTCCTTTGATGGATTTGAAATCCCTATTTTCTTCGAGAGTTTTTGCTATATCCCTTACTGTGAAATCATACTCCCATCTCGCCACAATATCTATTCCGTTGCTACTCAAAATCTTGTGAGGAAATTGGGATGCCGGCGGACCGACAAGAACGATTTTAGCTTCGTAATTTCTTTTTATCTCTTCTGCAACTTCTATATCATTTTTTAAACTTGGAAAGCTACTGTCTATGACAATTAAATCAGGTTTAAATCTTTTAACATCCCTTATCACATCTTCCCTGCTCCAGTTCCACGCTGGTGCATCCACAAGTCTCGTTTCATACTCTTGTTCAACAACGGCAGTAGCATACGATAACCAAATAGGATAATACAACGTGCCTGCCCGTCCCGTATCCTGCCACCGCATCCCTCTTCCAAAATGAGGCAGGTAAGGTGGGTTCAGCATGTAAACTTTCATTCTTCCACCTCATATGTACGCTGTTTCTCTGTTCTGTATCTTGTGCTGTATATCTAAATTTCTTTTATTCCTCTCGTGAATTCTCTATAAAATCCACTTTAAATATTACTTGAGAAAATAACATTTTTAAGTTATGCCAATTTAAGAGTTAGCTTGGTGTATCCAAAAGTCCCTACCTTACTTTGGGTTTATCACCATTTATTTATTTCTAACCCAAGAATATTTTACAATTCTCCTAGGAACTAATCAATTCTCTACGTTAATCTTATTAGCTATTCTTTTACCCCTTTGGTTATTCCTCTAAACATCCCAAGCCCGTAACCCCAGAACCAGATGGCGATTAATCCATAGTAATTGAGAACATTTTTCATATTTTTTTTCTTTATTGCAAGATAAAGGCTCATTACTCCTATTCCTATTCCACCTGCGACTAAGATGAAAAATCCGATGAGAAGAAATAGCGGATTTACAGGAGACAAGCCGAAAAGTAAAATGAGTAAAGAAATTAGTGTAAAGGGTGTATAATGATACCACCTTCCCATATCTCGATGTAATTTTATCGCCTGCATCCTTCCTATTCCGTAATTCCATGCCATCTTTGCAAATTTCTTCCAAGTTGGTCTGCGGTAATGCAGAACTTTTGCGTGTGGTGTAAATAATATCTTGTATCCTTTTTTTCTTATTCTATAATCAAGTTCTTCATCATCACAGGTAATTAGTTTTGGATTAAAGCCACCAACCTCCTGAAAAATGCTTTTTCTATAAGCGCTGTTACAAGTTGGGTTATGATATATCTCCATAACTTTATCGGTATAGAACCCGTATCTCGGTCCAGCGGTGCTTAAAAACTTTAAAACATCTCCTACACATTTCGCAAATTCGGTGTCATCCTCCGGTGTAATATTTGGCCCCCCGACAGAAGCAATTTTCTCATCTTTGAATTCCCTAATAAGATTCTTTAGCCAGTCCCTATCAACAACGCAATCAGAATCAGTAAAAACAATGTATTCTCCTTCTGCAATCTTCACTCCTATATTCCTTGCCCCTCCTATTGTTCCTACATTTTCATACACAACTTTACATCCGTATTTTTTTGCTATTTCAACCGTATTATCAGTAGAATATCCATCCACGATGATTACCTCGTATTTGTTTTTTGGATAATCTAAATTCTGAATCGATGTTAGGCATTTTTCAAGTATATCTCCATTATTTTTCGTTGGGATAATGATTGAGACTTTAAACATCTAACTCCCTCAGAATATGATTAAAAGTTTATATCTTTAGCACCGAAATTCCTAAAAACTCTTTAGACCGCGATTTTATAAATCTTAGCATAACTCACGTTTCCGCGGGAATATCCCCATTGCAGTTCTAAAAATTGATCTAAAGTTTCGCTCCACGGATGGGTGAAATTTCTATAATTCGGAATTATAAGCAGCATTCTCGCTTTTTTATACTCTTTACCGCGCATGGCAGGGTCGGGCCAGGTTTCTATTTCCACGTAACGAAGTTTGCGCTCTTCCAGGAGCTTTCTATTCTCCTGCGTATCGAAGACCATCAACGGGTCGAAAATATTAACAATTCTGCCGTTTTCGTCCAGATGAAATTCGCTGTTTATCCAGTAGTAATTCCAGTAAAGGTAGGAAATGTTGTATTTTTTCAGAAGTTTTCTAACTAATGATGCGTTATTTGAATAAAGAATAGTCGCCGCATCTATTTCGCGGGTATCAAAATCTAGGAAAAAAGTAGGTACGTGATTGCGACGAAAGATTACGATTTTTCTTCCGGTTAAAGCGGTAAGAGCGAAGCTTAACTCGTTGTTCGAGAGAAACACATCGTAAACTCCTGTATTATTCTTTATCCAAGCGCGAGCCTCTACCAAATGTTCTTCCAAAGGTGTTTTACCGACTTCTATCCATCTATCGTTTTTCACCCTTTCTTCAAATGCTAAAAGGTTTGCGAATAACAAAGTAAAAAAACAGATTATCAGCACGATTCTCTTAAACCGTGAGATTTTACTTAATCCTTCTATGCACAGAAAGCTTATCAAAAAGGGGAATGTGAACATCACTTCGCGTGCAGGGAATAAATGAAAACCAAAAGGCATGGTAATAAAATAGTGAAAGCTCGTGAGAAAGCTCAGAGCCAAAAGAAAAATCGCGCGTTTGCTTATTTCTTTGGTTTTTACCGAAAGGAAAAGAAAGAGAAGGAAAAGAACAGTTACCACACTCGATTTAACGGTGTCGAAATTAAAAAAATGTCTCTGTAGGGTGGTGAGGAGGAAATTAATCGCGTAGTTAACATCTCCATAGTTTGGCCAAGCGTATCTATCAAAACCGTTGGTGTGCATGTGGTACACAAAGAACGGCTTGAACCAGTAGGGTAGCGAACAAAGGAAGCACGCAAAGAAGGCTAAAAATATGAAGTAAAATATCCGCGAGTTAATTTTCTTTATTTTTTTAATCTTAATTCCCTCGCCGTGAAATTCGATTTTAATTACTGAGAAAATTTCAAAGCCAAAGAGAACCGCGAAGGAGAAAATAATA
>CAZPML010000108.1:0-4914 GCA_964587675.1 uncultured archaeon
GAGCAACATCCTCAAGACGAATTTTTAAAAGGCGTCCCTCGTAAATCGTCTCACTACGAACTGTTTTCTCTTCCGCAACCTCAGATGCCTCCTCTGATTTTTCACTCACTCTTCTCATCTTTCGCTCCCCTTCACCTACCTTTCCATTCTTCTCTCCTCCCTTCCCTCGCCTTCCGAAAAAATATTAGATAGCATGGTTATTAACAGAGAGGTGCTGGATGTGGGTTTGGCATAAAGAGAATAGGAGCTTGGTATGTGGGGGCTTGGGAGTTCGCCTGAAAAGATGGAGGTTAGGAGGTGTGTGCTGGGGTGTGTGGAACCGTTGTTGAAGCACTTTACAAGGGATTGAATAAAATCAGAGAATTCATTGAGGACATCATAAATGGAATTAGTGTGGTTATCCGACCTGTTGTGTGCTTGAATACTCCATAGATAGGCTAAGAGGGATAGAGGAGCAGGCATACAGGAAAGGTTTGATAATTAAAGACGGAAAGATTCAAGATTTTGTTCCCTGTTTTATCCACAGGAGGTTATACAAAAGAATAAGCTATGAGGATGCTTTGAGATTGCGGAATCCTGAGTACCATGTGGAGGTTAGATTTAAGAATGGAGAGATACCAGAGAACATATATGCCTATAGTAACATGCTGGAAGTGTGGAAATGTATACGCTGCGGACGAATATACGAAGAAGGCGATAGTGGCCTGTTGGAAATGCGGAGCTAAAACCAGAGTTGAAAACGTAGGAGGTGGATGGGAGTTAAAGCCGGTAGGAGCGTTCGTAGATTCTGAGTCTGTGCATGAGTTGCTGAAGGAGATAGAACCTATATCATCCAAGATGACAGAAGTAGAGCGAATTAGATTAATAGAAGCTGCTAAATGCTTGCTAATAGGGGCATATACAGCTTGCGAGTCTATGTGTTACGATGCACTCGTAAGTGTTTTGAGAAGAGTTTACGGAGGGCAGAAAGAATTAGGATATTATGTCCAAAAAATGGAAAATGACCCTGATTTGAAAAATGTTGGAAGGGCGATAGCATATTTTGCATCTAAAAGACATGAAGTGGATCATCCTGAGAGAGTATCAAATAAGCTGGAAGCTAAGAATGCATTAAATATGACAAAGCAATTAATAAAGGAAATATTAACGAAGAAAGCGAGAGCGAAAGGTTGTGTATTTTGAGTAGTTTGAGCCTCAGATTGCTTTGTGTCGGTTAACCTTATATAGAAGAAATAGAAGTAATAATTGAAGGAGTAGTAGGTGGGGGAGATGGTTGAAGTTACGATAGGGAGGCGGGACTTTGACATATCACGCCAAGATGTTGAGAGGGTGTTAGAAGGACTGGAACCCGAGCCTCTTAAAGGGAGAGCAAAATATTACATCGAACACAATAGAGAAAAGTATCCAATCAAACAAGTTGTAGCAGAAGTAACAGGGTTGCCAAGAATTGCATTTACAGCGAAACATGCTTATAATATGTTGACTAAGCTTGGGTTTGATGTTAAGGAAATAAGTGAGAGGTGATAAAATGGTTAGTCTCACAGAAACTCAACAACGCTATATCAGGATAGGTTTAGATAAAGGCTTAATTCAGATCAAAAACAGCAGAATCACTTACACACATCAGAAAAAAACCTATAATTTTGATGATCCAGAGGAACCCGTTAGAGCAACGACCTATGTTAAGCTCGTGATCGAATACAAATACCCTCCAGAGAGGATAGATATTGAACTGACACCTCCACGAAGAGCGCCCAAGTTTCCCGCAGATATAGTAGTTTTTAAGGATGAAGAGCATGAAAAAGCATTTATAGTTGTAGAGTGCAAGGCGGATTCCTCAGAAGGAAGTATACGAGAGGCAAAGAAGGAAGGACTGGGCAATGCAAACTTGTTTAACGCACCGTACTTGCTTCTTGCCTGTGGGGAAGAGGAATTGGCATACGATGTAAGAAAACACCCTAGTAATTGGGAAGTTTTAGACAAATATAGAATCTCGCAGGTTCCGATAAGTTACGGACAACCACCAAAATATCGGTATAAGAAGGGGGCTCCTGGTCTTGGAGAGGCTGATCTTAGAGAAGTAGATCTCAATGAATTGAGAGCGAAATTTAGAAAGTGTCACGACACAATTTGGGAGGGGGGTAAGAGAGATCCTACCGAGGCGTTCAGCGAGATGTGCAAGTTAATGTTCACTAAAATTTATGATGAAAGATTTACAAAAGTAGGCGAATTTTACAAATTTCAGGTAGGAAGTGGAGAATCAGCAAAAACTGTTGCTGAAAGAATCAGATCACGTTATGAGGAGGTGCAAAAGAAGGAACCAAATGTGTTTAGCGAAGAGCTTAAAGTGAGTGATGGCATCATTTTTGAAGTTGTAAAAATATTGCAGGATATTTCCCTAATCCGCACAGATCTTGATGCTAAAGGAAGGGCATACGAGGAGTTCTTAGGCAAGGTATTTAGAGGAGAAATGGGTCAGTACTTCACACCTCGTGAAATTGTAGATTTTATGGTTAAGTTCATTGATCCTGATTATACAGACCTAGTTATCGATCCAGCTTGTGGAAGTAGTGGTTTTCTTCTTTACTCCATTAAACACATAATGGAGAAAGCAGCTAAGGAATATAATGAGGAGGGCTCCAAGGAGATTATTTGGGAGTTCTCTCATCGCAATATTTTTGGGATAGAAATTAATCAACGTATCGCAAGAGTTGCTATGATGGACATGATCATCCATGAAGATGGACACACAAATATTGAATGTAATGATGCCTTATTACCATATTCGGCGTTTGATCCAAGAAGAGATATTAAAGCAGGTAAATATGATATACTCCTAACAAATCCTCCATTCGGAGCAAAAGAAACTAGAGAAAAAATTCTTAAGCAGTTCGTGTTGGGGTCAAAAATAACAATGAGAAAATCACAAATGAAGGAAGTTCTGTTCATAGAAAGATGTCTTGAGCTTTTAAAACCTGGAGGGAGAATGGGGATAATATTACCAGATGGAATTCTGAAGAATTCATCACTATCTTATGTTCAGAAATTTATTAAAGAAAAGGCTAAGGTAATAGCTGTTATCAGTTTGCCAGAATATGCATTCGTGCCATTTGGCTCGAGGGCAAAAACAAGTATATTGTTTTTAGAAAAGAAGGAGGAAAATAACGAGGAAGAATACTTTGTATTCTATGCCAAAGCTCGCTACATAGGTTATGATGCTACTGGCCGCCCAGATAAAAATGATCTGCCAAAGATTTTGGAAGAGTGGATGAGATTTAAACAAGATCCTAATAATTATAAGCCTTGTATTTGCGATGGTGAAGTTTTGTCATATGGTGTGGGGAGTAAGTATCTTCAAGATAGGTTAGATTTCGATTACTACCACCCTGATTTTCTTAAAGAGATTAGAAGAATTGAAGATTCAAAGTGGAGGGTCGTATCTTTGGAGGACATTGCAGATGTGAAGACGGGTAAGACATTAAAAAGAAACCAGTACCTTGAAGAAGGGAGTGTCTTTAATATTAAAGTTGTGAATATTACTGGAAAGGGTTTGAGCTGGACTTCTTCACATACAGGTTCTTTTACTTCTGATGAACTATACGAACAAAACCCCAATGCTTGTGTTAAAAGGGGAGACATCTTGATGGTATGTTCGGCTCATCATGTGGAATACATTGGTAGATGCGATATTGTTGAAAAGTTCCCTAAGAATTTGAAGAAAGTAATGTGCTCAGGTGAAGTGATGATTATCAGACCTAATACTGAGAAGGTGGATCCATACTATTTGCTTTACTACTTGAGATCGAAACTTGGACGTGTTCAGATTAGGAGAATGATTACCGGTCAAAGTGCTCACCTCTACCCAGACGATATGAAAAAATACTTCCGTGTTATTCTCCCCCCAAAAGACATACAGCAGAAGCTCCGTAATAAAATAAAAAAATTATTTACAAGAAGAAAGAAGTTAATAGGAAAGTTAAAAAGGCTAGAAGAGGATATTGAGAAAATTTATTTAGAGTTTCCTATAACTGAATAAAGAAACGTGGGAGGGCGTCACCTGAGAGATGGCGTTCGTGGGTGCGTGCTTTGAGTATGCGGGCGGGATCGGCAGAAGAAGTTGTGTGTGATAAGTAGTTCTCAAAGCACCCACTTGCAGCAAAGTCTCAGTGAAAGTAATTTCAAACAGGTTGGCTTGGAGGTGAGGGTGCCACAGGTTCTGTTTCCGAATTTGAAAGATTATTGCTGTTCAAAATATGAAAATATGAGGGGAGAAGAGGAGCTGTCAAGATTCGAAAAACTTGAGAAGGCTGTGAAAAAAAATCACTAAAAACTGTAGTTTATATTATTATGGGAGGGGTTGCAGGTTTCCTCCTACAAAACTAGGGGATCATAGCTGTTAACTTATCAGTAGAGGTCATAGGTTTGTTTGTACTATAGGAAAATATAAGCGATATAAGGAGAGATGTGAGCGATCTTGTAAGTAAAGTTGAAGAAGGGTTTAACAAACTTGTTGAAGTTCTACGAGAACCGCAGAGAAAAAATCCCGACAATCAAAGCGGAAATCCGGAGGGAAACAAGAGGGAAAAAGAGGATAAAGATAACAGAAGCCGGAGCTTTAGCGGAAATGATTGTTGGCGGGGCTATAGGCTTGCTCGGTGGGCCGGCAGGCGTAATATTAGGCGGAATAATAGGTGCTTTAATAGGAAATCAAATCGAATATGAGCAAGAAAAGGAGCGAAGAAAAAAGTTAAGAAAATAAACTTCCGTAACCTGATGCAGTTGATGCGTCCCAAGGTGTGTCCACGACCTCCTATGCCAAACCCCTTCCTCCTTATTCCTTTTGTCCTTCTTCCTCGCTCCCTCGCAAGAACGCTTCAATCTTCGCCTTCAGCATCTCGCTCACAACCTTTCCGT
>CAZPML010000109.1:0-4888 GCA_964587675.1 uncultured archaeon
CTATATCACTGCCGAAGGCCTTTGCTATTGCTACCCTTCTCATTTGGCCACTACTAAGTGACTGGGGGTGTCTGCTTGCTACGGATTCAAGTTCAAATTCTTTTAAAAACCTTTCCTCGACCTCATCTCTCACCGTGTTTTTACAGAGATGGTATGGTGGACTCTGAAGAACTAACCCAAATTTCCTCCTTTTAGAGCTCAAATCTCTTGCTATCTCCTTTAAAAGAGTGGTTTTACCCGCTCCATTATCTCCAACTATAGCGATTAACTCGCTCTCTCGCAGACTAAGCTTTCCATCATAGAGGACATCTCCAAATTCAGGTTTTTCTATCTCCACTTCGATTTCTTCCAGTCCCAAGTCAACAACCCTGTCGAAGTAGGGTTCGAATTCCAGTCTGTGTTCCGCAACTATATGACGGTAGTCTTTAATCATCTTAAGAACTCTCATCACATTTCTCCTACTTAAATGAGCAAACGGTTCATCGAGAATTAAGAATAATGGGGATAAAACTATTCCTGCAGCTATTTCTACGAGCTGAAGTTCTCCTGTAGAGAGTGTAAAAACTTCCCTCCACAGTAAGTCACCTATTCCAATTTCTTCACATATACTCTCAGCTTCTCTTTTTGCTTCAGCTAAACTTACACCCCTCTGAACCAATGGGAAGACCAGTTCGTCGATGACCTTACAGTAAGTTACCATTTCTTCAGGTTCCTGTTTAACGAGGTAGACATCTCTTGGATTTGGTTTTGAACCACAAATAGAAATCCTACCAATGAGTTCACCTGAATAGAAATTTGGAATTAACCCGTTCATCATTCTAAGTATTGTCGTTTTTCCAGAACCCGTTCTTCCCCTGATAAACTCCGAACCACTGAAGACCTCGCGAAAGTCTCTAAGTCCAACAGATCCATTTGGATATTGAAATAGCTTAATGGACATTTCAATCAAGTCTAACACCTCTTTCCTTTAACATTCTAGAAACGTAATTGAAGACGAGCACAGCTAGCAAGTGGTCGACGAAGAGGTCTTGAGGTAAAAAGATTAGAACTGAAGTGAAAAGTATTAAAAGGGGAATTGAATCTGAAGTAAAACCAAAGAACGAGGCTATGTCCACCACCCAATTCGCCAATTCTGAGCTTCCAATTGCAAATTCGTAAAAAACAATGAATCCAAGGAGGTATGTCGGAATGACCGAAATTAGGGTAGATAGCCATAGCAAAGTTAATTCAACCCTGCTACCCTTCCTCCAAATCAATTTCCTAAAAATACCTGCCAAGTAAGCGGATAAAACAAAACCAATTAGATATCCAGATGTTGGGCCAATTAAAACAGCAATTCCCCCACCAACTGACGAGACGGGAAGTCCAATTGCGATTAGGCTTAAGTAAATCAACATAGAAACTGCTCCGTACTTAGGTCCCAAAATGAAACCAGCAAGCATAACAGACAAGTTCTGCATAGTATAAGGTACAGAACCAATTTTGAACTTCAACTGAGCGAAGATTGCCGTAACTATTGCCATAGATACTGCCAAAGTTATCTTCTTGTTGTCTACCATATTAAAAATTGAGTAGACAGAATTTAAACACACCCCTTTATTTCCTATGGAAATCCAAAATCTGAAGGAAGTGTGGTTACGATCAATGGAAGAATTACAGTTGGCTTAAATTTCAAAATCAAGTGGAATTTCCCCTTTAAATCTCATCGTAGTGTTTTCTAAGAACTTCCTTTATTTTGTTTGGATCATTTCCCTCAAATCCAAAATAAGTTGCAAATTCCTTCGTCGTTGTGAGGATCGTGGATCTTCCTTTCTTTTCTGTTTTAATAAAACCCATCTTTTTTAGCTTTTTTACGTGATCGTAGCACTTATTTCCACGAATTTTAGCCAATTTACTTAGAGTTATCGGTTGCTTCACGGCAATTACAGCCAGAGTTCTAAGAGTTCCTTTATCGAATTCTCTCTCAACAAACTTTTCGATGAACTTGCTGTACCGAGGTTTCACCCTCATTAGGTACTTCCCACCAAAACTAACAATCTCTATTGAAGAGTTTCTAGTTTGATATTCTTCGATCAATTCTGATAGAATCTTTCTTATTTCATCCTCACCAATTCCCGTAATACTCGTAAGGTCAGACACTTTGATTGGATCAGTTGATGAAAATAATATGGCCTCTATTATTCTTTTGCTTTCCATAAATTAATTACGCCTACTATTTTAAAATTTATTCAACGTTCGATGTCAATATGTTTCCAAAATTACCTTCAAATTCAACTGATCAGCAATGGTGTTAGGAAAAAGTTTATTAAGGTCTTTTAACTCAATGTTTTATAAAATGCACGAAAGAGACTTAGTCTTGGAGAGGTTGGAGAAAGAGCTCGCTGAGAAGAGGAAAGAACTTGAAGAAATAAGAAAATTGTTATTTGAGAAGGAGGAACATGATAAATTGAGAGATAGCTTTCTAACCCGGATTAAGGAGGATCTCGATAATCTCCTTGGCACCAACAAAAAAGTGCTAGAACTCGAATCAAAAATCTTGGAGATTAAGAAAACAGTGGAGAGTTTGGTAAGTGAAATAACCTACATTAAAAAGGAATTAAGGGAAATAAGAGGTGAAGACAAGATAAAAAAAGAAATTAGAAATGAGGAGATTAAAAAGGAAGAGGAAGTTTCTGAGGAGGAAGAGGAAGATTTAATTATTTGCGATTGAAATGTACATTGAAAAGATCGTTCTTAGAAACTTTAAGTCCTTTGGTAAGAAAACCGAAATCCCATTTTGCAATGGTTTTACAGTTATAACTGGCCCTAACGGAAGTGGGAAATCTAACGTGATAGATTCGATACTATTCTGTTTAGGCCTTTCAACTTCTAGCAAGCAATTGAGAGCTGAAAGACTTACAGACTTGATTCACAACGGTAAAAAAGACGCTGAAGTTTCCGTAGTTTTCTCAGATAATGGTAAAAGGTACGAAATAACTAGAAAGGTAAAAATCACCGATAAAGGATACTATAGCTACTACTACCTCAATGGTAAATCGAAGAACCTATCCGATATCCACAAGTTCCTCTCCCACTATGGCATCCTGAACTACGCTTACAACATGGTAATGCAGGGAGATGTAACTAGGATTATCGAAATGTCCCCATTTCAGAGAAGAAAAATAATCGATGATGTGGCCGGGATCTCGGAGTTCGATGAGAAGAAAGAGAGAGCCCTGGAAGAGCTGGAAACAGTTAGAGAGAACATCGAGAAATTGGAACTTGTAATTTCAGAGATCGCTTCAAGACTTTCCAAGCTTGAAAAGGATAGAGAGGAGGCTTTGAAATACAAGAATCTTCTAAAAGAGAAAGAGGAGTTTGAGAATTATTTGACGCTTCACGAGTACTTTTCAATTCTAAATTCACTAAAAAAAGTTAAGAGAGAACTCGCTAAATTTGATAGACAAAAGGACGAACTGACTCAAAAAATACCCCCATTGAATAAAAAAATTGAATTCTACAATGGGGAACTTGAAAAAATAGTTCAGAAAATAAACGAACTTGGAGATGAAAAAATTTCCGAGCTTCAAAGTAAGATTCTTGAATATTCTTCTAATCTTGAGTCACTGAGGAAGTCTAGAGAGTTCTATTTGGATGAAATTAAGAGAATTGAAAGCGAAATTCTAAAGATTAGAAGTGGTTTGTCGAAAATAAACGATGAACTCGAATCAATCAACGATGAGATCAAAGAAAATGTACTTAAAAGAATGAATGTGGCAGAAATCGTCGAAAGTCTTTCGAGAGAAGTTGAATCTCTTAAATTAAGGCTCCAAGAGGTTGACAGGGAATATCAAGAAGTAAAGAGTCAATTGGTTAAGAAGAAAGAAAAAGTCGAGGAGCTAAGAGAAGAAAAATCTAACCTACTTAGGGAGAGAGATAAGATAATTGAAGTACTGAGAAGGATAGAGATAGAAATAGATGAGATACTGGCGGAGAACGATTCGCTCGAGAAAGCCAGAGCAGATTTGGAGAGAGAAATAAACGAGAAGGTAAACGAAGTCTCAAAGATGGAGTCTGAAACCGACAAAATAAGGAGAAAAATAAGAGAACTGGACAACAAATTGTTTTCAATAAGAGCTGAACTTTCGGAGTTAGATTCAGAAATTAGAAATGCTGAGTTAGAACTGGCTAAAGTAAGGGGTAAATTAGCAACAATAAAGACGTATTCTAAACCCGTTGAATTCCTTTTAAATGCTAAAAGGAGAAAAGAAATTTCGGGAATTTTTGGTACAGTTGCAGAGCTTGGTGATGTTGAGGAGAGATTTCTTGACGCAATAGAGGCAGCTGCAGGAAGTTCTTTGCAATTTCTAGTTGTTGAAACTGAGGATGATGCTGTAACAGCTATTAAGTACTTGAAAGAGAGAAGAGGGGGTAGAGCAACTTTTATTCCATTAAGAAAAATAAAAAGGTTCAAACTCAATCTAGATAAATCCATATTAAGGGAGAGAGGCGTAATAGACTATGCTGTAAACTTAATCCAGTGCGATAGAAAATTTTCTCCGGTTTTCCGATTTATATTGAGAGATACAGTTGTCGTTGACACTATAGATACTGCTAGAAGACTCATGCATAGAGATTTAAGGATGGTTACCCTAGATGGAGATCTTGTCGAGAAATCCGGTTTAATTTCAGGTGGAAGTAAGGAGAGGGGAGGAATTCTACTCTCTAAGGAATTAATTCAAAAAGAGAGTGAATTGGAGGAGAAACTACTGGGGCTTAAGAGGAGGAGGGAGGAACTCATAGGAGAACTAAACGAGACTACGGAAATTAAGCGAGAAAAGGAAGCAGATTTGGAGAAAATTAAACACATGGTAGATGAGATAATGAAAAGCATTGACTTAACGAGGGA
>CAZPML010000110.1:0-4856 GCA_964587675.1 uncultured archaeon
GCTTGAACCGAGCTTCTCAGCCTCCCGCCTTTGAGCGGCTCACGTAGAATTGTCTAGTGCGTCAAAATCTTTAAGTGGAAAGAAGATAACGTTTTGAGCCCATAGGAATAAGAAGCTTTTGACGTTGGCTACCATAAATTCTGTGTCCAATGCAATCAACTAGAACAAGTATTTTATCTTCAAAGCTACTTGCACCATGCTCAAGGATGTGATTAGCGACGAAGATGGGGCATCAGTATTTCTCCTAGGTAACGAGGCTATTGCAAGGGGAGCATTAGAGGGGGGAATAGATATATTTTCGGCGTACCCTGGTACACCTTCATCTGAAATTGCAGACACTCTCAGCGAGGCTTGCAGGTTGCTTAGAGATAAATTTGAATTCTACATGGAATACTCAACAAACGAGAAGGTCGCATTAGAGGTTGCAATAGCTGCCTCACTTGCAGGAAAAAGAGGTATGGCTGCAATGAAGCATGTTGGCGTTAATGTTGCTTCAGATGCTCTGTTTAGTTTTGCTTACGTTGGTTCAAGGGGTGGTTTCGTTCTTCTAACCGCCGATGATCCTTCAATGCACAGCAGTCAAAATGAGCAAGATAATAGGTGGTATGGCATAGCAGCTAAATTACCAGTAATAGAGCCTTCCTCAGTTCAAGAGGCAAAAGATCTGACCAAACTAAGTTTTGAGTTATCAGAGAGATTCAAATTACCGATAATTCTAAGGAGTTACACGAGACTGAGTCATAGTAGTGGCATTGTAAAACTTGGGAAGATTCCCCACAAAAAACTGAAAAAAGTAAGGTGGCAAAGAAACCCATCTACGGACGTTGTTCTTCCAGCTCATGCTAGAAAACTCAAACCAATCTTGCTTAAGAAACTCGATAAAATCAAAAAGTTTTTCTCAAACTTCGAATACAACTGGGTAGAAGACGGTTCTGGAAAAATGGGTGTAATAGCTTGTGGTTTAAGTTACAATTACACAAAAGAGGCTCTTGAAAATCTTAACATCGAAGTTCCTATTTTGAAACTTTCAACCATGTATCCTCTTCCAGAAAAATTGATCGAAGAGTTCTTAGCTGATTTATCAGGTGTCATTGTGATTGAGGAGGTTGATCCATTTATTGAACTCCAAGTTAGGAGTTTTTTCGATGGAGAAGTTTATGGTAAATTAAACGGTTTCATCCCAGAAAATTATGAACTTAAAGTTTCAGATGTGGAGGTTGGTATTGCAAGAGCGCTTGGCATAAATCCGAGTTTCAACTACAAAAAGGTTGAAGATTCGGCTAAGGAATTAGAGAAAGAAGCACCTCTAAGACCACCTGTACTTTGTCCAGGATGTCCGCACACAGCTGCATTCTATGCAATTAGGAAAGTTGTTGACAAAGTCGGTTCTGCTGCTCTACCAAGCGATATAGGATGTTATACCCTTGGCATTAATAAGCCGTTTGAATGCGTGGACATCACAATCTGTATGGGTGCAAGTGTAGGGATCTCAAATGGTTTATCTCGTTCGATTTCTGATCCAATTATTGCAACCATAGGTGACTCCACTTTCTTACATGCAGGAATCCCTGCCCTCATTAATGCCGTATATAACAACGCAAAGTTCGTTCTGGTGATTCTCGACAACGGAACCACCGGAATGACCGGTCACCAGCCCCATCCCGGTACTGGGCAAAGAGGTTGTAGTCTCACCGGTAAGCAAGTAAGATTGGAGGAGATAGTTAAAGGTTGCGGGGTTGAATTTATCGAAGTAGTAAACCCATACAACGTAAGAAAGATGATTGAGACGCTTGAAAGAGCATTGAAATTCGATGGTGTCTCCGTAATCATTGCTAGACAACCTTGCGCAATCCTATGGGTTCGTGAGAAGAAAAGGAGAGGCTTAAAAGTGGTACCATTCCATGTAACAGATGATTGCGACTTGTGCTTGGAGTGTATAAAGTCATTTTCCTGCCCAGCCTTAGTTTACGATGGCAAAAAAGTTGAAATTAACCCTTCATTGTGCGTTGGTTGCGCAGTATGTGCTCAAATATGTCCAAAAAAAGCAATAAAGCCAAAAGCGAAAAAATGAAGTTGAGAAAAATGGGGGAGCTTAAGAGAGCTCTGATATTTGGTAGATTCCAACCATTCCACATTGGTCACCTAATGGTAATCCGGTGGGCCCTAAAAAAGTACGATGAACTGGTTTTACTAGTCGGAATGGCTGATGAAAGTCATACGACGCAAAATCCATTCACAGCTGGCGAAAGAATATGGATGATAAGGGAAGCTCTAAAAGAAGCCAACATAAACTTAGATCGAATAATCACTGCTACAGTTCCAACTATGAGCGTATACGTTGGCCATGCATACTACATAATAAATCTCGTTCCTAAGGTACATGCTATAATTACCAGAAACCCCGTTATTGCTCAAGCATTTAAGGATGCTGGTCTAGAAGTTGTAGTGCCTCCTGAATTTGACAGAAGCAAATATCGAGGTTCATACATACGCCAACTCATGCTCGATGATAAGCCTTGGGAGGACTTGGTTCCCAAAGCCGTTAGGAATATAATTAAATTACTAAACGGAGTTGAGAGGCTAAAAAAGGCAAGTAGCATGGATTAGTGGCCTTCGCCATCCTCATCCGTCCTCAGGTACCTGAAGGTTGTATTCTCTGTTCAGCAATTCATGCTTTCTTCGTCAGTGAATTTGCATCTTGACAATCTTTGTTAACTCTTTTCCCCATTATGTACGGAATTTTCAGTATAGAAGGATTAACTGTCCCTCATTAGCCTTACTACCCCCAATTCATCTCCATCCTAGAGAAGGAGTCTTCTTAGCGACTGAAGGTAAAACTTTTTATTCCTTTACTTGAAACTTCCCTTCAGGCCGCCGTGGCTTAGCTGGCAGAGCGGGTGACTTGTAATCACCAGGTCGCGGGTTCAAATCCCGCCGGCGGCTTGATTTCTGCTCGCATTTCTTGGACAGGTGAAGATGCTAAAAACGTTATCAGAACTTTAAAACTCGCTGGAGATTCTGACAAACATGTAAAGAGCATAGAGCGGAGATTGAGACGATTTTCTGAACATTGTTGTTACTCCTGTAATCTTGATGACATAATTATTTATATAAATGAAATTAAATCGAAATACAGCTACTCAGAACTTCATAAGACGATTCTTGCAATTAGAATGCTTATGAGAGAAATTGAAGCCCCATTTGCAGATAAAATCAAATTACCAAAAGCGCCAAAACGCCGTAGAATCGTTGTTAAAATCAAAGATCTTAAGAGGTTGCTCAGTCAAGTTGAGCAGCTAAATTACGCCATGGCGTTGAGAACTAAAGCAGCAATATTATTGTCTGCAACCTCGGGAATTAGAGCCGAAGAGCTCTACAAACTCACGCTCGAAAATATCGACATCGAAAACAGAACGATATACATCACAGCAGAAATAGCCAAAGACTACGAGGACAGAGTTACATTCTTCAGTGAAGAAGCTAAAACAGTTCTGGTCGAGTATCTTGATAATGTAAAGCGAAAGACTTCCAGGTTATTTCCAGAATCAAACATTAAGCGTGCACTTCAACAGCTTAACACGAAGTTAAGAATCAAACACATGCGCAAGTTCTTCTCCCAGCAAAGTGATAGGTTGGGAATGCCAACAGCCGTAAAGAAAATCTTAATGGGCCATTCTACAAGAAACGATGTTGATCTCTCGCACTATGATTTCCAAGACGAGGAGGAGCTGAAGAAGATTTATGATAGGTATTGGGCGGAGTTTAGGATTTTAAGCTGAACTCTTTTTCTTTTTTATACACATAAAGATTCACGAAAGTAAAAAGAACAAGTGTTACAGCAAACACGATAGTGGAGTAAAGATCTTTATTTGCATAAACAAAAAGACTTGAGAAGATTAAAAGCACCATAAAGACAAAATTCATAACAGCAATGATTGGAGGAGCACCTAATTTTTCACAGAGTCTAACGAAGTGATCAAACAGACCTTCTTCGATCCTATATTCTTTGTATTTGCCTCCGTGATAATCTAACTCTTTTCTCTCTTTGATTGTCATTACAAAAATCTGTTCTGCAAATATCTATAATTAGCTTTTCGGAGTACTAACTCATATTCAACACTGAAATCCAATTCCCCATTTCGAACACCAATTGTCCTCAAGTCAAAAAGTATTCTGCTGATATTGATTTCTGAAGAACAATTATTCTAGGGCAGATATCTAAATCCACGTAAACTTTGGACAATTATCACATTTACCACCAAGCTTATTGCCGTGTTCGCATCGAGTAACTATCCCCTTGATTATCCTGCGAAGTTCCTCAAGTTTTTCATCATATTCTCTACGCATTTTGATTATTTCCTCCACTTTACTTCTGAACTCTTCAGCATTAACAAGCTCATTGAAAAGCTCCTCGAGTTCGTCAATCACGTTACTATCTTTACACCTTGCTACCTTACTAGCACCTAAGATTAAAATAGGTTCACCAGCTTTAGATTCCCTTGTTGGTTTAATAACTTCTCGATCATATTCTATCCTATTGCGAATTTCACAAATAACTTCATCTGTAAAGTTTCTAACGTCATAATTTGTTCTATGTAATCTATCTCCTAACTCTTCGTATTTCTTGGAGACTACATCTCCTACTTCTCTCATAAGTCTAGAACGCAATTTTTTGCATTTTTCAAATATGTCTTTTGAATCTTCAAGAAGTTCTATTGCTCTTGGATTTTCCGACTTCAAGTGTTGGGCAACATGTTTGTCAAAATCTCGTGGAGGACTTGGACATTCTATTGGATAGCCTCCACCACCTACTGTAAGTCCATGTGAATATAACCATTCTTTGAGAGCACTTATCA
>CAZPML010000111.1:0-4828 GCA_964587675.1 uncultured archaeon
CAAGTTTACAAAAATGAGGGTAACTAGGTAACCAGGTAACCGAAAAAACGGGTAACCTAGGTAACCAGGTAACTAGGTAACTTTTTATTAATTATTTTATAAATTAAAATATATTTTGATGATTCTCCCTAGTGTTTAGTAGTGGTTAAATCTGATAGGTGGAATTCATCGGAGGTATAATAGGTAGTAGTTGTGGTGATGGTTGTAATAGCCATTAAAAGTTCAAAATCCAAGAGTACTCGTTTTATTTTTGGAATAAAGGATTCTTAGGCTAAAGTTTAGTATATATTTCTGTGAGAAGCTCAAATGCACTAAGTGATTCAGTTCTTGTGAGTTTTGATGTATGGCTAAGTTTAAACCAAAAGTACGCGCGATCTAGCTTTTCTATTTTGGAACTCATTTCTAGGTGGAGGAAGCGAAAATAATCGGTTGTTAATATTGGCAAAATAAGTAACATTAACTTTGGAATCCATGGAACTGTGGAACTATGGAACCTTAATTTTTTATTATTAAAAATAAATAAAATAATATGGATTATAACCCCCATTAGAACAAGCTCTGAGCATGTTGAGAACAATCTTTATTTTTATTCTTGATCAAGAATCATTATGCCGAGACAGAAGGGAGACAAAACATTTTTGCACCTCTACATCGATAAAAACGTTCTCGCCAGAGCTAAGCAGTTAATCCCCAATCTGTCCGAATTCGTAGAAATGAAGCTAAGAGAGTACATAGTTTTAGTAGAAGCAGGAATTACAACAGGTCTTGAATGGGCCCGCGGGGGTTTGAACCCCGGACCTCGCGCTTATCAGGCGCGCGCTCTAACCAAGCTGAGCCACGGGCCCATGAAGGGTGGATTTGAGGTGGACTTTTAAGCTCTAGAGATTTATCAATTTTTGATTTATGAAATTTGTGGTAAAAGTAGGTATACAGTTTTTGTGGATAGGTACTTCTTTCTTAAAATTTTGAATATATTCGAAAATGTTTTTATCTTGGAATAAAGCAATGCTCATGGAAGTTGTTTATGTTGTAGGGCATAGAAATCCAGATACAGACACGGTTTGTTCTGCTATCGCTTTTGCTTATCTTTGGAACAAATGGAAAGAAACAGGAAAATTTGACAAAGTTATGAAAATAGATCTTGAAGCGGTTCCAGCGGTCCAAGGAGATCTAAATCCTGAAACGAAGTACGTTCTGGAAAAGTTTGGATTTAGTGAACCTGAGAAAATTGATGATGCTGAAGGCAAAAAAATAATACTTGTAGATCATGACGAGAAAACGCAAACCCTTCCTAACATCGAAAAAGCTGAAATTTTGGCAATTTTAGATCATCACAAGATTGGTGACGTTACAACTCCAAACCCGATCCTTTACGTTAACTTACCAGTCGGATGTACTGCGACGGTACTAAAGCTACTCTTTGATATAACGAACGTAGAGATACCGGGAAAAATGGCTGGAATACTGCTTGCATCCATCCTAAGTGATACAGTAATTTTCAAGTCTGCAACGACCACCGAACTTGACAAATCGGTTGCTGAGGAGCTTGCAAAAATTGCAGAAATTGAAGACGTTACAAATTTTGGTATAGAAATAAAATCCAAGCTATCTGCAATTGAAGGGATGAGTGCGAGGCAAATCATAACGAGAGACTTCAAAGACTTTGACATGAGCGGAAATAAGGTTGGAATTGGTCAAATTGAGCTGGTGGATCTTTCCATTGTAGAGAGTAGAAAGGATGAGATATACGAGGAAATGCAGAAAATGAAGAAAGATGAAAACTATCACAGCATTTTCTTGATGCTAACTGACATAATGAAAGAGGGAACGGAGTTGCTGGCAGTGACTGACAATCCTGAAGTCGTTGAAAAGGCATTTGGAAAGAAACTCGAGGGCAGGAGTGTTTGGTTGGATGGAGTGATGAGCAGGAAGAAACAAGTCGTTCCTCCGCTTCAAAAGTCCTTTACGGAAATTTAAAAATTGGAATTAAAATTTAATTTTTTAGTATGGAATGAACGTTAATGCCAACGCGTAGAATATTGCAGCAAGCAGCATCAGGGTTATGCAGTAACCAAAGACGTCTCTTGCCCTAACTGAGCAAATTCCAAGCAGAGGAATGGCCCAGAATGGTTGGAACAGGTTAGTCCACTGATCTCCAGCGCCGTAAGCAATTATTGCCTTTCCAATTGGGACTCCGAGTTCCATAGCAGCTCTTGAGATCGTTTCACCAATCACTGCCCATTCTCCACCTCCCGATGGTACGAAGATGTTAACGAATCCGCCAACTAGCCACGTTATCATCGGGAAAGTGAATGGGGTTGAGATACCAATTAGCCAGCCGGCCATTATCTTACCAAGCCCCGAGTACTTGATCATTCCCATTATTCCAGCATAGAATGGGAACTGGAGAACGATTCCTGCTGAGGAAGGTATTGCCCTGTAAAAAGCTCTCAGATACCTTATTGGTCTTAGGTACAGGATGAGACCAACGAACAAGAAGGTGAAGTTCACGATGTTGAGATTGAGTCCTCCATGCTTGAATCCAAAGTAGTAGACTATGTAAACCAAGCCCATGATTGCAAGAATAACTCCAATGACTACGCTGTTCTCAATTCTGTCTGCAATCGTTACAGCTTTCTCCTCCTCGACTTTCTCCTCCTCGACTTTCTCCTCAACCAAATGGGGAGCGAAGTGTTCAATCCCCCTACACCTGTTTGGATCCGAAGGCGATATTGCGTACATCACAACTACGACGAATATTATCGATAAAACGCTCAATGCAAGCGCATATCCGGAGAATATCGTTTGGGAGGTCGGGATTATTCCGTAGATCTCTTCAAAGAAATGGCCTTTGGTTGCAGAAAGAAGTGGTGCCGAAGCTGAGAGACCCCAGTGCCATATCATCCCCAAACCCGTGTAGCCCGCGGTAACCACTGCTGGATAGTGAATTGGGATCTTCCTGAAGTAAGCCTGCCTTCCAACTTCTCTGGCAGTTATTGCTCCAACTATCAGTCCCAAACCCCAGTTAATCCAGGAGAATATCATTGAGACAAGCGCAACCAGTGCTGCAGCTTGCTTTCCATTGTTTGGAAGGGATGCAAGCCTGATAAGGAACCTGTTTACGATTGGGTGGTAGGCTAATGCATAGCCCGTAACAAGGATCAGGACCATCTGCATGGCGAAGGTCAGTAAGCTCCAGAATCCCTTGTACCAATTTAGAACCATCTGCATCGGTGAGTTAGCTGCAATGAATATTCCCATCAAGTAGGTTATGAATGTCAGAATAACTGCAAAGAGAAACGGGTCTGGCATCCATTTTTCCACGTTGCTCGATATTCTGTGGCCCAAAGCCTCTAGAATAGGGACTTTTTCCACTTCTGCCATCCGACCACCATAAACAATTTATTATGAGCAAATATTAAAAATGAATGAGCATAAAGTGAGTTTTATATAAAAATTTTAAATTGAGTAAAGAAAAATTAAAAACTAGAATTCAGGAAGTTCTCCACCAGCTCCGGGTCCTACTCCTCCTCCCTCTTTCTCTTTCTCCTTCTCAAGGCCTTTTGCTGCGATGACGTCATCTATTCTAAGGACCATCACAGCAACTTCCGTTGCAGATTCGACGGCATGTGTTTTGACTCTGAGGGGTTCGAATACGCCTCTCTCTTTCATGTCAACGACCTTTCCAGTCTCGACGTCAACTCCGGCGTACTTGTCTCCCTTTTCGTGAGCGGATTTGAGTTCAACTAATACGTCGATTGGATCTATTCCCGCATTTTCTGCAAGGGTCTTTGGAATAACTTCAAGAGATGTTGCAAATGCCTCTACGGCGAGCTGTTCTCTCCCTCCAAGGGTCGGTGCCCACTCCCTTAGTTTTAAGCTTGCCTCTATTTCAGGTGCACCCGCTCCAACGACGACTTTACCATCTTCGATCGAACATGCAACTACCCTTACAGCATCCTCTACTCCCCTTGCAAACTCCTCAACGACGTGTTCACTTCCCCCTCTTACGAGTATCGTTACGGCCTTCGGATTCTTGCATCCAGTAACGAAGACCATCTTTTCATCGCCAACTTTCCTCTCTTCAACGAGCTTCGCCTCACCAAGATCTTCGCTGCTAACATCTCTTAGATCGGTAAGGATTCTTGCCCCCGTTGCTCTTGATAACTTCTCAATGTCGCTCTTCTTCACCCTCCTAACAGCGAGAATTCCGGACTTTGCTAGGTAGTATTGGGCAAGATCATCTATAACTTTCTGACAGAAAACGACGTTTGCTCCAGCTGCTGCGATCTTGTCGACCATCTCCCTAAGCATGGCCTCCTCCTGTTCAATGAACCTCTGAAGTTTCTCTGGGTCAGTTATTCTAATCTTTGCATCTATCTCCGTCTCTTTTACTTCTAGTGCCGTATCCAAAACCAGTATCTTTGCGTTCTCAACCCTTTTCGGCATTCCTGGGTGAACGACCTCCTTGTCTAGAACTATGCCATCGACAAGTTCCGTCTCCTCTATGCTACCTCCTTGCCTCTTCTCTATTTTTATGTAGTCCGTGTTGACTTTTATTTTCCCGTTCACTTCTTCGGCTATCATTTTAACTGCCTTAACCGCTATGTCTGCCAGCTTCTCCAGTGCAACTTCCGCGCCCTTCCCGGTCATTGCGGTTGCAGCTATCTTCTTCAGAGTTTCATCGTCGTCTTTGCTTACCGATATTGAAGCATCCTTTAGTACCTCAACGGCCTTTTCCGCAGCCAGCCTGTATCCATTTGAAATTATTGCTGGATGAATATCCTGATCGAGCAACTCCTCAGCCCTCTTCAGCAACTCCCCAGCC
>CAZPML010000112.1:0-4815 GCA_964587675.1 uncultured archaeon
AATTCTTCAATATCAAGACCTGAGCAGAAGCATTGTTCAAAAGTTATAATAACCTAATTTAATCCAGAAGAGTAAATAAAGTGTTCAACAACTTCTTTCATAGCCTTCCTAATTAGAACCGATGCTGTGGCCTCAGACATCTCCAATGCAAGTTCTTTTAGTTTTACCTTTTTCGGATTTTCAAAGTATCCGTATTCCAAGGCTAGTCTAAGTACTTCAAGCTTTGTTTGTTAGTGTGCTCTCTTTATAAAACGTTGTCTTATAGATAATTTCGTATTTTAGCCTCAAACTGTCCAGATTAGATAACAATCTTCTAAACCCATCCCAAGTACAAGTTAAAATCCAGAGTACTTCACCATCCTTAATTTGAGCATGTAAAACTATAGCTCCAGAGCTAAGCAAAGCTTTAGCTAATCTACACTCGTGATTTTCGATGATAGTGCGCTTGTAATTTCCACTTGATCCAATTATTACAAAAGCTCTTATCTTGCCCTCGGGATCTGCCTGAATCCTTTGCAATGTCATGAGGCTTTGGCGATGGATCTTAGTGCACTCCTTTGGCGCTTTAGTCTCAATAACGACCCTAAGCATAACCGTACTTGCACAATAGAAAATATAAAATATTAATAAAAAAATTTTACCGAATTTTTTAAGTTTGCAACATCTTAGATTAATTTATTTCCCCTTCAGCCAATCTTTTTTTGGAGGTGAAATTCTGCCACTAGGGTTGTCATAAACACTTTGCTAGGTACAGCTGTTATACATAAAATTTTAAAATTAATTCCCAAATTTTAGGAGAGAAGAACTAGAGGATATACTGTTGTAGTGTTAATTAAACCTTTTCAGCCTTTCTGATCAAGCTCTTTAGCTTCTCAACTTCTTCTTTATACGTTCCGTACCCGATGTCTGTAATTCTCACAACAGTCCTCAAGCCCCTATTTGTTATCACTTTCTTCCTCTCTATATATCCACTTTTCTCAAGTCTCGAGAGGTGTGTGCTCAAACTTCCCCAGTCTATTCCAGTAATTTTAGCCAAATCACCCTCAGTAACTTCTCTAAGTATGAAGAGGATCGTCATTATAACTAACCTTTTCGGGTGAATTATATTCCCATCAAGCATAGATGGTCTTTTCTGCTTTAAAGAAGGCATAGATTGCAGTAATGAAGTAAATTAGAATCATCATTGAAGTGCAGAGCGATTCTGCAGCTACGATGAGGCTGGGATTTACAGGCATCGTGAAGAGTGGGAGTAGAAGTGGAGACGTGAGGAGGATTAGTACTCCTGCATACACGGTTGATTTAACAAGCGATGTTTTTTCAACGTAAAGACCGCAGATGAGTAACCCAACACCGAGCGAAGGGTACCAGATCGTAGCGCAGTAGAGTGGAGTTTTAATTGGCAATGGGATCGAGTAAGCGATTATGAATGGCAAGAATAAAAAGACCAGTCCGATCTTCCATCTTCTCTTGACCTCTCTATTTTCTGGCACATACTTCCAAAACTTGTAATAAATGTAGCCACTGGTTATGCCTGCAAGTATCAGCAATATCCAGAAAATCCCACCAAATCCGAGTAACACTAGGCTATTTCCAAGAGTTACCATAGATCCAAATATCATCCCAAATATTACCCATGAGAGGGCTGAGGCTATGTTATGTCTGTACCTCTCAAGTTTTAACGCAATGTCTCCAAGTTTTGCCATATCCTCAACCATGGATATAGCCCAATCCTAGGTTTAAAATAGTCGGTGAAACTCTTAAGTTAAGAGTTGCAATTCAACTTAAAGATTGCATTCAAATTTCAGAGAATTCTCTTTCCAAGTCGTGGGATTAAAAATGGAGTGTTCCTCCTATACTCCCTGTACTCCTCACCAAACTGAGCCTCCAGTTTCTTTTCTTCAACCAGCTTAATGTAAATAGCACTACCAACCAGAAACAACAACGTTAGACAAGCAAAGGATGGAGAATTCATAAAAAAACCGATTCCTAAGTAGTAGATTGTTGTTCCAAGGAGCATAGGATTTCTACAGAGAGAATAAGAACCGGTTGTAATCAATCTCTGAGTTGGCATTACTGGGATTGGTGTGCCCCTACCAACGGTTATTTGGGCAAAACCGCTCCAAGCAACTAACGACAAACCAAAGCCAATGCAACCAATCGCAACTATAAAATTAAGGGGTTCTTTAAGAAGATTTGGCATACCTAGTTTCTCATCGCTAAAACTTGAAAGAAAGGAAAAGATGAGTGGCAAAAAGATGATGAACATCAATCCTCCAGAAATCACTCCTACTAATTTCTTATGAACCACTTCAATCGTGCCAAGTTTCAACTTAAAATTTTTGTTCCTAAAATTTTCCAAAAATTTACCGAAGTTTATAAGATTGAAATCAACCCCTTTGGGTGTGAAAGATTCTTATACTTTCAAGTTAGCTGAAATGCATGAAACTTAAGATAACCATAATAGGCAGAGTTCAAGATGTTGGCTACAGACTTTTTCTTTTAAATCATGCTGACTCCTTATTAATAAAAAGATTTAGTGCCCGAAACGTTAAAATTGATGGAGAGCAGGCTTTAATAGTTCTTGTGGAAGGCATAGAGAAGAAAGTTAAGGAGTTCCTAAACATAGTTAAATCGCAGAAGCCAGAGAAGGCCGTTGTTGAGAAAATTAAAGTTGAAGAATACAAGGGAGAAATAGGATCCATAGACAGTTATCGCAGCTCTCTGATGATTGAACAACTTAGCAAGATAGTCAACATAGGCCTAGAAATGGTCGGAAAGCAAGATAAGATGCTGGAGAAGCAAGATTCGATGCTTGGGAAGCAGGACGAGATGCTTGGGAAGATGGATCTGATGCTGGAGAAGCAAGATGAGACAATTAAAGTTATCAGAGAAGAGAGTGAAAGGACGAGAGAACATTTTGGAAGAAAGATAGATGAGAGTAAGGAGTATCTAGCTAAGAAGATAGATGAGTCCAAAGAACTATCAGCAGGAAAATAGGTGAATCTAAAGAGTATATGGGCGAGAAGATAGATTCTCTCAGGCTGGACCTAAGGAGCTACCTTGATGAGAGGCTGAAAAAGATTGAAAAAGAGATAGAGGAGATAAAAGCTAGAATAGGAATGAGCTGAATCCTCTCTTAATAAATTTACCAAGATTCAATCCTGATACGGCTTTAAATCTTTTTAGCTATGAAGTATCAATCAGTAGATTCCAAGTTTTCTTGTCAGTTCTCTCTTGAGTTGAACGATTTTATCTGAAGTTTGAAACAATCTGCAAATTCTCCTTTAGCAAAACACGGTTTCCTCAATCAAAGCAAAAATTAGTACCAAGTAAAAAATAAACCAATTATGGTTTCAGCTCAATTAGCTTGAGTTTATTTGTATCACAGAAGCAAAGATAGGAGTTAAATAGAGAAATGTCCACAAAGTCACATGAATCGCAAACTTTTACTAGTTTTCGTTAGTTTAGCAGTAGCAGCAGTTCTTCTAGGCTGTGCTCAGCAACCAGCTAAACCAAAGCCAAAAGTAAAAACGATAACGATTGGAGTGACCGACAAAATAACTGAGCTAGATCCAGCGAATGCCTACGATTTCTACACCTGGGAAGTGCTTAACAACATAATGGGCGGACTGATGAGGTACAAACCGGGAACAACAGAACTAGAACCTTTCTTAGCAAAGAGCTATGAAGTGAAGGAAAATGGACTCGTTTACATTTTCTATCTCAGAAAAGATCTCAAGTTTGCCGATGGAACCTCATGCACTGCAAAGGATGTTGTGAGGAGCATAAAGAGAGTTATGAAGATTTCTGGAGATCCGTCTTGGCTCGTAAATGACTTCGTAAAGGACGTTGTTGCTGTGGACGACTATACAGTAAAGTTCATTCTAAAGAAGCCCGCATCCTATTTCTTAGCTTTGGTAGCCACTCCCCCATACTTCCCAGTTCATCCAAAGTACAAATCCGAAAGCATCGATCCTGACCAAACAGCAGGTGGAGTGGGGCCATACAAGATCGTAAAGTGGGTGAGAGATCAAGAGTTAATTCTAGAGACGAATCCAAACTTCTTCGGGGATAAACCAAAGACTGACAGGATAGTTGTGAGGTTTTACAAGGATGCAACGACCTTGAGGCTCGCTTTGGAGAGGGGAGAAATTGACATAGCATGGAGAACCCTTACGCCAGTCGACATAAAGAACCTGAAGAAGAATCCGAATTTGCAAGTGATAGAAGCTCCAGGTGGATTCATAAGATACTTGGTCCTCAACGGAAATGAGACAACCGAATACCCAACAAAAGATAAGACGGTAAGGCAAGCAATTGCAGCTGCTATAGATAGAAACGATATAGTGAACAGAGTTTTCATGGGGACTGTCGAGCCACTCTACTCACTCGTACCAATGGGAATGTGGAGTCACCTAGATGTATTCAAGAAATACGGAGATGGGAACGTTGAGCTTGCAAAGAAGCTCTTGAAAGAAGCCGGATATAGCGAGAGTAAGAAATTGAAACTTGAACTCTGGTGGACTCCAACCCACTACGGGGACACCGAAAAAGACTTGGCTCAGGTTCTCAAGGAGCAACTTGAAAAGACTGGAATGATCGAGGTCGAACTCAAGAGCGCTGAGTGGTCCACCTACGTCGACTATGCAAGGAGAGGTGCAATGATGGCATCACTATTTGGCTGGTATCCAGATTACTTGGATCCAGACGACTACACAACTCCATTCCTAAAGAGCGATGCAAACAACTGGCTCGGATTCCCATACAGCAATCCAGAAATGGATGAGATACTTCAAAAAGCACAGGTAGCAACCA
>CAZPML010000113.1:0-4684 GCA_964587675.1 uncultured archaeon
TGGTTGGTGTGGTAATTTTGTTGATAGCTGGTGTGGGTATTTATTTTTACAAACCGCCGGCAAGAGAAAGATTCTCACCAACTGGTGTAAGTCTTGCCTTAATGGAAGGAGAACTGAAGGATAATCCAACCGCGATAGAAGTTACCGATTCGAACCCATTTTACCCCCTAATAGTGACGCCTCTCGCTGTACACTATGATAGAGATGGAAATAGATATGTAGCACCTCTCTATGTAAAGAACATGAGCAAACCATCAAGATCTATCCTAAGAGCAGAGGAGATGATAGGAAGAGTTATTGATCTTGTCATCAAGGATGATAATGTATCTCCAAAAGAGGTTTCTCTATATATTGTTAAGAACTATTGGAAGAAAAGCGATATTGCTATCATTCTAGAGGATAGCAAAAGAGGGTACGAAATTGGTATCGTGATTTTGCCCATCGCAAGCTATTTAACCGCACCTGTGGTGGTGACCAACAAAATAGACTCTGAGGTCGATAGTGCACTGAGGAGTATAGGTGTAAAATATGCTCTTATATGTGGAAACTTGTCATCAAATATTTTCAACTGTTATCACGTAAAAGATGTAGATGATGCACTCAATCTGACTATAGACTTGGTTGAAGAAAAATTTGGTGAAGTAAATTACATAACATTGGCAAACCCCATAGATGCGTGGCCACCTAGAATACTTGATAGAAAGTTTTATTCTTCACCCGTCTTCCACATCGATTCGCTCTCCACGACTCATCTCTTTAGAGCGATAAAGGGTTTTATCACTGACTCGGCTGTTGCAACCTTTAATTTTACAATCCCTGCCGATTATAAGTATGCTCTCATTAAAGTGGAAGTGAATAATTTAGACTGGAGAGGTGTTGACGAATTTGGAGATAGGGTAACCGTAAGTGGGGGGATAGTGGATCCAAATGAGCCGAAAAATTATCAGAAATGGGAACTCTGTGCATTCGGAGAAAGCTCCGCATCCTATCCACCTGAGAGAGATGCTTTAGGTAGGGTCAAAGGAGATAAATTCTACAAGGAGGTTTTATTGTATGGCAGAGGTGGAGCCAAGTATGAATTAAAAGTAAGTGGATCTTGGCTCGCGAGGAAAAGCGGGAGAGTGCAAATCAATGTTGAGGTAGATAAGCTCGATGGACCCGCTTACGCGATGATGAAGAAACTCTCTTCTATTGCCCCTTATCTAGCTGCCTATCACAGGGGGATCTTGTATGCAAGGAGTGATTTCGCATTCTATCCAAATGATAGTATCAATACCCCAAAAGGAAAAAAATGTTCAGGTCATTATTCTGTGAGTTTCAACCCGAAACTCATCTATGCTCATAACTTACATGTATTTGAGAGAATACACCAAAGGCTCAACAAACTCCTGGCAAAGCTTGCAGACATTCCCGTAGAAGATCTTAGGAATCTAACAAGGTACTACAGAGAGAATCCGATCTATATAGCAATTGTTGGGGATACTGAAGTGTTACCGAGGCTTGTTTACAATAACAACCTTATCCCAGTTGACGAAGAAGCGCACTACTTCTTCTTTGGCGTAGGCACCCCTTCTGATTATATCTATGGCAATGTGGATCCGATATACGGGGACTGGTCGAATTTAGCAAACGACAGCTATAGCTATTACCCATATCAAGAGAACATAGTGGGTAGGCTAGTAGGTTGGGATGTGCAGGATGTATGTGCACAGATAGTCCGAACGTTCTTTTACTACCACATCCTCGATAGACTTGGGAACTGGAAGGACAAAGCAGCCGTGCTTGTAGGAGGAGGTATCGACTTCCAAAGACCACCGGTAAGATATTGGATATCGAAATTGACAGGAAATACGGAGGAGGCGGTAAAACTACCGACAGGTTTTGGGAAGATTTGTATGGAAAGGATCAAAGAAGTCGTTCTTGAACCGATGGGTTTTGATGTTTCTACGGCTTATGATTACGAGGCACAAGCTGTCGGCTTTAGTGGAGACGCTCTTGATAAAATAAAGAAAAGTTGTCTATTAAATAGACTTCTTTTCTTTAAAGATTATATCGAGAGATTCCTAGGAAATGATATAGTAAAAGGTGAAAGGTATATAGAGTCCTCCAATTTCATTTTCATGTATGGTCACGGCCATCCCCACACTATCATAATGGCAGGACCCTCAACCTTAGGCCTTGGTATAGGGGGGCCTCTTTTCAGGTGGTTTGGAGAGAGATTCCTCTCATGCCTAGGTGGTGGCTTTTTTGGACCGGGATACTCATTATCAGAGGCTGGAGAGTATAATGTAAGACGAGTTGAAGGAATGGAACTAGGACCATCTGTTATGGTACTTAACTCATGCTTATGTGGTAAACTATCGGGAATTTATCCGTACAACTCTATTTCTATGGCCTTCATACATGCAGGGGTAAATGCTTTGATTGCGTCTACCATGGAAACAAACATAGCGGGAGGTTATCTCGAACCAAAGAAACACTTGTATGATACGCCTCTTTCGGTGCTGAGAGCCTATATAAATACAACTCTAAACGCGAAAAAAGGAATTTATCCCAGTCCTCACTTTACGTGTCTACTCTATGAATGCATGTGCAAAGAACTTATGAAAAATGAGACGATAGGATTGGCTCTCAGGAATGCGTTAAATTCCTATTTGCCAAAAGATGCAAATTGGACTCTGTGGTGGGCCCCTCCCCTCACTCGTATGTCATCCTCTTCCACGCTATATGAACAAAAACTTCATGGAATGCCACTATTCGGTGAAAAGAAAGCAAAAGAGCTACCCAACAAATACTTTGCTTTCCAAGAATGGTGCCTATACGGTGATCCAGCTTTCAACCCATATATCCCTGGGGAGTCGGCAGAAAATTGATTTAGTTTAACACATTATTTTTATCCTAACACATCAATAAGATGATATTTATTCCGGTTTTCAACAAACCATGCCGCTACTCGGATTACATCCCCTTCTTCCAAAACTCTGATGCTCATCTACCGAGATCGATGCTTATTCTCATGTCTCTCCAAAACCTTCTCTGAAGAAGTACATCTCCTTTACATCAAACGCCTTCTTATACCTCGTACCGCTTCCTTGCCGATTCATTCCTCCCGAGGTTTTCTCTTGGGAGGGAAGTGTTTTTCGAGTCAAAAAGTTAAGCATTTCGGATCGGTTTGTACAAGGTTCTCTATCTGCGAGAAAAAGAAAAAGAAGGGGGATGTATTAGAGAACCTGCTTTATACAAAGTGTACCACTATTTCTCCATGAGCTACCACAGACTTATAGATAGGAATAGCCACTGCCCTTATCTCCACATTCCATCTAAGTGTCTCGTTTCTGTGTACCTGTGATGTGAAGGAACCGATTGCTATACCACCTTTATCGTATCCTAGTGATCCCCACTTGTAAGAATAGGTCCAATCACTTGCATATACATTTCTCTCTTCTTCGAGTAAAGACACTTTGTAGAAACCTATCGCTGGGATGATAGGAAGGTTATGGGGCTCAAAGGTTGAATCACATATAAAGTTCCATATAACGTCAGCGGTTTCCTCAGGCAAATTAACGGTTAATTCGGTGTCGTTGACTTTTGCTTCTACTATGGGGGAAAGAGGTGTTTTCCATTTTATGTTTACATTGCCACAGTAGATACTGCCAGGACGTACCACTGTTATCGATGGTGTATCATTTATCACGAGTGCGCTACCCTTTGAATGCAATGCAGAAGATGAAATATTCCTTTTCTCCTTAATGTTATAGCAAATAGTGCAATTTCCGCTCCACTTTCCATGGCAAAAAAGTGTTTGGGCAAAAACCTCATACTTAAAAGGTACAGTATATGGGATTATCGTAGGTTGGCAGAAAGTCTCAGAAGCATTAACCCTTACAGACACAGCATCTTGCTTGTTTCCGTCCACCCCTTTTTGTGGCTGGTATCCTACAACTGTATCCCCTTTATATATACGAAGAGAGTATATGTATACATAGAGAAGATAGAAGATATTTGTCAAATTTTCTGGCAATCCAGGGATGAGTGGAGGACTCGTTGGTAAGAAATCCAGTTGAAAGGTTATGTCAAATGAGATGCATTCATCAGGACCTATAGTTTCGTTTATCCAGATCTTCTCATTTTCAGGGTAAGGCTCAAAAGAAATTTTCGGTCTAAACCAAGCTGTCCAGAAACCTCCCTCCCATTCTATGGATAGTTTACCGATGGGAATTAATATCGCTCTCCGGATAATCTTCCTGTACTTGTCCGGTTCAGGTGTTGTTTTCCCAACGCACACTGGTACGAAACTTGCCCCAAGAAGGATCAAAACAGCGAAGACAGACATATATTTGGGTATTCTCATCTTGCCTCCCTCCTTTTTACCCTCTTTTCCGTAATCCAAATATATTATTCGTTTATTAAATTTTCTTTTTAATTTATTCGAGGAAATCTTCGACGATTTTTCTATGTGATACGATTGATTTTCCTTTTATAGAGCTGAAAAAACTCAATTTCGGACACTGTTGGCTTCAGCATCGCGAGAAACTTTCGCAAGAGGAATGAGTGCTATTATTTGTTCTTTCAAACCAAATCTTTAAAAAATATCGTAATATATTTTTCTCATGCGACGGACATGTGATATCGAGAAAAATCTCGAGAACTGCCCGTGCACATACGAACCCTGCGATAAGAAGGG
>CAZPML010000114.1:0-4580 GCA_964587675.1 uncultured archaeon
TAACTTTTTCGATTGCAAAACTTGATATTTTTGGGATTTTACCGTCAATTCTCATTGGCTTTATGCTCGCACTTGCTTTTACGAGCTTTGGGGTGAGTATTGCAACTAAAATGGAGAGCATGGAAGGTTTCCATGCAATAGTAGGTATTTTAATGCTCCCCCTCATATTTCTAAGCGGCGCAATTTATCCAATAGATGCAATGCCGGAATGGATGAGGATCATTGCTTACGCAAACCCGATGACCTACGCGGTTGACGGTGCAAGGTTGTACTTGGTTGGTACATCAAAATTTCCGATCCTGATTGATTGGGTAATCCTAGTCCTGATAGACGTGGTGCTCCTCGGAGTTGCAATGATTGCATTTGAGAGGGTAAAGCTCGGCTGAAATTTACCTGAAAACTTTCATGAAGTTCTCAAAGACTACCTTCTTCTTAACCTCCCCATCCATTTCCAAGCTCAGAAACTCCTCCAGGTTTTCCCTTAACCCCCTAACTCCAGGGCTTGGCAAATCACTCCCATATATGCATCTCTCAGCTATAAGATCGAATCTAGGGAAGTAATCGTAGATTTTCCTTGGAGGGATCCCACTTACGTCCATCCAAATATTCCTGAATCTCCTCATCAAGAAGAATGCTCTTTCCATCCAAAAAGGCCTGCCACCATGGCACATCACGATTTTAAGGTTTGGAAAGTCCAATGCCACGTCATCCAAAAAGATTGGGTCTCCAAACTTTATCCTTGCTCCAGGCAAGATGCTTGTCCCAGTATGGAACATCACAGCGATTTTATTCTGGGACGCGAATTCGTAAATTAGTTCGAGATTCCTTAATCCCTTCTCCTCCTCCCTATAGTCATTTGGTTTGAAGTGCTGGTGGACTGGATGAAGCTTCAGGGCGGCAATTCCCCTAGCATACTGATCATCCAAGCTACTCAGGATCTCTCTTCTGCTCATGAGGACTGGATGGACACTTCCAACTGGATAAAGCCTCTCTCTAAATTCGGAGCAGTAATCGATCACGAAATCAACTATTTCCATCCTCAAACCATGGGTTTCTGGAGACGGATAGCTCATTATCGCAGCCCTCTCTATCCCGCACTCATCAAGAACTTCAACGAGCTTAGATGGGGATTTGCATATCTCAACGTAGAGATCAGGCGAAAACTTCATCGATGATAGAATTTTCTCGTTGAAACTCCTGTTCATCTTCTCAATTGGAACGATATGCAAGTGACAGTCGTTTGCCCTCATCAACTCACCTTTATCAAAATCCAAGCCTCCTTCCCCGCTTTTGGATACCTAACCAAAACAAACTTTCCGCGCATCTTTTTTCCAAAAGTTTCGAATTTCAACTCTCCTTCACTCCTCTTCAAAAGCCTGTACTCACCACCATCCCATATCCTAACTTCACCCTTCCCATAACCTTCCGGAATAATCCCCTCAAAATCCATGTAATCAACCGAGTGATCCTCCACCTGAATTGCCAGTCTCCTCTCACCATTCCTCTCCGGTATCCCCTTTGGAACTGCCCAGCTCTTCGCAACTCCATTCATCTCAAGTCTGAGATCTAAATGATACCTCCTAGCGAAGTGCTCCTGAACGACGAATTTCGGCATCAAACTTTTTCTATCTCCGCCCTATCTAAGCTTTTCCAAACTACCCTGTAGCCCAATTTCTCCAAAACAAATTCATCAATATCGTACTTCTCGAGTATTGGTCTTAGTTCCTCAAGATACCTTGGCCCAATCTTCTCAATTTCCTCCTTCAACTTCTCAATCAACTTCGAATCGTACTCCCTTTTCCTCGGCTCAGTCGTTCCAATGAATTTCCTTATCTCCCTAAGAACGAGGTTGTAGGGGATCCTCTTTGAGAAGGTTATCAGGCCATCAACCTTGCCTTCCCCAAATTCCTCCCTAGCAACTACCAAAAGGGGAACGTTCAGTTTCCTAATTTTTTCAAGCTTTCTCTTAAGATACTCCTCAGTCCAAAAACCAACTATCTCAACGTAAACTTCGCTCCCTCCCCTCCTTACGATGAAGTCAGGTATGAACGCATGTCTTCCCGCTTTGAGGAGTCCAGGTTCCCTCACGACTTCGTATCCAAGGGATCTCAGCTTCCTGCAGAATTCTTCCTCAAGGGATGAGTCGTAATCTATCCGTTCCTCAACAACGGGGAAGAGGTTCGAGTATTTGCTGTCTATTTCGAGGGTGTAAATCCTCGAACCTTCAAGAATTTCCGCCCTTATTTTCCATTCCCTAGCTTTTAGTACGTAGGGAACGAGTTTTGCAATTGAAGTTCCATACTTCCTAGTAAGCTTGAGAATTGAGGCAGTCCCCATTACATCAACTACTATCTTCTCTCCTTCATAGTAAAGTTCGTAGATAAGTCCCAGTCTCTTTATAGCTCTAAATATCTCCTTGTGGTTTGAACTCGTCCAAAAAGTTAGCCTTAAAGAATTGAACAGCGAGGTTTGGAGAAGGGAGAGATTGTAAAGCCTCACGAGCTCTTCAGGCGACACATCTCCTTTCAACTCAACTACCTGCTCTTCGTCAAGATCAGCGTAGATCGCCCTCTCTATTTTTTCGACGTCGGTTTTAAAGTACCTCGCCGCATACCTAATTACCCTCTCCCTCTCGCTCCTACTCGTAACGTAACCCCTCTCAAAAAGGAACTCCCTAACTTTCAGGGGATCTACATCAATCTTACTCCTCCTCTCCAAGAACCTATCCTCCAAAATCTTTGAAAAACCCCTAACTTTTTTGAAGTTCTTCGCATCCTCGATGGACTTCAGTGCCTTCTTCAAAACCCCGTATTTCTTTCCGCTTCCTGCCTTAAAGATTCTTATGACTCTCTCAGCGAGTTCAAAATCTTTCTTACCTGCGAACTTCGGAAATACCTTCCCCCTGTATCTTCTTACATCAAGCAGCTCTTTTGGTAGCAATTCTACGCCTCCTAGCTGTCCAAACCTCACCAGTTTCTTTGGAGATTATTTCATATAGCAAAGCTCTATCTTTTCCCTTTGAAGGTCTCAGTATCCTTCCCAACCTCTGAATGTACTCCCTCGCACTCCCAGTTCCACTCATTATGATGCCCACGTTTGCATCAGGAACATCCACGCCCTCATCCAAAACTTGGCTACTCACAATTGCCCTAAACTTACCCGCCTTAAATCCGTTAAGGAAGAGCTTTCTTTCTTCCCTCGGAGTCTTGTAGGTTATTGCTGGGATGAGGAATATCTTGGATATTTTATAAACAAGTTCGTTGTGCCTAGTAAATATTATTATCTTGTCCCCCCTGTGCTTTTCAAGTAATTCCCTCAGCTTTATCAGTTTGTTTTTGGAATTGAAAGCTATCTTCCTAGCTTCATCTAGTGCCCTTAGTGCATCGTATGCTCTTTCATCGTAACCGGTTGCCATAACGATTCTCTGGAAGTCTTCGACAGACTTAAGGAAAATCCCCTTCTTCTCAACGTAATCTCTGAAAATCCTAAATTTCTCCATGTAAACCGCTCTCTCATCTTCAGTAAGCGGAACGTAGATCCTCTTAATTACATAACTCGATAGATGCTTTCCTGCCAGATCGGATGGCTTGAGCTCAAATACCTTTCCACCAACAAGTTCTGGAAGAAGTTCATGCCTTCCGTCTTCTCTCTCGTAGGTTGCCGTTAAACCCATCCTGTAGGGTGCTGCATTGAGTTCTGCTATCTGCATGTAAGCCTCGCTCGGCAAGTGATGAACCTCATCGAAAATTAAGAACATGAACTTGTTTCCAAGTTTTTCGGCGTTTATGTAAGCCGAATCGTAGGTTGTGATCGTAATCGGTTTTATTTCCTTTTTTCTTCCCGTAAACTCCCCAACCCACTCCTCTCCAAATGCTTTCAGTTTCTCCTTCCACTGATCAACCAGCTCTAGAGTTGGAACAACGATCAAAGTGGCCTGAGAGATCTCACTTATCGCAGCCATGGCGACGTACGTCTTTCCAGATCCAGTCGGAAGGACTATACACCCCCTTCTATCCTCCATCCATTTTTCAAGAGCCCTCTCCTGATAATCTCTTAGTTCAAAGCTGCATTCAAAATATGGGGTTGGTATTGGATCCAAAACTTCATCCTCGTACTCAAACCCAGAGTTTTGCAAGTATTCGACCACTTCCCTGTACTTGCAAGCCAGTGCCCTGTAGCATCCAGACCTGCTGTCGTACTTAGCAAATGGGACGTGAACATCGCCCTTTATTACGATGGTTCCTCCCTCGAACTTTAGAATAGCTTTCATTCAAAATGTCGTTCTGAATTTTTTTAAGTTTTCCCATTCATTTCAAATGGATCTTTATGAATTTGAAAAATTTAGTTTAAAAAATAAAAAATAAAATTTTTTAATTATAGAAACTTTATATACTTTTTATAAATAACAAAACTCGCAAGCTTTGATAATATCGGCAGCTGTTATTTTCTACATTGTATTCTACTTCCTATATGGAAAGAACTTGAAGAGAGACGTGACAAAAGTTTATCCAATGAGGAAAACACCGGCTCACAGACTCTAGATGGGTGACTACGTCTCAGCACATCCAGTTGACTTTGAA
>CAZPML010000115.1:0-4495 GCA_964587675.1 uncultured archaeon
CAGTTTGAGTTGGACCACCTAGCTCTACATGCATGTCTCCCTTTCTTATTCTTTCCCCCTCGTACATTGGAGAAATGTCAAATGGATACTCAGCCTCCTCGCCTACGCTCTCCTTAACCTTGAGGCCCTCTGGAATCTCAATCCTTTTCCTTTCAACCATATTTAAACCACCTCCAATCTACAATTTAATATTTTTACATTTCAACTCATACGTCCTCATAGTATTTTTGGTACCATCTCGATTTTTAACTATCAAAGTTTTTCCTTGCTCTCAAGCTGATGGCAAAGTAAAAAATTTAAATTCATCGGAAAATACTTGGGTTAATAAATTCAATTTTCTTAGTAATAAATTTTATTAATAAATTTCAAAAAGTTAATACAAACTATCATAAGTTACTTTAAGGGTAACCCAAACTTAAGTCCTAGTTTACTAGCGGGGGTTGCCGAGTGGCCAAAGGCGCCGGATTTAGGGTCCGGTCCCGAAGGGGTTCGAGGGTTCGAATCCCTCCCCCCGCATTTAAACTAAGTTTCAACTGAACTAATTTCAATGCTATTTTTCACAATAAGTTGCAACTCGCAAGTTTACATCTTTGTAAGAATTTCTCCATCAAAGAATATCAAGCAGTTGTTACATGAGCTGAGATATTACAACTAGATCTCCTTTTGTTATCTTCCTAAAATATTTCTCCACTTCTTCTATTCCTTTATATTTAACTTCCATTACATATCAACGCTAGTGCTATATGATCGTTGGAATACAACAACGGTTCGAACTTTTATTCAAATTTAGATCAATTTGATATAGTAGATGTGTTAGGTAACTCAATAGAACTGGACTCTCCAAAGATTACCAATATTGTTCAGATATCCAACAGTAGTAACGTCAAATACGATGCTAACCAAAATGGTATAATTGAGATTGGCGAGGTCGATGGACTAATATCACGCTACAAATAAGATGGTGGGATGATTGACGATCTAGGACTCATTGAGGTCATAGATCTTCGATCGGAAGGCAAAATGGGAGATCTAGCTTTACTCAAGATATTCAAGTGTGGATGTAGCCCTTCTATAAGCTTTAATCACTCCCAAAATGCTTTAAACAGACATAGAAGTACATTTTATGTGGGAGAAGGTAAATTGAGGGCTTTGCTTGAAGTGATAAAACCAAAGCAAACAACGCTCCTTATGGTTACTTTCTTCGTCTCATACTTCGTCGGATTAGGAGATTTAAATACAAAGTTCATTTATGCCTCTATCTCAACTTTCCTTGCAATTTCAGGAACTACAGCACTTAATATGTGGCTTGACAAGGACATCGATTCACTAATGGAAAGAACGAAGAGAAGACCACTCCCGTCAGGAATACTTTCTGAAAAGGAATGTGCAATTTTCGGCACATCAACTTTTTCTATCGGAATTCTAATTTCGATCTTCGTCAATTTATATTTACCAATTGTACTCTTTCTAGGCTTATTCTTTGACATCGTAATCTATACGATCCTACTAAAAAGAAGGAGTCCATACTCAATAATCTTAGGCGGAGTCGCTGGGTCTATGCCAGCACTTGCAGGGTGGGTATCGGCTAGCGAAACATTGCTTCCTGGATTGATTCTAGCAGGAATCGTCTTATTATGGATACCCTCCCACATTTGGTACATTTCAATGCATTATGAGGAAGATTACAGGATTGCTGGAATACCGATGTATCCATTAATTGTCGGAATGGAGAGGGCATCTTGGGCAATTGTTTTAGCTGTTTCGCTTATGTTAATCCTTTCTACGAGTTTATATCTACTATTAAAAATGAACGTGCTTTATCTAATACTTTCAACCACAACTCTGGCCCTTTTCCTAATAAAGACGATCAAGTTTGCTAGAAAACCAGATAGGAAAGAAGCTAAAAGAATGTACAAACTCGCAAGCATGACATTGGGATTGGTATTCTTCTCTATGATTTTAGGCGTATTTTTATAAACAATGAAGTTCTTCGAATCTCAATGTGGAGCATAGTAAAGGCACTTAGAGAAAATCCCGACATCCTATACGAATCTCAAAGAAGAAGGGGGTTGGACACAAAAGTTATAGATAAAGCAATAAAACTTGACGAAACTTGGAGAAAAAAGCTTAAAGAAGTAAATAATCTAAGAAGAATCAGAAACGAACTTGCAAGAAAAATAAAATCACAAAAAAACGAAACTTTGATAGAGGAGGCGAGGAAACTTAGCCAAAAAGTGAAAGTTGCTGAGGAGGAATTAGAGAAAGTTGAGGAGGAGCTTGAGAAAGTTTTACTTTCAATTCCAAACATAATACATGATTCTGTACCAATAGGCAAAGATGATAGCGAGAATGTCCCAGTTCGGTACTGGGGGAAGGCCAAAGTTTACTTCGAGGACGTTGACAAGTTTATAGAAATGACCGGTGGCCAAGCGGACTACACCGTTATAGATGTCAAACCCATTCCCCACGCTGATGCCGTGACACTTTTTGGCTGGGCTGATACTGATAGAGCTTCAAAAGTATCTGGATCAAGATTTTACTATCTATTTGATGATTTGGTGTGGCTTGATTTTGCAATGACATTATACGCACTTGATTTTCTGAAAAAGAGAGGTTTCAGGATAGTTAACCCACCCTACATGATGAGAGAGAAAGCATATCGAGGTGTTACGGCATTTAGCGATTTCGAGGAGATGATATACAAGATAGAGGACGAAGATCTCTTCCTAATTGCAACGAGCGAACACCCAATTGCAGCCATGCATATGAACGAAGTTCTTGAAGAAGACGAGTTACCAATCCTATATGCAGGTGTAAGTCCATGTTTTAGAAGGGAAGCCGGTGCCCATGGAAAAGACACAAAGGGCATATTTAGAGTTCACCAATTCAACAAAGTTGAACAATTCATTTTCTGTTTACCCGAAGAGAGTTGGAAGTGGCATGAGAAATTGATATCAAATGTTGAAGAACTTTGGCAAAGCCTTGGATTGCCCTATAGAATCGTAAACATATGTACTGGCGATTTGGGGATTGTTGCTGCAAAGAAGTACGATCTAGAGGTATGGATGCCAGCACAGAGCAGGTACAGGGAGATGGTTTCTTGCAGTAATTGTACTGACTGGCAAAGCTACAGACTCAACATCCGTTTCGCCGAGGAGAGAGGTAAACCTAGCAAAGGATTTGTTCATACTTTAAACTCAACCGCAATAGCAACGACAAGAGCAATTACAGCAATAATTGAAAATTTTCAACTCGAAGATGGACGGATTGAGATTCCTAAAGTTCTTAGGAAGTACTTAGAACCAATAGATCGGGCACCAAAAGAATACGTAAGTCCTATATCCTTATAAACTTTGGAAAATTTGTAAGTACTTCACAAGAATCCCTTTTTACAAGCACCACATCCTCTACTCTCACCCCACCAACGTCCTTGTAGTACAATCCTGGTTCAACGGTGACAACCATACCGGATTTTAAAGTTACACTTTGATCTCCAATTCTAGGATCTTCGTGTAACTCTAGACCTATTCCATGACCTGTTGAGTGCAGGAAACCTTCCTCAGATGTTGTTTTGTATCCATAATCCTCAAGAGTTGCTTTTACGGTCTCGTGAACATCTCTACCATCCACACCATCTCTTATCTTACCAATCGCTTTACTTTGGGCCTCAACCACGGCTTCGTACATCTCAAAGAGATCCTTGTTATCTTTTACAAAAACCGTTCTTGTAAAGTCGGAATAATAATTTGTTTTCAGACTCTTTGGAAATATGTCGACGAGGACATGATCAAATACTTCCCCGTGCCCGATTTCATGAGGATCTGCAGAGATCTTACCGGATGAAGATATCGTATTTTCAGCTAGGTAACCCATGGAGAGCAACTTAGATTCTATTGCATTCCTGATTTCTTCGCACTTTTTGAATTTAAAATTTTTTATAAGCCAATTAAATGTTAAAAGAATGGCATTCGATACCTCAACTATTTTCTCTACCTCAGCTTTCGTCTTTATCGACCTCAATTCGCGTATTGGATTGCCGAATTTAATTTCAAAATGGTTAGATAACTCTACAGCAAGAAAAGCGGGAAAATCGTCCGGCAATAGGACTTTCCTGCATCTCCCTTCTTTTAGAAGAGATACTAGAATTTCTGAGATCGCCTTCTTTGGTCCAACTTCTCTCACTTTCTCCTTGTATCCAAGATCTTCGAACGATGCTATTTCCTTAACCCTGCTAGCTAGTCCAACTCTCCTTTTCTCGATTTTTGGAACTACTAGAAGCTCAGTTCCATCCGTTCCAACAAGATAAATTGCTGGATCATAGAGTTTAATCCTAGAAACGTAAAAAAGGTCTGGGTTGACACTCGTGGCATACATAACGAAAAAATCTACCCCCGTCCTGCGAAGGGACTCGAGAATCATAAAGAGAATGGGCGGTGAAGTTTAAATACATTCGTGAAAAGCTAGATTCATGAGTTCACCAGCACCACTCCCTGAA
>CAZPML010000116.1:0-4492 GCA_964587675.1 uncultured archaeon
TTAATATATCCCGCCAGCAAAGCTCCTATGACTGCAAACACCGTATAGGGAACCGCTGCAAATAGTAATATTTTAATGTTTGCAAGACCTCTTCTCAAAAAAGGTCTTGCCGCAACAAGTGCGCCTCCCATAGCTACAATTAGGCCAGTAGCTCGTACTATATAAGAGTCTATATTTGTAAAACCCAGCATGACAGGTGTAAAGACAACACCACCGCCTACACCAGCAAGAACTGCAACAATGCCTATCAATGTGCATACAGCGAAAAGTGTGCCTGCAAATATCGCCGGATTCGTTAGCTCCTGTGCTGAAACCACCCCCATACTCATAATAAGTGCCATTAATCCCATTACTAAACTAAATCTATTCACTTTAATACCTCCCACTTTTCTAGCTCTTTTTAATGTCAATTATATAAGCCTTACGAAATTTTGGGTTAGAAGAAGATGTATCCACATAATATATGTATCAATATGATAAAAGTAAAAAAGATAGTGAAAGTTAAAATTATTTGAAAGAAAAGATACCTAAGAAATTAAGATATTGGATATAGTGATTTATATTCAAACTTCATCAGTAAGGAGGTAAGATTTTATCTAAGATTCATCCTGTTTCTAAATCAAATGGACAAAGGAGTTGTGGAGAAGAACTTGTAGCAATGAAACAATAGTTAAAGCTAATAGAGAGAAATACTATAATTATGCAACAATAGATGTAGAAAGAAATGAGTTAATTCCAATGAGAGTGTATCCTTCAAGAAATTATCTAACAACAAAGCTTTTGATATCTAAAGTATAAAAATACTGTGAAAATAAACCTAAATTCATTATTAATAAAGCTTAGATAATTTAAGCTCTGGAAAGCTTAGGTTTTAAAATACGAACGTGAAACGACGTAGCTTAGTTGAATTTACCTTCCCTAAAAAAAGAATTAAAAATCTTCTTTCGCACTATCACCGCTAAAAATCCAGTTAAAAACTGGAATTTATTCTCTAAGCTATTTATGTCATATTAGAATTACCTAAGATTGTTCTGTGTTAAGTTGATCCGTTTAGCTGTTACTCCCTCATAACTTTGATCCATATCTTGGTTCTGGAACTCTAACTTCCAATGTCTCTCTTCTAAGAATTTGCTCAGTCCTATCCTTAAATCTTCCTCAGTTCCTTCAGTAACTTCAATCTCCTTAGCCTTCTGAATAATTTCATCAGGGTATCTTTGCCCCATTGCATAGGCATCGGCGAAATTATTCCGCAGGCTTTGGCGATTGAAAGGCGGAGCATTGCTAACTCCCACTCTACGAGTCTGAAAATTATTGACTTTTTTAAGTATTTTCATTTTTTAACTCTCGCTTCAGCAATTGGCCTCCTATCTTCTAGATTTACCATTATTTTCGATTTCCTACCAATTGCTCCTTCTCCATCGCTTCACGAATTTCTTTGAGGATACTACGCAAAGTTATTAGATATACAAAACTCCTTGAAAGATTATACTATTTTATGGTTGTTTGAGTTGTCTTCTCATCCTATATAACTTCTCCAGTCTTTATTACCTTAACTTCCCCGTAATCTTCGTCTGAAGATTTGATGCTATTTTACCACCGACAAGGCTGTTGTCGCAACATGTTAAAACTCAACGTCCTCGGATAACGGAGAGAGCTGCCGTGTTAGCTGAAGGTACTGCTGCAGAATGAGAAAAGACTGGAATTCAAAGATGTTCATTGTTGCAATTCCGGTCACTAACAGCAAAATTATGCATGAGGAATCTGAAGCATTTCAGGAGAGTAGAAATTTCCACGTTGATCTTAAAAATTATGGATTGGATCTTTTATCTCCTTAAATCCCCAACGAAGACATTTTCGAACTTCACATTTTTATAATGCTCAGACATTCCAGTTTTTCTGATTTCTACTGAAAAATCAAAATAAATAGAGAGTCACATTTTTCTTAACGCATCTTCAGCTGCAAGTATTATTGGATGTGTTGTTGGTGCAGATGTTAGCAAGGGGTGAGTTCCTATCTGGATTGTGTCAAGTTCAACTGCAGTCATGTTATTTTGAATTGCCAATGCTATCAAGTTTACCGCTTCTCCAACTTCCAAACCGCCAGCTATCTGACCTCCAAGAATAACACCACTTTCTCTTCCGAATATGAGTTTAACTTTTGTCTTAGCAGATCCTGGGAGCCCTACTGGATGTCTGTTGAAACTTTCGCCATATCCCACTACAACATCGAATCCCTCTTTCCTTGCCGCTTCTTCTGTTAAGCCGGCAGCTCCCAAGGAGATTCCCCCTATCTTTGTGGAGAAGACGCCTATTGTCCCTTTATTAACTCTCACAACTTTTAGCGCAAATAAGTTTGCACCAACTATTCTTGCACCAAAGCTAGCCGTGGATGCAAGCATAACTCTACTCGTCTCTCTCGTGAAGAAGTCCTTCTCTTCGGAACAATCGCCAACTGCGTAAATGTCCTTTACGCTAGTCCTCCCGTATTCATCAACCCATATCCTATTGCCAATACTAACCCTCAGTCCGGCTTTCTTTGCAAGTTCGATATTGGGTCTGTAACCGACACTAACTATAACTAAGTCAGCATCTATTACCCTTCCATCTGCTAGTTCCACTCCACTAACCCTTCCATCTCCTCTTATTGCCTTAACAGTAGAACCCAAATAAAGTTCGACTCCAAGCTTCCTCATTTCATCTTCGGCTATTGCAGCAAATTCTCTATCAAATGCTGCTGGGAGCAATTGGTCCATCATCTCAACTATTCTAACCTTTTTTCCAGATCTCGCGATCTGCTCCCCAACTTCCACTCCGATAAATCCCCCGCCAATTATTACTACATTCTCGGCATCCTTTACAGCTTCGTAGAGTTTCTTAACATCGTTCATGTACTTAGACACCGTATACACTCCCTCTCTCTCAATTCCCTCAATCTTTGGTAGAACTGGAGTTGAGCCTGTTGCGAAAACGAGCTTATCGTATGCAATATCACCATTATTTTTGGTCTTGACAACTTTTAACTTTACGTCAACATCCACAGCATCATCGAATATGAATTCAACACCAAGATTTTTAGCTGGTTCAATCGGCATGATGTTAGCTTCAACCGAGTTGAGCGCGTTAAAAACGTAAGGGATGCCACAAGGAACTAGGCCAATGTCCTCCCTTCTTATAACTGCAACACTCTTTTCCGGATAGAATTTCTTTGCAGTAACGGCTGTAACAAGGCCCGCAGGCCCTCCTCCTATCACTACCACATCATACTTCTTCATACAAATAAGTTGTTTTGATACTTTATTTTTTTTACTATTATAAATTTACTGAAAAATAATGAACACGTTAATACATTAATTTTAAACTTCCAGAACCGTATTTCGATGGTTCAGAAAGATAATACAAATATATAAGGTTGTCGGTTGGAATATTTCTAATATCAATCGTTTAAATTTTTGAATAAAATTTTTTAATGAAAAATTTTTTAAATTTCATCTTCCACCTTTTTTAGAAACCTGATCATGTTTTTCCAATGCCCACCCATCCAGTAAAGCTTCTTACAATTTTCACAATACCAAAGCTCGTACTTCTCATACAGATCCTTAGCTATACCTTCCCTCTTCATAACCTCAAGGGCCTCCTCCCTCGTTGGCTTCCTTAGTAGGGAGTTGCATACACTACATCTATCCATAACCAGCCTAAACTTAATACCAAGAGCCTTAACTTCCCTCATTTGATTAGCCAGATCGTTCGATCTCAAAAGAAGGGCTTTTCTTCCCAATTTACTTGCTTTCATGTACAGTTCCCTATCCTTGGTAAGTAGGATCCTATCAAGGAAGTTCTGGAGCATGTACTCATCTTCATCCCCTCTAATTTCCAAATCACCAACGTATAGAGTATCGTATCCAGATATTCTAAGCCAGGTTGCAAGCTTTCCAAGCATTCTGTCGCATATGAACTTGGGGTCCATTTTACAAATTTACTAGCACTTCTTTTAGAAATTTTTCCAAGGCTAAATTAGGAATAGGGAGAAGATTACGGAAAATACTCCAGTAAGAAAAATTCCATCAAACGTTCCTGCACCACCTATACTAACAACCCCAGGACCTATTTTTTGTAAATCTTTTAGGTGAAGCAGATCTGCGCCAAAAAGCGATGAAAGTACTCCAATAGAAAAGGAGTGCTTCGGGATAATATTGATTGGAGCCCCAGAAGCCAGGACAATGATGAAACTTATAAGAGATGCAAAGATTGGCGGCACAAACATTGGTACAACTATCCCGACTCCCGGTACTGGCCTCGCTGAAATGTATATAAGCAAAGAGGTTAGGAGAAAGGCAATAGTCCAGTAAATGAGAGAAATTTGAATAGAAAGATCAAAAAGAGCTTTGATCGCCAAAATTGAGGGCAAAATACAGCCTCCCAAGTTTACCGCTATCAGTATCTTTTCCCTCTTTCTAACCGTATAGATAAAACCTAAGAAGTATTCTCTAACAAT
>CAZPML010000117.1:0-4479 GCA_964587675.1 uncultured archaeon
ATGGGCTCGCCCGGATTCGAACCGGGGACCTCCGCCTCGTGAAGGCGGCGTCATGACCACTAGACCACGAGCCCCCTTCTTAATTTGATCCAGAATTAAAAAATTTTTTCTACTCGTATCTCAAAGCTTCTATAGGTTCTAGTTTGCTAGCTTTCCACGCAGGATAAAGTCCACTAATTATGGCAGTAGCCAAACCAACTGAGAAACCGAGTGCTATGTAAAATAGCGAAGAAAGTTGAAAAACGTATTTAACATTCTTTAACAAAATAAAATCTATTACATAACCACCAAATATACTTAAAATACTACCAATTGAACTACCGATCAATCCCAAAATTAATGCTTCTAGTAAAAATATTTTAACTATCGTGACCCTATATGCCCCAATTGCTCTCATAACTCCTATTTCCTTTGTTCTTTCAATTGTTGACATTAACATAATATTGAGAATGCTTACCCCAGCAACCAACAACGAGATCGATGCAATAGCTATTAGAAATGAATTCACTCTCGAAAATACCTTATTTATCCTATCAAGGATTAATTTCAAGTCAAATGCGATTATTTTCTTTTCTCTGTAATTTATTTTCTTTTCAATATTATCCTTAACTTCACCAACCACATCCAAGCTTTCGACTTTCACGATCAACATGTCATAGCCGGAGTCAGAAATTTTCTTAAAATCTTGTTCAGATAGAAAGATGGCCAAATTTGGATTAATATCAAATCTAGCACCGGCATCCTTTAGGATCCCAGATATTCTAAATAATTTGCCGCCTATTGATAACTTTTTTCCCACTCTAAGCGATGCTAATTCGGCCAATCTGTTGCCGATTATACACGAACCTTTTAGTTTAAAACTCCCATCTTCTAATTCAAACATTTGGGAAAGCTCCCTTTCGTCCATGCCATAGACCGCGATATACGATTTTTTATCCCTATAACCAACGAGAACTACATCCGAAAGTACCGGAATAACATTTGTTACGTGTGGCATTTTTTTAATTCTCATAATATCTTTATCATCTATATATTTATAACCAGCTTGATGATTTGGTCTTATTATTATCTCATTTGCAACATCTTTGAAATTTTCTAAAACAGTTGCTTTCAGGCTTTCGCCGAATATACCAATTGATGAAATTGCCATTACCCCTATCAATATTCCAACAATTGCTAATAGGCTTCTTACTTTTATTCTCTTTAAATTCCTTTTTGCCAATTCAAAGTACATCTATTATCCTCCCATCCCTTAGTTTCACCACTCTATTACCAAAATCCTGAAGCGAAGGGTTATGCGTAACCAATATTACCGTTACTCCCCTCTCCTCATTCTGTTGCTTTATAATATCAACGATCTGCAATCCAGTTTTTGTGTCAAGGTTGCCAGTTGGTTCATCACAGAGTAAAATCAGGGGTTCATTAGCTAGAGCTCGGGCTATAGCCACCCTTTGCTGCTGTCCACCGCTCATCTCCGCGGGTTTTCTATCTGCCAATTCATCCAAACCTACAAGCCTTAGAAGCTCCATTACCCTTTTTTGTCTCTTTTTCTTTTCAATTCCCTTAAATATCATTGGAAGTTCGACATTTTCAAAAACCGTAAGTGTGGGAATCAAATTAAACGTTTGAAATACAAATCCTATGGTATCCCTTCTAAGTTCTGTTAACTCTTTATCTGATAACTTTGAAGTTTCAACACCATTTATGAGAACTTTTCCAGATGTCGGTTTGTCCAAACAACCGATTATATTCAACAACGTCGATTTACCGCTGCCAGAAGGGCCCATGACCACAATGAATTCTCCCTCTTCTATCTCCAATGTTACTTCACTAAGGGCTAAAACCTCATAGTACTGTGTTTTATAAAGTTTACAGACATTTAAAAGCTCTACCACATTCATCTCTTTGCCCTATAAATTGCGTAAGTAACTATAATTCCAACAATTATCGCCACAACGCTAGAAATAATTAATGGACTACTATCAGATTTTTCAATTGCTTTTTTCTCAGCCCTAATGTATTTGAGCAGTTCAAATTGTTCTCCCAATTTATTTGACCACCTTACCGTCAGCTCAATTGATCCATTAGATTTCACCGATAATTCAAAACTCTCGAAATCAGAGGGTGCTATATTACCTATGAAGTACTCTTTAGTCTCCAAACCCCTCGCTCTTGCGTATACATTGTAAACTTCGCTCCTTCCATTGTTACTCACATCACCAGATATCCTTAGCTTACCCCCTTGCCATGATGTTTCAACGTTCGTTAAAGATACAGAATATGCTCCCAAAACATTCAATTGAGTACACTCAGAATCCGAGTACAGATTGCCGAATTCGTCCATGTATACTAGCTTTAAACATAGTGTATCATTACCCATCTTGTTTGGACTGTAAAGAAAATTAATCTCAGCTGATTCTCCACTTGGTACCTTGGCTAACTTCTCGTGATCACTGGTGATTGAACCAAGGCTACTAGATACTGAAGCAGAGATATTGTAGATATCATCCTTTCTAAGATTTGAGATTCCCAAACTCGCTTTTATGCAATCACCTATATAAACCGATGAGGTTTCAATTGAGAAGTTGAGAATTACCCCTTTCGACCTCAAGTAAATGGGATTTATCTCCCTCAAAACCTCATGGTAATTTCGGCCATTGTAGAAAATTAGCTTCACTTTTAATGGCTCAACTCGCTCTGCATAAAATTTAACATAACCCTCCGCTTTTCCAGAAACAGTTCCAAGATATGCAACTTTTGGTATCGAATCGAATAAGAATTCTATTCGGAAATCCCTCAGTTCGATCGGAGACGAGACGATGAATTTAATATTATTTACCTCGTTGATATACACTGGACCATCTATTGTTAACTCGGGAAATTTATCCTCAACTATCAATAGAATATTCTGCACCAACGTTTGATTCTCACCAGCAACTACAACTTCCAAATTATGCCTTCCGACATCGTCTATTTTAACGGAGAAGGGTAGTGTATAGCTACCTCCACTAGGAATGGTCCCTATATTGAAAAACCTTCGGGGTTTTATTTCATAATTTCCTTTTATTATAACAGTATTAATTTTAACATCTGTTGAACCGGTATTGGTCAATGTTATCGTGCAATCTGCGAAATCTCCAGGTAACAAAATTTCTGGATAAGCCGTGTATTGTACAGACACTCCGGCCGTAGCAGGAGCTAATATTAGAATTAACGTGAATATTACAAGGGTTATGGAAACGCGCATATTCGAAACTTCTTAAAAGAGTTATTAGCTTTTTTATCCCTAAAATTAAAGATTAATTATTAGCTAATCACCACTTTTTCAACCCCTTCAACTTTTAAAATATCATCTACCAGCCTTCCTGGAATTTTCGTTTCTGTTACAATGGTCAATTTTGATTCAACACTCAATTCAGGATCTTCAGCTAAGATATATCTAATTGATATTCCCTCCCTAGCCAGTACGGACGAAACTCCAGCGACTATTCCGACCTTTTGGCTTTCCGCATAAACCTCCAAAACGCCGAATCCAAGGATTCTCGCGACCTCAGTTATGTTTGTAACGGGTTTAATACATGAGAAGACTTTTCTTAATTCTTCGTCATTTTCTATATTTTGCATAGCTGCAATTACCACTTTCCTATCTACTCCTATTGCTTCAGCTATTTTAGTTGGAACTAATTCTATGGGGCCGCAATAAGCCTTCCCGTTTTTTACGGAAATTCCCAATCTGAGAAATTCTCTTGCAACTGCGATTTGCGAGGGGTACTTCTCAAATTTTTCTACTATCTTCTTCCACATATAGTCAATGTATTTAAGATAACTTTAATAAATCAACTGAAAATCCCCCAAGCTACTTCGCCTCAGGTTCTGTTAACTTATTGTTGGTATAATGGTTGGCTGACATACGAAGTTCGCTTGCGAATTTGGGCTGAACATAGTAGCCGTATGTCCGCTGTTGGGCAAAGTTGTTCATGCCCTTTCATAAGCTTCTAAGAATTCTTCTCTTTTTAATCCCTACCTACCGACAAATTACTCCTAGGGTTGAACTTTTTATCCTCTCATGATTTTTGGGCGAGCGTAAGCGAGTCGCATATTCACCTGTTAGGCTACATGCAGCTATAATATCTTTTTCTCCTTCAGATGTTGAACTATCTCATTCACAAATTTCTTTCCACTCTCAAGCATTTCTTCAGCTTCCCTCTTGGATATCACAAAAGTGTATTCGTAATCTCCTAACTGTCTTTTCTCAAATGCTCTATTTAGCTCTCTCCCCATCTCTTTTGGGAAGACACCTGTTTTTACAAAATGTTCTCCAAAAGCGGAAATTACGCCTTTGTGAGAGGAAAATGATAGATTTTTCGTGAGCAACATCGCTTGCGCGCAGTAAAACATTGCATAGTAGGTTCTTGAAACCGAAGATTCATAATCACCTTCCTTAAGGAGTATTTCAGCACTCCTTAAATACTTCTTTGC
>CAZPML010000118.1:0-4459 GCA_964587675.1 uncultured archaeon
TATGCAACAAGGGTCGAAGTTGTGATGACTTCTGATCTGATTATGAGAAAAAGAGCTCCAAAAAGTAGACAAAAAACTCAGGAATTGGTAAAAATATTTAGTGAAGCAAATATTTCTAGGGATGGAGGAAAGGCCGTATTCGTTGGAGTCGAAGTGACCGGAATAACTGTTTGCCCTTGTGCTCAAGAACTTGTGAGAGCAAAGGTGAAAAGCAAACTTTTGGAGATGGGATACGGTGAAGATGAAGCAGAAAAAATCTTGGAGGTACTCCCCATCCCGTCCCACAATCAGAGGGGAAAGGCGAGGGTAAAGGTTCAGGTTACCGATTCATTCAAAGTACCGATTGAGAAACTTATTGAGATAGCGAAGTCATCCATGAGCTATGAGACCTTTGAAATATTAAAGAGAGAAGATGAACTGGAAGTTGTGGAGAGGGCACATTCAAATCCAAAATTCGTTGAAGATAGTGTGAGGATAATGGCTGCGGAACTTTTAAAAAAGTTCCCAGATGCGCCTGACGGAATTGTTGCGGTATTTAGACAAGAAAACGAAGAAAGCATACACCAACACAACGTTTTAGCGGAAAGAATCGCTAAAATTGGTGAACTTAGGAGCGAACTTAGTAGCTCTAATAAGTGATGACCCAAACTCTTTGGGATGCGAACCCCAGAAACTTTGCTGTTTGATGCGATGGTTTTAAATAAGTAAAACGAAGTGATAAGTAAAAATAAGGCACAATCTGGTCAAATTTCAAGGCCGAGGTGTTGGAATGGGATTGATATTGGCTCTAAAGAAGAAGTTTGGATTTATATTCAGATTATTCTTCAGAAAAGATAAAGTCAGAATAGGGATCTATGGACCTCCAAATGCTGGAAAAACGACTTTAGCAAACAGAATTCTCAGAGATTGGACCGGAGATATTATCGGTCCACCAAGTGACATTCCTCATGAGACGAGGAGAGCGAGACTAAGGGAGGGTGTGAAATTAGAAGTTGATGGTAAAACCTTAAAAATAGATATAGTTGATACTCCAGGGCTTGCAACTAAAATAGATTTTCATGACTTCTTGTGTTATGGTTTAAGTGAAGAAGAAGCTAAAAGAAGGGCGAAAGAAGCGACAGAGGGAGTAATTGAGGCTATAAAATGGCTAGATGATCTCGATGGAGTACTACTCGTTATGGACTCAACTGAAGATCCATTTACCCAAGTTAACATAACAATAGTTGGGAACATTGAAGCAAGGAAACTGCCCCTTCTCATAGTAGCAAATAAGATCGATCTGCCGAACGCTTATCCTTCTAGGATAAAGTCTGCTTTTCCGCAGCATCAAGTTGTAGCAATTTCTGCTTTAAAGGGGATAAACATAGAATCACTTTACAAAGCAATGGCTGAGAAGTTTGGGTGATATTATGGAGGGCGTTCAATTGAATTTAATATCAAAAGATAGATTGGATAAGATGCCCTCGATGGAAAAGTTAAGGATGATCCTCGATAATGTTAAGGAAGGAAGAATTGTCGTACTCGAAACGGGTTTAACTCCTGAGGAAGAAGCAAAACTCATTGAGCTTACCATGCTAGAAATTGACCATGAAAATTTTATCGGAATTGAGGTTGAAACTTATCCAATAAAACAAAGATCCCTCCTCTCGAAAATCTTCGGAAAGAAGAAAGGTAGGCTCACCGTTATTGGTCCAGCAAACAGATTGAAAACGTTGGAAAAGAGAGAAGACGTTATAAAAGCTTTGGTTCAATTCCAGTGATAGTATGCCTCACCAATGTACTAAGTGTGGTAAACTCTATCCCGATGGGGATATTAGAATTCTGAAGGGTTGTGAATGTGGTAATAACAAATTCCTTTATGTGCCAAAAGATAGAGAAGAAAGAACTGAAGAAGAAATAAAGAGAGAATTTGAGGAAATGGGAATAGAGAGTGTTAGAATAATTGCTCCGGGTCAATATCAAATAAATTTAGAAAAACTTCTTGAAAGAGAGGAAATTGTGATAGCTCTGAGAGAGGACGGAAGGTATGTAATCCACCTACCGTCTTTATTAAAGAGGAAGAAGACTAAATTGGAAGGGAGAGAGCATTAGTCGGACAGACCTTAATGCAGGCGCCGCAGTGTATGCACTTTTCGGTATCTATTACCACCTTCTTCTCCACATTGAAACTAATCGCTCTTGTCGGGCATATACTAACGCATACCCCGCAATGTGTGCATCTTTCTTCGTCCTTGATTATTCCCTCGATGAGTTCGGTAACTTCAACTCCAAATTCGTCAAAAACCTTCTTAACCTCCTCAACTTTATCATCCGAAACATCAATTAGAATTTCTCCTCTTCTAGCTCCAACATAGGCGCGGAGAATGTTGATCAGAGCACCCGTCTTTAAGGTTGCTGTAGATAAGACCGGTTCCTTAACTGAGGTTGAGTCAAATCTTAAGAGTAGTCTCAATACCATCACCTCGCTATTAACTTGCTTAGATCCTCACTTGTGACAAGCCCTAGGACCCTTCTTCTAGCATCTATAACTGGTAGAGCGGAAATGTTGTATCTCTCCATTTTTCTTGCGGCTATATCTACTGGCTCGTCGGGATAAGTGACAATTACAACTCTGGTCATTATCTCTTCTACCGCTTCTCCCTTTCCTGAGGCTACCGCTCTTGCAACATCCCAAGAAGTTACGATTCCAACCAACTTCCCTTCATCATCTACGACTGGAATGTGATTTACAGATCTTTCAATCATAAGTTTTGCAGCAACTTCTATACTTGTTTTCGGACGGATTGTAACTGCGGAAGTCATAACACTTTTGACAACTTTGATCTCTCTTTGTCTCATTGGCCTTAAATCTCGAACCCTTGAGATCCTCTCAACCGGTTTGGATAAGAGGAATTCTCCCTTTTCAATCATTTTCTTAAGTTCTTTCATTACTTTCTCTGCTATGTAAAAACTTGAGAGTGGTGAAACTCTAATCTCCTCACCATTTATCTCTACGCTTCCACTGATTAATTCAGCGTAACTAACCCGTTTAATTACCGGTTTCTCCCTTCTAGAAACTCCGAAATCTATTATCTCCGTCTCTATGTCCTCATTTTTTATTGCTGTGGCTTTTGCAATATTTGGATTTAGTATTGGAATTGGGATACCAATGCCTAGGAAAATGGTTGGACCATAGCCGGGAAAGTAAGCAGCTCTAAGATACTCTTTATTCATTTCCTTTAGGTTACCTTTGACCATTAAAGTTCCAAATGGCGGTGAATGCTGAGTACCCTCACCTATTACGTAACCTTTTGCTCCGCACAAGAAGATTCGAGATCCTATTCCAATAGTTTCGTAGTTTGGATCGTTGTTTAATGGCGAAATCTCGCCAGTACCGGCAAAAGTGACGTTACCAAAGTTCGGCAAGAGAGTTCCCATGTAAGTTCTTAGAAGTCTGTTTGACGAATTCGTCGCAGCTTTATACCTTTGGCAAGCATTCCTTGGATTTAACATAATAGCTTGGTTAACGTCTTCAAGAGATATCTCCGTGACAATTTCTTTTCGTGGATAGCAGTCTGTTGCATATCCTTCAGCTCTAAGTTCAACTTCCTTCCCTCTTACCAACTCTTCAACGACATGTCCACCACCATAGTTTTCAATCGTCTCTGAGGGCTGTGTTACACCTAGATATGCATCTACTGCAGCAATTCCAGTATAAGCTTCAACGTCGTTTAACCAAACCCTCCTCATTTTAATGGGAGGATCAGAATGACCGAAGTTGAAAAACACTCCACTTGAACACATTGCTCCGAAAGTTCCGGTTGTTACAACATCAACCTCTGCAGCTGCTTTTTCGGGACCCAGTTCATCAACCAATTCTTTCATTTCAGAAGTGGTGAGAACAACAGCATCACCTTTTTTGATCTTCTCATTAATTTCATCGTAAGTTTTCATAGACGTGGTGGGATCGATCAATGTATATAAAGGTTTGTAATATTACTTCCAAAAAAAATTACTATTAGTAATTAAAACATGATTTAAAAATATAGTGTAGGATTTTAATTGTGGTTAAGCATCTAGTTTTTCTGTACTAAAATTTTTGTTCTTATCCTCCTGCGAAAGCAAGATACTAAAGGCAGGGAAAACTTCATCGAACAAGTGGCATCTACAAAGTCAATGGTGGATCATCCTGAGTTGGTAATGGTTTTGAATTCTGCAACTAGGGAGGGGAAATTATTGATTATCAAGACATCTAGATGAAGTCCGACGCAAGTTAGTGGAAGGAGGGATAACCTTCTGCTAGGTAAGTTCGCTCAACATTTTTTACCTTCCTCCAAAGGATTGTTTTACTAAAAATTGTTGGTCAAGAACCGAACAACTTTTAAGTTTACTGTTGAGCAGTTCAAAAAAGATCATTGGTGATTTAATGGTAGAGGTTAGGGAAGGTAGGTTGCAAGAGCATCCAATTGTTGAGTTTAAA
>CAZPML010000119.1:0-4309 GCA_964587675.1 uncultured archaeon
TTGCAAGATTCACACAAATAAAAACTGCAATCAACTGCATGAAGATTACTCTCACCTCCATGTTCTTCTCAACTAAAATCTCCCACGTCGTTGAAGAACTAAAGCGGAGAGAGGATCTAAGAGAGTTTCTGAGACTAAAAGAGGAGGAAGTGTCAAAGGAAAGCTACGTCTACGCTTTCCTCTCCAGATTCGATTTAAACAGCTTTATGGCGATGATTCTGCGAATTCTTAACTCGATAACGAAGAAAAGGTGGAGAAATACGAAACTCATCGTTGACTGCACTGACGTGAGCGTTGACGTAAACTGGTTCAGGAAACCTGTAAAACAGGCAGATCTCGAAGGAAAAGACTACAGGTGGGGCTACTCAGCAAAAGGATTGTTTGTAGGCATGAAACTGGCCCTCATTTTAGAGTATCCATCTCTGAAACCCCTGCTCTTCTTGCTGCACCCTGCAAACAGGCATGAGGCCAGGATCTTTCAGGAGGTAATGGATGAGCTGAAGAGGAGGAGAATTGCAAGGAAAGGAGATACAGTGATCATGGATAAGGGATTTTACGCCTATAAGAACTATCTGATCGGGATAAACGAATACAGGATTGTTCCTCTGATTTTTCCCAGAAGTAACTTTGATTTAAACAGATTGGATGGAATGCTGAGCTATCCCTTAAGTATTTTCGGTTCTAAGGATTTGAATGGGGAGAGAATGAGATTTAAAGCTCTAAAGGTGAAGTTGATGAATTTACTGCGAAGATGGGGGGAGTTTAAACCTGTAAGATCAATTATAGAAGACGTATTTAAACTTGCAAAATCGTTCGGTTTGAGGAAATTGCACAGATATACAGAAGATCTGTGTATAAGTTTGTAGCTCTGAATGTCCTTTTGGTTGGGATTGTCGTTGCTCTGGGTTTCAGGGAAAAGAAGGTTTTACAGAGGTTAGCTGAGATGTGATTAGGAAAGGACCCTATTAAGTTTCTTCACTGGTATCTAAATCTCTTAGGTTAAATAACGGCAACCTAAATTTATTAGGATTAAGTATTTACTCAGTAACTTTGATGTTTTTACTTCGATTGGAACAATCGCTGAAACAAAAGGATGGAAAGTTATTGAATTATTGAGCTAGAAGTAATGCCGACCATATACATCTTTTCATCTTTTGAAGCTCCTACAGATATTAAATTTTTGAAAGGTGTTACAGCGAAATTTTTGAGAAATTTTCCAGAACTGAAGAAAAAGGAGTTTTGGAGCAGTGGTCTGTGGTCTCCGAGTTACTGTGTTGGAACAGCAGGACATGTTTCATCAGAAACCATCGTAAAATACATAGCTGGTTGAAAAATTGACGAAACTTATAAAGAAAGAACTGAAAAAATTGAGAATCGCATTTATTGGCGGGTTGGACAGGTGCGAAGGTCACCACAAGAAGTGGCAAAGTCTTTTGGCTGCGAGCTTTACTACCTCAACGGAATGGGGTTAGAGCTGATGACCTAAAGAGCTTGGTTAGGAGGTGCGATGTGGTGTTCTGCCCCACAGACATCAACGGCCACAATGCCTGTAAAATTGTAAAGAGATTAGTCAATTTAAAAGGACTTTGGTGGAGGTTCTGCAGTATTAGGAAAAGATATTAGCTCTTTTTATCAAGAATAGCAAAAATAAAATAAAAGAAATACAAGACATCGGCCCACAGCATTATTATACTTTTTCGTTCTTTGAGGAAAACAAGTGATTTTCCCTCCATTTTTGAGTCATCAGTATGACTAGGTATGTTTCCTCCATATAGCCCATGCTACACAACATCCTACAAGTAGTGCAATAGCACCTACTACATTGCTTTTAGATTCTGGCTTTTCAATCCCCTCAAACAACTCCCAGTCTGGTTGTGTTAAAAATTTATTTCTTAAATCCTCCCACTCTTTTCTGAATTTTTCTATCTCCTCTTTACTTGCCTTCTCTGGAATCCCATACTTTACCTTCTTCCTCAGAACAAAGTAATCTTCTGGAAAAACATCGTCCTTGACATTAGCAGTGAAGCACTTACCGGTAGATCTACGGCAGATGATGAAACGGAAATAGCTTTCATTTATATTCATAGCAATCTTTTTTAAGTTTTTCACGCCCATGTTCTTTATTTCCGTTCCATTAGGCAAGATTATATGAAACTCACCTTTGCACATAGTCTTTACATTTGGAGCATTTCCAGTTATGTACTGAAAGCATTGACATGAACCGGGTGTGGGTAGATTGCTGATGATCCGAATATCATCTCTCTTTGGTATTTCATCACCCCAAACGTTCTTTATTCCCAAAAGTGCCGCACGAAATGAAGCTGCAACGCATGTGCATATTCCAGTTGCATTTGCAAATTCTTTCTTTATTACAGCTTTTATTTCTTCATCAGTCTTTCCCTGTTTCTTCAGCATCTTTATCCTCATCTCTTTTGCTATCTCATTGTGATATTCCCCAATTTCCTCTATCGCTATGCTTACTATCTTTCCTCCATCATCAACTAAAATCGGCTCCAATTCAAATTTTGGGGGTGGTGATGCTCCCGGCATGTGGGCACTTACTTCAATGATGCCACAAAAGAAAACAAGCATTACTATTGAAATTTTGATTTTGCCCTGCATGATTGCAAATATTTTTAGCTGAATAAATACATAGTCCTAATAAATTTAGGTTGCAATTTATTAAGCCTAAAAGATTTAGACTTTCGATTTTTCTCCTAGATCTATTAGGATTAAGTACTTATTCAGCTAAATTAACCACCAATCATGAGAAGGTTACACGAGCTAAAACCTGGAACAAAAGCCATTGTTTCGGACATAGAAGGAAATTCAGCTTTAAGGAAGAAGCTTTTGGGGATGGGTTTGACAAAGGGTGCGAAGCTGAAGATTGTAAGAAACGCTCCTTTGAAAGACCCGATGGAGATAGAAGTTAGGGGTTACAATCTATCCCTCCGCAAAGCTGAGGCTGAAAATGTTATTGTGGAGGTGAAGGAAGAATGATAAAGGTTGCATTGGCTGGAAACCCTAATGTAGGGAAGTCTGTGATTTTTAATGCGTTAACAGGTGCAAGACAGAAGGTCGGAAACTGGCCAGGGGTTACTGTAGAGAAGAAAGAAGGGATTTGCGAGCATAAAGGCAAAAAAATGTTAATAGTCGATCTTCCAGGTATTTACTCACTTTCAGCCGTATCGATCGATGAGAAGATTGCAAGGGATTTTTTACTGAACGAAAAGCCCGATGTGGTTGTAAGCATAGTCGACGCTTCAAACATCGAAAGAAACCTCTATCTAACACTCCAACTGATCGAAATGGAAGCAAACGTTGTGGTAGCTTTAAACAAAATGGATTTAGCTAAATCGAAGGGCTATAGGATTGATGTAAGAAAACTTTCTGCTGAGTTGGGAATTCCCGTAGTCCCGATGGTTGCCATAAGGGGTGAGGGAATTGAGGAACTCAAGAACACGATAATTTACGCTTCACGTGCACCAAGGAAACCAGTTATAAGGTATAGCGATGGAATTGAAAGGTATATAGAGCTTCTAAGGTCTAAAGTCGTTGAAAACTCAATTCTTCCAAAGTATCCACCGAGGTTTGTGGCTATAAAGTTGCTCGAGCTTGATGAAGAGATACTTAGTAAGGCGGGAATAGGGGAGGAGGTGATAAAAGAATGGATTTCGTCAGTGAGTTAGCCTTGGGAAGATATGAGAAGATTGGAGAAATAATTGGCAAATGCGTTGAGAAAGTTGAGAAACCAAAAACTTTCTCAGACTTGATAGATACGGTTGTAACGGATAAATACGTTGGAATACCTATATTCCTAACTTTTATGTGGGCGGTGTTTCAGTTTGCCTATTCAGTTTCAGCACCGTTCAGCGATGCTATAGACGTATTCTTTTCAGCCTGCTCAGACTGGGCTAGGAGTAGCATAGCCAATCCGCAACTGGCATCACTTGTTGGAGACGGAATATTTGGTGGGTGGGGTTTTGTTTTAGTTTTCCTACCGCCTATAGCATTCGTATTTGTAGCGTTGGCAATACTTGAAGACACGGGTTACTTGCCCAGAGCGGCATTTGTAATGGATAGGGCTTTGACTAAGGTTGGATTGCAGGGCAAATCTTTCATTCCCATGCTTCTTGGTTTTGGTTGCAACCTTCCGGCAATAATGGCTACAAGAACGATAGAAGATGATGTTGACAGAAGGATTACGATAATGGTAAACCCTCTGATGTCTTGCTCTGCAAGATTACCGGTTTACGTGCTCTTTGCAGGAGTATTCTTTGAGAAGGTAGCTGGTGCGGTAATAACTTCG
>CAZPML010000120.1:0-4150 GCA_964587675.1 uncultured archaeon
GATCGACCTTTCTCTCTCCTGAAACGATGATCTTCGCCTTTTTTGATAATTCCTTCAATTTCCTCTGGTCTGCTAAGTTCGTTGTTGCAATTACAGTTTCTGCACTATCATCTAAAACTTTAGAATTTGGAGGCGTTCTGCAGAAGCTATCAACGACTATCCTTATTGGATTCTCTTTTCTTCCAGATTTAACCCTCTCTGACCTTAATCTTGGGTCTTTAATGGTCAAACTAGGATTGTCAGCCAGAACCGTACCAATACCGACCATTATTCCGTCAGAACTTGCCCTCAGTTCATCAACCCTTCTAAAATCCTCATCGCATGAGATTCTCAGTTGCTCCCTCCTCTCGTTACTTATCTTTCCATCGATGCTTGATGCGAGGTTAACGAAGACGAAAGGCCTCATAAAATTATGTTCTGCCTGTAGCCGCAGTTCGGGCATCTGTCTCCATTCAAATTCATTTTTGAGATGTAGAACCCCCTCCTCTCGATAAGGAGTTCGCCGCAATTCGGGCAGTAGGTGCTCTCGTACTCATGTCCCCAAACGTTCCCCGCATAGATGTACTCCAATCCAACGTCCCTTGCTATTGAGATCGCCTCATCTATCTTGCTCACGGGTGTAGCCTGTTTATCAAGCATCTTGTAGTCTGGATGGAACCTTGAGAAGTGAACCGGTATTCTTTTGTCGAGCGAGTGAACCCAGCTCACAAACTCCCTTATCTCCTCTCTACTGTCGTTCTCTCCCGGGATTATTAGGTAGGTTAGCTCAAGGAATATCCCCTTCTTGTGCATGTATTCGACACTCTCCAAAACGTGATCAAGTTTTGCTTTGCATATCTTCGTGTAGAATCTCTGGCTGAATGCCTTCACGTCAACGTTTGCGGCATCTAGGTACTTGAACTGATCTAACGCTTCGGGAGTCATGTAACCGTTCGTAACGTAGACGATGAAGTAACCTTCTCTCTTGGCAATTCTGGATGAATCAAGTGCGAACTCGTGCCAGATGGATGGTTCGTTGTAGGTCCATGCGATCCCATCTGCTCTATCCTCCTTGCACAACCTTAAGACGTCTTCAGGTTCTAGTTCTCTTATGTAAGGAAAGCTGAGATCTGCGAAGGATATCTCGTAGTTCTGGCAATGCAAGCATCTGAAGTTGCAGCTAACCCCACCAAACGATAGGACTTTGGATCCTGGCTTGAAGTTGTTTAAAGGTTTCTTTTCAATTGGATCTAGGGCTATGGAAGTGACGACGCCGTAGTTGTAGACCACCAGCTTTCCTCCCTCGTTCCTTCTAACCCTGCAAATCCCCCACTTCCCATCCTTTAGCCTGCACCTATGCCAGCAGGTGTTGCATCTAACATCCCCATCAAGCTTTTCGTACAAAATAGATTCAACCTTCATAGGCTATTCCAGATATCCTTCAATTCTCTAGCGTAGTCTTCTGGCACGAAGAAGGTAACACTCTCATCGTGGAAGACTTTGGAGAAGAAAACGTCGCACCAGTAAAACTTCCCGAATGGAGTTCTTGCAACTATGTGGAAGTTCGTCCTGAAGTGCTCGCCTAACCTGTCTGCGCAGAAAAATGCAAAATTAAAGGCGTTCAATCCCTTTCTCTCGTAGTACTTGAGTATCTTAACTATTCCAGAGGCAAAACCTTTCAGCTGGTCATCGCTCATATCAACGAAGGTCCTCTCTTCGGGGATTCCAATGAAGTGGAAGAATCCCTTCGGTGCAAAAGCAGCTAGCCACTCTGTCCTCTCTGTGCTTCCAATGTACCTCTCACCACCCCTCTCTTTCTCGAGCAATGCTACCCAGAAGTCCTTGCCGTTCGACTCCATGAATTCGAGGGAACTCCAGTCCATTCTTGCAAAGTAATCGGTCGAAGACTCTGAAATGACGACTTGGATGTGGGGATGCATTATACTACTTCCTGCAGATTTTAGGTAGTTCATACCAATTGTTATGTAAAGCTTCCCCTCTGGAAGCTTTCCTAGATAATCTTGAATTAGTTTGAAACCATCAAAGAAGTGTTTTTCGGTAAATTCTGAGAGATTTAGGAAGTGCTGATCTGAAAGCCTGAGGACTAGGGAGTACCTGGAGTAGGGAACTATGTTCGAAAATAGGATAGCCTCTCCCTTTTTCCAAAGTTCACCCCTCATTATTTCGGGATCTCTTGCAGCTATCTCCTCAATTCTCTCGTTACAAAATGGGCACCAACTTTTTGTGTTCTCAATCTCCTCCTCAAAACCTTCGGATTTTATCGACAAACTTTTCTTAACAATCCTTGACGTTTGAAGTGTTAGGGGGTCGTACCTAATTTCAACAACGCTATCCTCAACTTTTCCGCCAACGAGAACTTTCGCTACTTCAACTTCTTTTCTGAATTCCATACTTAACATTATTTTTCAAAAATTTAAATATTGTGAGGTGGATTGTTATGAATTCTAAGAGGAGAGAAACTCTACCAAAAGGTTTTGGTGAGTTTAACTCGACTCTCAGTAAACCTTGAGAGCTTAAAGATAGATCTTCTCAGTTTGGATATAGATTTTAAATGGGGTGATTTTAGTTGATTTAAAGTTCAGGGAGTTAGAGTGCAATCACCCCCCTCTCCGCCAGCAAACATTAGAATATAGCTAGCTGCTTTTTTACAGGCATCAAGGACCAGCTTTCTGCCAACTCTAGGGACGCCACACGAAACAACAAGAACGTTTTTTGTCTCCTGCTTTATCATCGTTTCCCTTGAATCTCGGTAGGGGTAGACATGTAAGACCTTTTCCTCATCTGCAAGCACTATTTGCCCTTCGAGAATTTCCTCCCCTCCACCAATTGGATGAAAAACATCCCTCCTTGCAATCCTCATCTCCAGCTCTCCACGAATCTCATCAAGATCGTAAAGGCCTATGGGAATTAGAGTTTCGAGGCTAGCAATATTTCCAGCATCTACAACGTTGTTGATGAGTGGAAATTTCCCTCTTAAAGCCCTTCTAACTAGTGCCTCGCTACTTGGCCTCTGTTTTGTGGGATCTATGCCGATCTTCCAGTAAAAGTTCCTAAAAGCTCTTATAATTGGATTGTCCTTTAAGGTTTTTAGATCGTAGCTCATTTCGTCCAAAACGTCTTTAAGAACTCTTTGTACTTCTTCACCACTTCTTCTCACCTCTACGCCCCTCACCTTTCCTGCTGAAACGAAAATTCCATATTCGGGCACTTCTATCTTTATCATGAATTCTAGAGAGTGGGTGGATTAAATAAGGTTAACAATTGGAAATGAAATTGAAATTAGAATTACAAGTTCACTTTGTCTTTACCTTTAAGTCCGAGGATTTTTCTTGGTTCGTCTGGAGTTGCTGGCTCTCTTCTCTCGCTATTCTGATGATCTTCCCACTAATTCTGGGTGATTTCATCCATGGTTCTTGCTCTCCTCCCTCAGATATGGTGCCATGCATCTATGTGGGTTCCGCAGTATCAATTGCTCATCTATTACCCAACCAAAACCCTCGCCGTAAACAAGATCCCCCAGTTTAACCTTGAAGAACTCGTTCATCTTCATTGCTCCTTGCTGGTGGATCCTATAAATTATTCTTAGCCTAAAACCATCCGATCAAGTTGGAGTGATTATATCAAACTCGTAATCTTAGCCTTTCTTCAAGCTTGCTGGGCAGGTAAACCTCATTTTGCACCTCCCGCATGCTTCTCTATGGATTAGAAAATTAATGGGGGTCAGCGAAATGAACAGCAGGAGCAAGGTTAGAGTGATCGTCGAGAATTTTAGGATCAGAGATAAACTCGCTCCAAAAATGGGTGTTAGAGTGGCGATCATCCATGTTGCACCGGCTAGTTTAATTCCGAGCTGGAAGTTTCCAGAATCCTTTTTGAACATAAGGGAAGAGAGTTTGCCCCAACCTGTATTGCATCTTTTTCCGTAATAATAGCAGTGAGTGCAGAGATTAGCTCTCAAAATGAAGAGAAGCATTGTGATAAGGAAAGATGCGTAAAAGATGGAGAGCAAAGGATAACCATAGAGCCTCAGTTGGAGCATTCCGGCAAACCCGATTCCAAAATAGGTGAGGAGGAATAAGTTCTGTCCAACGATCCAAGTTAGGGTGTATTCCTCAAGTTCATCTGACCTCATAATTAGTTGAAGGATTTA
>CAZPML010000121.1:0-4081 GCA_964587675.1 uncultured archaeon
TGAGCTATTCACTGGATGTTTTCAGTTCTAAGCTGAAGGAGGAGAAACGTAGATTCAGGAATTTAAAGGCTTATGAGCCTGTTGAGAAGATGGCAGGAGTTTAAGCCAGTTAGGGCCATTATGATGTTCAAGCTCACTAAATCAGTTTGAGAAGATTGCACAGCTATACGAGGAGTGTTGAAGTTTGCAGCTCTGAATGTCCCTTTGATTTGAATTGTAGCTCTTGGATTCAGGGAGAAGAAGGTTTTGCAGAGGTTGGCTGAGCTGTGATTTGGTAAGGACCTCATACAATAGATTTATGAAGTCCTTCGAGAAGGGAACCTAGTGGTGAGCAAAATGGTCCAGACGCTAACGGAGGAGGAGAAGGAGAAGTTCCTGAGGACGCTGGAGACAGATAAGAACTTCAGGTACGCAGTAGCGGGCTTGATAGGACTGAAGGAGGTTCTGGAGAGACTCGAAAAGGTGGAGAAAAGGATAGAGGAGCACAGCAAGAGAATCGAGGACCTGTCAAAAGTCATTGCGGCAATCGGTGCAAGGTGGGGAGTTCTATCGGAGAGCGCGTTCAGGGAGGGAATGCGAAGAATAGTGCAGGACATTCTAGGAGTTGCCAAGGTCGACAAGTGGGTGTACTTCGATTCTGAAGGTTTTGTATTCGGCAGACCGAGCGTCGTCGAGGTAGATCTCGTCATCAAGGACGGGGAGCACATGCTCATCGAGGTTAAGTCCTCCGTCAGCCGCGGCGATGTTTTAGAGCTCGTGAGGATCGGGGAACTCTACGAGAAGGTCACAGGAGTGAAACCGAGGCTCATGATCGTCTCGCCGTTTGTCGATGAAAAGGCTAGGCAGCTCGCCTCGGAGTTCGGAATAGCGGTCAGCGAGGGGGAGGTGGATGCAACGGTGCAAAGTGAGTGAACTACCCCTCGCTTACGCAAGGGGCTTCCCGCTTCACCGAGAGAACTCACCCCTCGATTACATTCCGATAAGGAATAACGAGGGGGTAGAGGTTCTCCCTCTACGGGCATTCTGGGTTGTCCGAGCCCATCTAAGATGTTCAGGGAGGCGTTGTAGTCTCTGTCCGCCTCTCAGCCACATTTTGGACAGGTAAACCACTTCAGGGAGAGGTTTTCAATATATCCACACTTGGCACATCTCTTTGACGTGTTAGTCGGTTTAACCTTCACCACCCGCCCACCAGCTCCCATATCTTTGACATCCAAATCCTCTACGCAAATTATATCGTAATTGTCCACGTAGTAGCGAGAAAGCTTATGCAAGAAGTCTATATGATTATCCAGTTTCTCGTATAGCTTGGCCAGCTTTAGTCTGGTTTTCTCCTCTTTGAGCCTTTCCTCCTTTTCGATAGCTGTTTCTGGACTTTCTTTATCTTCTCAAGAGTTCTGTCGATGAACTTCGATTCTCAAAAGCCAACCCGGTTGGACACTCGAGGCATGTTGCGGGGGTAGTACCCCAGATACTGAGATATACGAACGTTTTCATAGCAAGAATGTCTCCGCCCTATCGGACGGAGATCTAATCTCTCAAAGGATCTAACCTGACGACCTCCTCGACCTCGTCGAAGAGGTGGTCCGTCGATAGAACTCTCTCCCCCTCTAAGATTGCATGGGCTAAATGAATTGAGTCGAAGATGTTTAGCTTGGGGTATTTGGTAAGAAGCCCCGTGGATTTGACCAGGACTTCCTTCGTTAACGATTTCAAGTTCAAGCGATTCAATTCTTTCAATAGCTTTGATTGCTTCATCTCTCCCTTCTTCCCCTGAGTAAAACGATCTGACACTCAACTACGGTGATTGCGGAGGTTTTAAAATCTTCTTTTATTTTCGAGAACTTTCGCTTTACTAAATCTTTTAGCCAGTCCCTCTCCTTTATCTGTGATAGAATTATGTCGGTGTCAAGGTACACTCTTTTCCCTCCTTTCGAGTCTCTCCCTGATCATCTCGTAGGCATAGTCCTCTGCAAGCTTGTGGATTCCCTTCTCCAACAGAACAACGAGTCTCGCACCATATCTTAGAGCTTCAGATCTGGATGAGAAGATCTTCCTCTTTACGAGTTCATCTATCTCCTCCACCAGTCCTTTCGGTAAAGAGACGGGGATGACCTCCCTTTCTTCAGCCATGTAAATAATCTTATACAATCGTATATAACTACTGTCATTCGAACGAGAGAGTCAACTGAGAAGCGATTGCCAGAGCTCTAGCTATCGAACCGGAAGTTTTACTTTTGGATGAACCATTTTCAAATTTAGATGTGCTCATCAAGGAGAGGTTAATTGAAGAGATCAAGAACTGGAGAGATGAGATCGGCTTTACAGCCCTCCATGTCACCCACGACTTGAATGAAGCCGTTATGCTCGCCGATAAAGTATGTTTAATTGTGAACGGTGAAGTTATTGCCATTGGTGATGGGTTTGAAATTACGAAAAACTACAAATCCCTCCACATAGCCAGTTTTTAATTTTATTAGAATTGCAAATGACTTTGCATGGAAGGTTCTATGTATGTCTAGAACTTCAAAATTTGTATCACAAGATTCTTGTTTATATCAAGTGAACAGTCCTTTCAAGCGCCATCAAAAAAAATATTATGTTCCCCCCAATACTCATATCATGTCATTAAGGGACAGGGTTGAGAAGGTAGTCAAAGAAGACATAAGACCTGCACTAAAGAAGGATGGTGGAGATATCGCTATTGTGGATGTAGATGAGAGGGAGGGTGTAGTTAAGGTCCAACTCCTTGGAGCTTGTTATGGTTGTCCCCTAGCCTCTATCACTTTGACCATGTTTGTTGAAAGATATCTAAGATCAAAAGTTCCAGAGGTAAAGAAGATAGTCCCGGTATGATGTTGGTACTTGAGCCCCTTAAAAAAGCTATCGTAAATCATAGGGCCGTCAATTTAGAAGAGATTACCGCCAAAAAATTTGGTGGTTTTTGTTCCTGTGGAGGCGTCATGTTCCAAAAATCTTGGGTTCGAAACGAGAATAGGGAGATACTAATTTCCGAATGTGAAAGATGTTGGAAAATCGAGGCCCTTGTATTTAATTCCAGAAGATTCGTAAGAAAAGAGGATGTTATCATAATTAAAGGAGACGATTTTGTGAATTTTCTAAGAGATTTTTTAAGCGAATCCGAATTCGAGGCCGTTATTGGAAAGGCGAAAGGTAATAAATATAAACCAACGGCCCTAAGTAGGGCAAAGAAGAGGCTTTCAAATTTGAATTTAAATATCGATGAAGTGTTAACCCTATTAAAATGATCGAAAAATTCAGGAAGTTTAGAGAGGACTTCGAACTTTACAGCCAGATGACTGATATAGCTTCGGTTTCTAGGAGGTACTTTGTAATAGGGTTCTTTGACGGTATCCTCACGATTCTTGGTATGATAGTGGGTGCCCATCTTGTAGGCGGAGTTAGCTCAAAACTTATTATCTCCGCAGGCTTTGCAACGGCACTTGCCCTTGGTATATCAAGTGCATGGGGGGCATTTGAGGCGGAGAGAATCGAGCAAAAGATCATGATCGACAGGAAGGAGAGAGCGTTGCTAGTTGAATCTAGGAATTGCGCAATTGAGAGAGCCCACAGAGCCGCAGCATATATCTCCTCAACCATTCATGGGATTGCTCCAATAGTGGCTGCGATTCCCCCCTTAATTCCATATCTCGCTTTCCCTGAATGGGTTGCTTTCAAGTTTTCTCTCTCATTCGGACTAATCAGCTTGTTTTTAATTGGCCTATTTATGGGGAAAACTGCAAAGGTTAACTTAATTACAAGTGGAGCAAGGATGCTGCTTGCGGGAATTTTCACCATAATATTAGTTATTATTTTGAATCCGAGTCATATAATCTGAATATTAAATCTAAAATTTTTAAAAGATGCCTTGCCATTTTTTCCATGGGCCGAGTTTGGAAATTCCAGGATGACATTGATACGGATGTAATTATCCAAGGGAAATATCTCGTAATAAATGACCCAGCAGAACTCGCGAAACACGTATTTGAGAGTATAAGACCAGACTTTGCGAGAAATGTAAAGGAGGGGGATTTTGTAGTAGCGGGTGAGAACTTCGGAT
>CAZPML010000122.1:0-3978 GCA_964587675.1 uncultured archaeon
GGACGGAAAGGTTGATTAATGGAGGATCTAGAGAAAATCCGGCAGGAGATACTTAAGTGTAAGAAGTGCGACCTCTATAAAACGAAGACGAATTACGTACCTGGCAGCGGAGACCCGAGGGCAAGGCTCGTTTTTGTTGGAGAGGCTCCTGGAAGGGAGGAGGATTTGCAAGGAGAACCTTTTGTAGGTAGTGCGGGAAAGCTTCTAACTGAGATGATTGAAAGTATAGGATTGAAGAGGTCGGACGTCTTCATTTGTAACGTACTAAAATGCAGGCCTCCAAATAATCGAGATCCAACGGAAAATGAGATAAGAGCGTGCGGCGATTATCTGAGGAGGCAACTTGAAGCTATAAGGCCCGATTTAATAGTATGCCTGGGAAGGTTTGCGGCAAACTTCGTGTTTAATCTTTTTGGTTTGAAGTTCACTTCGATAACAAAAGTGAGGGGAAGAGAATTTAAGGTAAATAGATGGGGTAAGGAAGTGAGAATCTTTCCAATCTACCACCCAGCGGCGATACTTTACAGACCACAATTAAGAGAGGAGTACGAGGAAGAATTTAGAAGAATCAAAGAGATGCTAGGAATAAAGAGGGGTTCAACCCTACTCGATTTCATATGATCCAAGAAGCTCTTTACGATACCGCGATTTTCCTGATCAAAACCCTCCCAATCGTTGCTTTTGCTTCCTATCTTATATCCTACTCCCTGAGGAGGGGATACATAGAAAAACTATCCAGGTTTCTCTCACCTTTGATCGTCAGGTTCAGACTGAGCGAAATGGCAATCCTCAGCATTTCAACTTGCTTTCTAAGTCCTACTGCAAGTTATTCTATTCTAGCACAGGCTTGGAGGGAGAACAAGATAAGCGGAAGGGAAGTTATAGCCCTATCACTCTTGAATTCCTTCCCAAGTGCTTTCAGTCATTTGTACACCTTCTTCATACCATTCGTGATTCCCATTCTGGGTTTTGCGGGACTGATTTATACGCTAATAAGACTGTTAACTTCACTAATCAAATCTTTTCTAGGATATTTTCTGTCAATAGGGTGGAGAACGAGTCACTTACCCAAGTCTACCCAAGTCTCCTCTCCTCCATCCGAAAACTTGGTAAGAGTTTCCCTAATAATGGCCACAACCTATTTTCTAGTTTCTCTCTTTATCAAATCTGGACTATTGAATTTTCTCCCAAGATCCATAGAATTGCTACCACTACCATCAGAATCCTTGATGATTTCTGCAGTAAGCTTCCTCAATGCTAGAATGGCCGTTGTCTTTGCAGCCGGTTTTCAAAACACTGGATTAAGCTGGAAGTGGATAGTAATTGGATTGATTCTTGGAAACGTAATAACTCTGTCTGCAAGATCGATTAGACATTCCTTACCAATGCACATGTCTTTGTTTGGAAAATTCGGATTAAAAATTGTCTTAATAAATTCATCGATAACGCTCCTCCTGGATTTAATTTTCATAGCCATAATTTATTACATTTAAATAAAATTTAATGAACTTGAATCTAGAAGGCTCAAATAAACCGAAAAAATTAACCTAGGTAGATCCCTTATGTTAGGAGCCCACAAATAACTATTTCCAAAGCATCTTCTGAGCATGGAAGGATTTACCTTGGTACCAATTCCAACTCCAATTACTCTTGCCCCCAAACCGCAAACGACCCTGTAGACTTGCTCAGGTGTCGAAGAAGTTGGCTCTGCATCAGTAAAAACCATTGCAACCTTTTGTCTTGCGGCTATTGGATCCAACCAATCTCTAACCTCCAATATTGCTTCCCTCAAGGGAGTGTTTCCTGAAACATCAAGGCCCGTGAAAAATTCAGGCCTGTATCTTTCATGCCAAAGCTTAATCGGAGTTATCTTAGTAAAGTTCACAGCTCCAGTTTTTTCCTGAAATCCAAATGCGGCAATTTTATCGTTCAATATTTCAGCGGATTTTGCAACTATATGGCACGCCTTGATCGTTTCGTCAATTTTGTCTTTCATGCTCCCACTTAGATCCAATGCGATTAGGATTGCCCTCCCTCCAGTATCGGATGGCTTCATTGAGTAGTACAAATTCAAGTTGTTCTCCCCGCAGTACCTCCTTAAGTAGTTCCTAATGTTTACTTCCTCACCCCACTCAGATTCTATGAAGTACTCCTCCGTCTTAATCCTTTCAAGCGTATTCACGAGTTCGTTCAAAATTGATTCGGGAACGATTGGTTTTTTATTGGGATCTATTCTCATATCCCTCTTTGCAACTATTTTCATTAGCTTCTCCTGTTTCCTAAATTCAGTTTCAAGAGAATAAATGTTGTCCATTATGCTTTTTTCAAATCCAGATGGAGAGAGATCATCGACCGAATTCCATTCCATGATCTTATCCAAATCTAAGTTTACATCCAGACTTTTGTCGGGCTCCGTGAACTCGATTTGGATGCCGGAATAACCACTACAAATTTGGAAGTCGATTTTCCAGTCCAAATCATCTGAAGGAATTAGATTTTTGGGTCCAAAACTCAGAATTCGACTAAGCAAAAAATTTGCTACCTCTTTTCTTGAATCAAAGTCATGTATGTCTCTAACTTCAAGTAAACAATTTCTTGCAAGCTCAAAGAATTTTTTTAATTTGCTTGAAACAAGTTCCTCCCCTTTTGCAAAACCTGAGTAGTTTATCATGTGTAAACCTCTCAAAGCTGCTTCTCTCTCTGGAAATATGTTTACTGGTGGTTCTCTTTCCATAACAAGTTTTGAAAACAACGCCCTAGCTTTTTTTAATCCTCTCCATTTTTTAAGTCTTGAAAAATCGGTGTAGTGATCCTCAACAATCGTGAGAACCCATCTAGAAAGTGGACCGTACCCAGTTTCCCTAATAAACTCTTCCAGCTTTCTTTTAGTGAATCCAAGGTTTATGTGCTCGCATTCATGATTTAGTGCATCTACTATTATCCTTAGCTTCTCCTCATCGCTCAGTTCAAATTCTGGTGATATTGAAACATATATCGTGTTCCCATGAATGTGGAAAACGTTCCTTCCCGATTCCTTGATTTTTATTTCCCTTTGGTCACTAAATATTCTTGCTAGGGATTCCAGTACTCTCAGTAATGCGTTCATATCACCTGCTCAATTTCGCTCCTTGGCAAATCGCACATACTCAGCACTATTTGCATCACCGTAGTTTTTGTCTGGCCCTCGTAAAGCGCATCCACGACCGCATCCTTTGCGGCTTCGACAATTGGATTTTCACCTATTCTCCTCTTACTATAAACTAACGTTAAGCTGGCCCAATTTATCAAGTTCCTAGTTGGAATGCCAACCGTGATTATACTCTTCCCGCTTTTCGCCTCTATTCTTATCTTATTAGCACAACTAACAAGTAGTTCAGCTAACTCATACTTTACACCACACCTCTCTATCAGAAGTTCTATTTCCGCTTCTTTGTTTCTTAAACCGAGGTAATCCAGCAAAATTACAGAAAATCTGCCCTCAACGGCTGCATCAAGTCTATTAACAAAATACTCTCCACCGCGATTTAACGTTGCTATGATGTGGATGTTGCTAGGTTCACCCTTAACAACCTCATCTGTCGTTTCTATCGTAATTTGGCACCTATAGTCAGCAGCTTCAAGAAGTATTGCCTGGCTTCTGGGTTCCATTCGATTTATTTCGTCTATAAGCAGAACGCATTCCCTCTCCTGACTGCACAAAAGTGCCTTTGTAAGAGTTCCATCGATCCACATCACTTCGTTTCCCACAATCGTTGGTCTGCCAATTAAATCGGCCGGATTGAGAGTGTATCTTCCTTGAACCGTGAAGAGCGGGAGTCTGTTCTTGGCTGCGAAGTACTCCGCAAGCATAGTCTTTCCGCAACCGGTTGGTCCCTCTATTCTCCACCTTCCTCCCTTAACCGATTCGAGCTTTTTTAACTCATTTCCCTGTTCATAATAGATTGCATCAATGTCTGGAATTCTCGTGTCCCAATTGTA
>CAZPML010000123.1:0-3942 GCA_964587675.1 uncultured archaeon
AGGCTGGAACAGAGGTTCATGGCCGAGAATGGAGTTTTCCCGTGCTCCCATGTTCTGGATGGGGATGAGCGCAGATTCGAGCCAGATTTCGAGCTTCCATTTTCTGCGATGAATGTCATCATCGACGGAGACATCTTCGAGCGGAGTATACGGAGTGTTGAGGTAAACGGTAAGCGGATAGAGGGGAGCGAGAAGCAGGTGGTTGAGGGCCTGCTTGCGGTAGTTGAGGCAGAGGATCCAGATGTTGTGTTGATGAGGGATGCGGACTTCTGGATGCCCCGAATAAATGCGGTCACTGAAGAACTTGGTGTTGAGAATGCATTCAGCAGGACGGGTAACTTCAGAAAGCTCTCGCAGAAATCGTACTGGAGCTATGGTAAAGCAAGGTACAGGAGGTCTGCATTGATTCCCGAGGGCAGAATTCTGATTGATACGGAATCTTTCAACTTCAAGGAGAGTGGGCTGAGCGGGATATTTCTAGCTTCCCGTCTGGCCGTCATCTCACCGAACCTCGCTGCTCGCTTCAGTCCTGGCACATTGATCTCATCCTACGAGGTCTTTGAAGCTCTGAAGAGAGGAATAGCCGTACCCTTCAGGAAGAGCGATGCGGAGGAGAAGAAGACGCTTGGAGTATTGAGGGCCGTTGACAGGGGAGGGATGATATTTCAGCCCACACCGGGAGTATACGAAAACGTCTGGCAGCTCGATTTCACCTCCATGTATCCCTCGATAATTGTGAAGCACAACCTTTCGCCGGAAACGATAAGCGGCCGAAGCGGCAGGGGATTTCTTGCCGAGGTTCTGGAGCCAATGCTTAACCTTCGCTTAAAGACGAAGAAGCTGAAGAAAGAGAGGAAGGAGTATGTGGAACTCGATTCCATCTTAAAGTGGATGCTCGTAACATGTTTCGGCTACACAGGTTACCGCAACGCGAAGTTTGGCCGAATAGAGATTCACGAGGAAATAAACAGAATTGGAAGGGAGGTGCTGCTGCGAACCAAGGAGATCGCCGAGAAAATGGGATTTGAAGTTCTTCACGGCATAGTTGACTGCCTGTGGCTGAGAAAAAGTGGAAATGAGAGCGGAGTTAAGCAGCTGAAGGGGAGAGTTGAGGAGGATACGGGGTTGGTTATTGATATTGAGCACTACAGCTGGATAGTTTTCCTTCCAATGAGAGATACGTTCGGCGCGTACAACCGATATTACGGTAGGCTGCACGATGGCAAAATGAAGTTGCGTGGAGTTGCTGTCAGGAGAAGAGACACGCCTGAGTACATCAGGAGAATGCAGCTAAATTGCTTCAAAATTCTGCAGAGAGCCGAAAGCGTTGAAGACATCAGAAGAGTTGCTGGGGAACTAAAGAGAGTGTATGAAAGATATGCTGGCAGCTTGAGGTATGCAGATCCCCGCGATCTCATCATCAGAAAAGTCGTCAGCAAGGCAAAATACGGCAGAAAGTGTGCTGAGGCTGCTGCTGTGAGAGAGTACAGAAAGGCGGGGATCGACGTTAAACCAGGAATGGTTATTGAGTATGTTGTTTTAGACTCGAAGAGAAACGTCGTTGATGTTAAAAATTTTGAGAGTTTTGATTACAAGTACTATCTCAAGCTGCTCAGAAGATCTTGGGCGGAGATCTCTTTTCTAATTGCTCAGGTCAGTTCTAATTCTTTTGTTTTGGGTAGCTAGATGGTTATACCAAAACAAGGTGTGAAACTTTTGTGGCTTATACATAGTTGAAAAAAATTTAAGAATCAATCATTGTGACAACTCAGCTCCTGTTTGTGGGACACAGGAAGGAGAGGTTCATCGATCTCGGAAACATCTTTGGAGAGTACTGGAAAAGTTGAATTCTCAACGCCATCGCCTTCTGGCTCCTCGGTCTTAGCTGTAGACAGTAGCCCAAGGGAATTTCAACCGCTAACGGATCTTCTATGTAGTCAGTTCTTGGAGTTGCGAAAGGGTTAGGTACAGGGCTGATCGCAGACTTCGACCACGTTTCTGACACTCTGGAGCCAAGCAATTGAGGCTAAAAACGATAAATTGATGGAGCTTAAAACTTAAATAAATGAATTTAACCAACGCTATCTAAACTAACGGATGCTTTAATTCCAACTTTCGTTTTAGCAGTATCCCAAAATCCAGGCTTAAATGCCACTCCGCTTGCTATGAAGAAGTACGTTACGTTCTTTCCAACATTAATAGGACCATCGGTACTTTCATTGTATGTGGTACTGTATACAAGTGATGGTGTTAGTGGTGTCATCATGCCGATCAGTTCATCCGTTCCATCATCAAAAACGTGGTTTCCATTATCATCCTTGTACACTTTTATCACCAACGCCCTTACAGCACCAAGTTTTAGCAATGGACTTTCAAATACAGCTGTATAGTTTATTGTATTGTTATCAACACTCATATCTGGATCATTCAGCGTTATATTTACCTTGGCTATCTCTTTATTCACAAACATGCTTGGGGACCATACAGATGGGTTGCTCGTTTCGACGTATACTCCTGCAATTATATTATTAACCGTAATCGTTGATGTACCAAAGTCCGAGTAGTAAACCATAGCCATCGCTGCCAAAGCTATTAATGCTATTATTCCAGCTGCAATCGCTTTCTTATTTGCACCTCTCCTTTCTATCCTACCCACTCCCATTCTCTCACCTCCTACAACCCCTTACACGTCGCACTCACGCGTCTATCACGAATGTAGCCCTCCTTTGATATATAAAATTTTTCTATATTATAATAATTACATAATAATTATGAGAAGTGGCGAACATGAACTGAGAGACTTGATTTTTTAGTTTTTTAAATTTTAAATTCTTAAGATCTTCATCAGCCTAAAAGCTAAAATTTCACTAATATAATATGTATTTTCCTACGATCTCCTCATTTACCTTAGATATTTGGGAAATACTGAGAGAATTCTTTCTATATGCTCACGATTTCCCAATTCTCATAAATAGAAACAAATACTTCATCTTCAGCATGTCCGAATCAGCTGGTTCGAATCTGAGAACTTTAGATATGGCCTTTCATCTTTCCTAGCACTCCTATTTCTAACTCTACAACCTTTCATTTTGCTGATAGGAAAATCTTAACGTATCTCAAAAACGTGATTAGAGTTCGGAAAGTTCAAAGTGTCGAAGCACATGACCAGAAGTTGTTCTGTGGCACTTAAAAAGTTACATATAATTGGATACTACAAAGGAGTTGCTCGACGAAAATGTTATATATTTCTAACATAACGTTAGAAATATATAACAAAAGTGGTGAGAAAAATGGATCGGAAGCAATTTGCAATATATGCGGCCTTGGTATGTGCGATAATGGGAGCGGTAGTTGGATATGGAGTGTCAGAGGGAAATGCATCATTGCCAGCGATTGCATTTATTATAGGAACAACTTTGATAGCATTGGGTAAGAGAGGCGTTAAGGAGGTTATGGAGGATGAAAGAACCCTCAGAATAAGCGAGAAAGCATCGAGAAGAATATACGAGATTTTCGTAGTGGGTGCTGCATTAGCTGGCACAACGTTGATAGCGCTAAACAAGCATACAGAAGCTGGATACACCTTAGCACTTTCTGCATGCGCACTACTTTTGCTATACATGGTCTTCTATGGTTATTACAGTAGAAGAAGCATAGAGTAGGTGTAAAAATGAATAAATATGGATTTTACATCGACATTTCGATGGTTCTCCTAGGTGAATTTGGGAGAGATGTGTGAGATCTCATTGGAATCTACTCATGTTCCCATTGAGATTATGCTTCTCTGGAAGGGATTGAAATGAAAACTAGAATCAAAGAGTACAGAGCAAGGTATAATATGACACAGGAAGAGTTAGCAAAAAAAGTAGGGGTTAGAAGAGAGACCATCGTTTTCTTGGAGAAAGGAAAGTACAATCCATCCCTTAAATTGGCGTACAAAGT
>CAZPML010000124.1:0-3886 GCA_964587675.1 uncultured archaeon
TAGGCCACCAAGCGTAAGAATCAAGGTGATGAACAAAGCTACTCCACCAACCAGAATTAACAAACCTTGTATAAGGTCTGTCATAACAACTGCTCTAAAACCCCCTATCGCCGTGTAGATCATCACAACTACACCTGTGATGAGTAATGCAGCTTTGTAATCCATGGAGAGCATGACTTGAAGTAGATTTCCAGCTCCCTTGTATATTGACACCATGTAGAATTCAAAGAAGAACAATATAATTAGGGCAGCAAGGACTTGAGACGGAATTCCATACTTGTTCCGAAATATTTCTGAAATAGTTAAAACTTTTTGCGCGTGAGCTAGTTCTCTCATTTTTGGAGCGATAAACATCCATGCGAGCAGCGCGAAAAGTATATGGAAAAATGTAAGAAAAGCAGACCATTGGAATCCTGCTATGAAACCGAATCCACCACCACCTAAGAAGGCTGCAGTGCTAAAATACGTGGCAAAGAAGGAGAAGCTAACGACCAGGGCACCAAGTCTCCTTCCTGCTAGGTAGAAATCTAGCAAGCCTCGTGTTTTTCGGTACTCGTAGACACCTATTAGTAACATCAAAACTAAATAAATTGCCAGAACAAGTGATGCTAGTTTGACATCGATCATAACATCCTCCTCGCTTTAAGAATCGCTGTAGCAAATCCAACAATCATCAGCACTATTGAAGCCGCATAGATAAGGGCCAAACTCATTATCAAATTTATCACCTCCTAAAAACTCTTTTAGCTTTACCTTCGTATCTTTCAAGAGTTTGAGAAGGCAAAGCTCTCAGGTTTGGGTTAAATCCCAAAAACTCTTTAATGTCTTTGGCGATGTTACCGGTGATACCATTCTCACCCTCAAACAGAATCTTTATGTCCTCTCCAACTACTATTTTGTAATGTTTAATGCCGTACGATGCGAGTATCTGTTCGACATCTGATGGATAAAATTTAACTCCCTTATATATGATCATGTCGTCGGTCCTCCCCTTTATCCTGCCAATTGTTATGTGTTCTATTCCACATTCGCATTTATCGGTGGAGATTATCTTTGAAACCTCTCCACTCCTGTACCTGATCAGGGGCATAGCCTCTCCGCAAAGTGACGTATAAACCACTTCGCCCTCTTCGCCCTCATCCAGAACCTCTCCAGTATCTGGGTCAATTATCTCTATTACGTAACAATCTTCCCACATATGGAGACCGGATCTGGCTGGGCACTCAAATCCAACTGTTCCAACTCCCCCCATCTCGGTTAGTCCGGGAATGTCGTAAGCTATTGCGCTAAAAGTCCTCTCTATTTGTTCTCTCATTTTATCGCTCCAAGGTTCTGCCCCAAGCAGCATCTTTTTGACTGGCAGTTCTGACGGATCATAACCCATTTCTTGGGCAACTTCGGCAATTCTGAGAGGATAGCTAGCAGTTCCACACAAAACTGTAGTACCAAAGTCTACCATGAATTTTACTTGATTTCTCGTATTTCCCGATCCTATGGGTATTACGAATGCATCGATTGCATCGGCTGCGAAGTGAAAACCAAATCCTCCATTCCACAATCCGAAAGCCGGGGTGATCTGAATAACATCTTTTGAGGTAATGTTTGATAAGTAAAAAGCTCTTAGCATCATGTTTTTCCAGTGTTCGACATCCTTCCTTGTGTAGGGTACGATTACCGGCTGACCCGTTGTTCCCCCACTCATTTGTATTCTCACAATTTTCTCCTTAGAAACGGCTGAAAGCCCGAGTGGGTATGCGTCTCTTAGATGTTGCTTTGTCGTGAATGGGAGCTCTTTTAGATCTTCAACGGTTTTTATTTTATCGATATCGACCCCACATTCTTTAAAGAACCTTTTATAAAATGGAGAATGACTATTAACGTAATTTAGAATGAATCTAAGACGTTTGTTTCTAATTCTTTCGATTTCGGATCTTCTTAGAAATATACCTTTCTTTACTTCATTCATAAAGTGGGGGATCATTCTTTTGTATATAAATTTTTCCCAAAATATGAGAATAAACCTATTTTTTGGGAATACGTTTTTTATAATTTTCAACTTTAATAAGTTTCTCCCTAAAATTTACGACGTCTCCAATAACGATTACGGAAGGTGGTCTGACGTCTTCTCTCTTTGCAACATCTGATATGTTCGAAAGAAAACCGGTTATTATTCTTTGACTTTTCGAATAACCCCTCTCTATTACAGCAACGGGGGTATTCGGGTTTTTACCGTATTTTATTAGGTTTTTAGAGATCTTGTCTAGGTTTTTTACACCCATGAGTACAACGATTGTTGCATTAAATTTGGCAAGAGATTCCCAATTTATTCTTTCTTTTACTTCTGTACCCGTCATGATGACAACTGCCGGATCATAGTCTCTATGTGTAAGTGGTATTCCAGCTACGGCGGGGACGGCAATTGCTGATGTAACACCGGGTACAACTTCGAATTCAACTCCATGTTCGGCAAGATATTGTGCCTCCTCTCCTCCCCTTCCGAATATGAATGGATCTCCACCTTTTAAGCGGACTACAATTTTGCCCTGCCTCGCCAACTTTACCATTAATTTGTTTATTTCCGTTTGAGTCATCCTGTGGTGACCTCTCCTTTTTCCTACGTTGATAAGCTCAGCGTTGGAATTCTTAATTACTTCAACGACATCGCCTATGAGCTCGTCATAGAGGATGACGTCGGCTCTCCTTATGAGTTCATATGCTTTTAATGTCAGGAGATCAGCACTTCCCGGGCCAGCACCTACCAAATAGACCTTACCCATAGAGATCGGACTTCACGTTTCTTGCAATTTCGAAAGCGTCTTCGATTGCCGTGTTAATTGGTAAGCATTCGTCAATTCTAATATACTTTTTTGCAAAAACTTCGAAGATAAGTCTGACTTCTCTCTTAGCTTCTGCATAGGCTCCTATGGGTATTGTACATCCTAATCCAAGCTCCTTTGTCACGGTTCTCTCTATTTTTGCCTCTAACCATGTTTTCTGATCATTTAAAAAGGAAACTAGGTCTTCCTCTCCTTTTCTCGTTGCAATAGCTATTATACCTTGATTTGGAGAGGGTACAATTAGGTGTGGTGGAAAAGATTGGTATTTTACCTTTTTATCTAATCCCAATCGGGTAAGACCGGCTTCTGCAACTATTATTGCGTCGTACATACCTCTTTTTAATTTTTTTATCCTTGTATCGAGGTTCCCTCTGATATTTGTAAATTTTAGATCTCCCCTCAGTCTTCGAAATTGCGCTCTTCTACGCAGACTAGAAGTTCCTATGATGGAATTCGGACTAAGTTCACTCAGTGTTCTCCCGTCTCTGGATATTAGTGCGTCTCTGGGACTATCTCTTTTGAGAACAGCTGCTATAACTGTACCTTCAATTCTTTTAGATGGAACGTCTTTGTAACTGTGAACGGCGATGTCCACAACACCTTTTGCCAATGCCAAATCCAAACTCTGCACAAATGCCCCAACTCCTTTAAATTCGTATAGAGGCCTATCTTTCTTGATATCTCCTGTTGTTTTGATAATTCTAAGTCTTACATCGAAACCCTCTTTTTTTAAACCCTCTATAACCTTTGATGCTTGAGCTAAAGCGAGTTTGCTGCCTCTAGTTCCAACGGTGATCTTCATTAGAAATAGTTGTTTTCTCAAAAATTTAAAGATTAAAAGTTTGCGGTACTATTTATCTGCTTTAGAACGGTTTCCATTGATATCAGGGTTCTCTCTATATCCTCATCAGTGTGTGCGTAGCTCAAAAAGCACGTTTCGAATTGTGATGGAGGAAGAAATATCCCCAACTTGAGTAATTTGTTAAAAAAGATCGAATATAGCTCTTTATTTAATTTAAGTGCGTCACTGTAGTTTCTTGGCTTTTCTC
>CAZPML010000125.1:0-3855 GCA_964587675.1 uncultured archaeon
AGTGGAAAAACCGTGCAGAAAGGTTTGGGAGGGGGAAGGGATTCGAACCAGAGTAAAAGCATCCCGCCTCCCGGATTTGAACCGGGGACCATGGGCTTTCTGCCCCCTGTCAGGGACAGACCGGACTACAGGCCCACGCTCTGCCACTGAGCTAAGGCGGGATCTACTTTTAGTCAACTTGATTTGCATAAAAAACTTGTGCTAAATTTAGCAGAATTTAAATTAAAAATAAAATAATAAAATTAATAATTTTTTTAGAAATTTCCAGTAAATTTAATTAGTAATCCATATTTCAATGTGCATGGGCAAAACGATAGTAGAGAAGATCTTCTCAAGAGTTTGTGGTAGAGATGTAAAAGCAGGAGAGTACGTTTTCACAGGAGTCGATCTTGCTATGATGAACGATATTACCGCTCCTCTTTCAATAGGTGCTTTCAGAGAAATAGCTGGAGACGGAGCAAAAGTTCACGATCCGAAGAAAATCATCCTTGTTCTCGACCATCAAGTTCCGGCAGATACTGTCAAGGCCGCAGAAAACCATAAGTTTCTAAGAAAATTTGCAGAAGAACAAGGAATCGTGAATTACGACATTAGGGCCGGAATAGCCCATCAAGTCTTGGTTGAGGAGCATGTTTTCCCGGGAATGCTTGTGGTTGGTGCTGACAGTCATACCTGTACTTACGGAGCTTTAGGTGCCTTTGCAACTGGTATTGGGTCTACAGACATGGGATGCGTTTTGGCCCTCGGTAAACTCTGGTTTAAAGTCCCCGAATCCATTAAGTTTGAGATCAACGGTAAGTTGGGCAAGCACATCTACGGAAAGGACATAATCTTGAGAATCATAGGGGAAGTTGGTGCAGATGGAGCAAACTACAAAGCATGCATATTCTCTGGAAATGTTATTGAAAAGCTTGGAACGTCAGACAGGCTTACGATATGCAACATGGCTGTTGAAATGGGTGGAAAAACTGGGATAGTTGAACCCGACAAGACAACGTTGAGATACTTGGAGGAATTAGGGAGGAAGTTTGAAGGTGAACTTATCGTTAGCGATGAAGATGCAGACTTCAAGATTATGGAAATTGACATCAGCGAGATGGAGCCCCAAGTCTCTAAACCCCACAGGGTTGACAACGTTTGTGGAGTGTCGGAAGTTGAGGGAATTAGGGTTGATCAAGTGTTTATTGGATCTTGCACCAACGGTAGGTACGAGGATCTTAAAATAGCCGCAGAAATTTTAGATGGGGAGAAGGTTGCAAGGAATACAAGGCTAATCATCATCCCAGCTAGCAGGAGGGAGTACCTTAGGGCATTGAGGGATGGCATTATAGAGGTTCTCGTTGAGTCAGGAGCGCTGGTTGAATTTCCATCATGCGGTCCTTGCATGGGCGGCTGCTTTGGATTAATAGCGGATGGGGAAGTAAGCGTATCGACCTCGAACCGGAACTTCATAGGAAGGCAAGGTAGTCCGGGAGGAAAGATATACTTGGTCAATCCGGCCGTTGCAGCTGCCACTGCAATTTACGGTGAGATTACAGATCCAAGGAAAATATGAAGAGAAAGGGAATATACTTCGAGAGAGATCTGTTAGAAAGACTTTGGAAACATGGATTTGCAGCAGTTAGAGTTGCTGGAAGTGGAGCAACATCTCATCCATCGCCAGACATCGTGGCTGGGAATGGCTTAAAGTTCATCGCACTGGAAGTCAAAATGAGGAGAAATCTTCCTCTTTACCTTCCTGAGAATGAAGTAAACCAACTTGTGGACTTCTCTAGAACTTTTGGTGCTGAACCCTATTTGGCGCTCAAGCTTCCAAGGAAAGACTGGAAGTTCCTTCCCCTCTCGGATTTAAAAAAGACTCCGAGGGGTTATATGGTTGATGAGGAAAATTACTTAGCAGCCATGAAACTGGAACAAATCCTTGGAACTTGAGCTAAATTTAAAAGGAGTTCTCCTTTAATCGAAGTGGTGAATTGCAATGAAGATTTTTAGAGGGAGGCTCTCAAAACAAATGGATCCAAAGTTATCCGAGTTCATTGGATCGATTGAGGAGGATATGAAAATAGCAGAAATAGACATCGATGTGATAAAGGCCCACTCAACCATGCTAAACAAAGTTGGAATTATCAACGACGAAGATCTCAAAAAAATTCTTAAAGCACTCGAGAAAGCTAGAAAAGATTTAATTTCTGGTAAAATTGATATCAAAGGGAAAATTGACATTCATCCATTAATTGAGGAGTACATAATAGAGGAATGCGGAATTGAAGTTGGAGGAAAGACTCATACTGGGAAGAGCAGGAACGACCAAGTCATGGCTGACATGCACATTTTCGTTAGAAACGGGTCTCTAAGAATCTTAAGAAGACTGCTGGATTTGATTAGGGAGCTACTGGAAATCGCAGAAAAAAACAAGGAAACGGTAATGCCGGCTTACACCCATCTCCAACACGCTCAAGTAACGACTTATGCCCATTACTTGCTCTGCTACGTTGACGCATTTTTAAGAGATGCGGAGAGAATTCTGACCACCCTCTATTACCTAAACTTAAATCCGCTGGGATCAAATGCATGCGCGGGATCGAGCATAGAAATTGACAGAGAATGCACTACTGAACTCTTGGGATTTGAGGGAGTGTTGGAAAACTCTCTCGATGCCACGTCGAACAGGGACATACTTCTCGACTCGATCTCAAGATTGGTTTTGCTTCTAGTAACTATCTCCAGGATGTCCAGAGATATAATAATCTGGTCGACCTACGAATTTGGATTTTTGGAGCTTGCAGATGAGGTTGCAGATGTGAGCACTTCAATGCCCCAAAAAAAGAATCCTGACGTTTTGGAAGTTATTTGTGGTAAAACTGGAAAAGCTTTGGGGAATCTTGTTCACTGCTTCTCCACAGTCTATTGCCTACCAACTGGTTATAGTAGGGATTTGCAGGAAGTTAAGGCGAGCGTGATTGAAGTTGTGGAGATAGCTGAAGAAGTTCTGGAAGCATTCAGCAAAGTCGTCTCGAAAATAATTCTCAAACCCGAGAGGATGAGGGAAGTGATTACGGAGAACTATGTACTTGCAGTTGACTTGACAGAACTCTTGGTGAAAAAGGGTATTCCATTTAGAGAAGCCCACTTCATTGTTGGAAAACTCGTCAGAAAATTGATCGAGGAAGGTAAGAAACTCTCGGAAATATCTCCCAAAGATCTAGTTGAGGAATGTAGGAAAATTGGAAGGGAAGTTGAGATCGGTGACGAAGAGCTTAAGAACGTTACAGACCCGTTGGGGAGCGTATACGCTAAAAGAACTGTGGGAAGTCCAAATCCTGCTGAAGTTGAAAGAATGATCAGAGATAGGAAATCCAAGCTCGATAAATTTTTTGAGAGCCTAAAGAATTACTTAGATTATAAATATTAATTTAATTTTTATAACTTAAATTGGAAAATGAAACCGGATTAAGAACTATAATCTTTTTCCAAAAGGTACGCATTAATTTAATTCACAAGATTGGCCTGTAGCAGTAATAGGAAAAGTTGCACGAGAAGTGGCTGATAAGTGGACCTTTCAAGGCAATGTCACTGCAACTTGGTAGGTTATGCACTTAGATATCAGAGACCATTAGTCCTAGAATGATTGCTAGTATTCAACTGCCAGATTTTTCGGGAGATGTGACAATTTCTAAGATAAATTCAAGACATCACTTGCCATAACTTCTTTGGAATGTATACTTCAGCTGAAGGGACTCTAGAAAATGATTAAATTAGAATTAGATAATTTTTAAAGAAAGATTGCAGACTTTGCAAGTCCTAGATATACAGGCTATATAAATAACGGGGGTAAAATGGTAACAATAAAGGATA
>CAZPML010000126.1:0-3799 GCA_964587675.1 uncultured archaeon
AGAAACTCAGCCAAGGCCGCCGAAACTTCTAATGCCCTATCAGGAATATCTCAACTGACGGAAATCCCCCTCCAGCCTTCCAGGGAGGGCTTTGGTAAGGGGTAAAGAAAACATAGGCATCAGTTCTGAGGTGGAAGGGAGGGTGCGAGACATCCGAACAGTTTGTAGTGAACAAGTTAAGTGAAATTTGCCTCAAAGTATATGGTAAAGGAGAAAAAAATGGGAATAATTAAATGCAATCCTTATACAGATGAATGAATGGGAGTTGGTCGGTAGTGACTGTGAGTGCCAATACAACGCGGGTATGCGGTTCGCTCCGCTCACCCAAAACCCTTTTGAGCTTCGCATACCTGCCAAAACGTTAAGTGAAACTGTGGCATGGAGGACTAACTATGATCAAGGAAGGTGTGATAATCGAAGGTCCTTTCTGGCCAGAACCTATAGAAATAAAGAAAGTTGAGGAATTTGGAGACCGCATTCATATCATAGGAGCGACTGTTTGTTCTAATGAGCATGTAGACCAATTATTATCAAAAGAGGATATTGAAAGACTAAAAATAAAGGAGTTTGTTTTAGATTTTTCCACTCCTGGAAGCGAAGCATTTTTAGCCATCGAGGCAGAGCGTTATAAGTTTGCGTCCATTTTTGACCCCCTTTTAGCAATGAACACCTCCAAGATAGATCCTTTACCCTTTCAAATAGAAGCAGTCTATGGCTACATTCTAAAACTTCCTTGCATAAGGTTTCTCATTGCAGACGACCCTGGTGCTGGCAAAACCATTATGGCAGGATTGATAATCAAAGAATTGAAATTAAGGGGTGTTGCAAATAGGATTCTAATAGTTGTCCCAGGACATCTCAAAGACCAATGGAGAAGGGAATTAAAGGAGAAGTTTCAAGAACCCTTTACAGTAATTGATAGGGGTTTATTAGATGCCCACTATGCAGAAAATCCGTGGCGAAGGGAGAGCCAGGTTATTACCTCCATGGACTTTGCAAAGAGAGAGGAAATTTTGCCCTCACTGGGAAGCGTTGACTGGGATCTGGTTATAGTTGATGAAGCCCACAAGATGGCAGCTTATAGATATGGGGATAAGTTATCAAAGACCGAAAGATACAGATTAGGAGAAGTGCTATCAAAGAATACTGACCATATGCTCTTTCTTACTGCGACACCACATAAGGGAGATCCCGAAAACTTTAGATTATTTCTTGACCTTCTATTTCCAGGATTCTTTGCCACACAAAAATTGATCGATGAATCCTTGGAGAGCAAAGACAATCCTCTCTTTATCAGAAGGATGAAAGAGGATTTGAAAGACTTTGAAGGAAAGCCTATTTTTACCAATCGCCATCCGAAGACGATTAAATTCAGGTTATCGGAGAAGGAGAAGAGATTATACAATGAACTTTCAAAGTATGTAATTTCTCAATACAACAAAGCCCTGCAAAGCGATAAAAGGAGAAACATTGCATTTGCTCTGCTGATTCTACAGAGAAGGATGGCATCAAGCGTTTATGCGCTTTTCAAATCACTTGAAAGGAGAAAAGAGAGGCTTGAAGCCTTGCTTAAAGAACCAGAACCCATGAAAGCACATGCCCTCATTGATATTGAAGAAGTTGAGGATTATGAAGAAGAGAAACGCTGGGAACAAGAAAGAAAATGGGAAACATTAAGTATCGCTGAGAATAGGGAAGAGTTAGAAAGAGAGATTAATACTCTAAATAGACTCATAGACATGGCAAAAGAGATACTGAGGGAGGAGGCTGAAGTTAAACTTCAGGAACTAAAGAAAGCGATAGAAGAAGGATTTAAAAAAATAAGGGAAATGCATGGAAACGAGAAAATTCTGATTTTTACAGAATCCAGAGATACTATGGAGTATTTGGTAAAAAGGATCAAATCATGGAGATACTCTGTAAACTTCATTCATGGTGGCATGAGATTAGAAGATAGGGTAAATGCTGAGAAGGTTTTTCAGCACGAAAAGCAAGTCATGGTTGCAACTGAGGCTGCAGGCGAAGGTATAAACCTTCAGTTCTGTCATCTTATGATTAATTACGATATACCCTGGAACCCCAATCGCTTAGAGCAGAGAATGGGAAGGGTTCATAGGTATGGGCAGCAGAAGGATGTTTATGTCTTTAATCTTGTAGCAGAGGATACGAGAGAAGGTCAGGTGCTGGCTAAACTTTTTGATAAACTCGAAGAAATTAGAAAGGCTCTGGGAAGCGACAAGGTGTTTGATGTTATTGGCGACACATTTTACGGTAAAAACCTCTATCAGCTCATTTTGGATGCGGTAGCGAATGCAAGAAGCATGGAAGAAATTATAAAAGAGATTGATATCAAAGTAGATGAGGAGTATATCGCAAAAATTAAGGAGGCATTAGGAGAGAGCCTCGCCACCAGACACATTGATTATACCAGAATAAAAGAGAGCCTTGAAAAAGCAAAAGAATACAGGTTGATTCCAGAATATGTGGAGGAGTTTTTCAAGAGGGCATTTCAAAGGTTTGGTGGGAGATTTAGAGTTAGAAGGGACGGGTTTATAGCAATAGAATCGGTTCCTTATGAAATAAGGAAAATAGCAGAGGAAGTTGATTTTAAAAACAGATATGGCTCTATCCTGAAGTCATATCCAAAAGCAACCTTTGATAAAGATACTGCTTTCAAAAATCCTGATGCAGAATTTATCTCTTTTGGGCATCCGCTCTTTGAGGCTTTACTTGAATGGGTAATTAGAAATTACTCTGCCAAATTGCAAAGAGGAGCGGTTTTCAAAGACCCTTCTGGAAGATACAACGGCGTTCTATGGTTTTTTGAAGGTGAAGTGAAGGACGGCAAAGGGCAGGTTGCGGGCAAGCGCCTTATGGCGATTTATGACGATGGAGAAGATTTAAATGGAGTTAATCCTGCAATTTTATGGGATTTTGTTCCCCAGGATGATACTGAGCCTATAAAAATGGATATAACCAAGGAAAGAGCCCAGGAATATGCCATATCTGCTGTTGAAAGATACAAGCAAGAAATATTTAAAGAAAGGAAAAGGCAGGCAGAAATAAAGAGAAAATATGGCATTAAATCCTTGGAGTATTTAATAGGTGAGCTTGATGCTGAGCTTGCAGAACTATATGAAAGACAGGCAGAAGGTGAAAAAGTGGATTTGGCTATCAGAAATAAAGAAGAGAGAAAAAGGCAATATGAAGAAGCCTTGAAAAGATTAGAAAGAGAAATAGAGCAGGAAGTGAGTTTGACAATTTCTATGCCAAAGTTTGCAGGTGCAGTTTTTGTGAAACCTGCAGCTTCTGAGGATATGATAAGTGATGAGGAGATAGAAAGAATAGGCATGGATGTTGCCATGGAATATGAAAGAAGTCAAGGAAGAGAGCCAGAGGATGTGTCAAAAGAAAATCTTGGATTTGACATAAGGTCAAAGGGTAGAGAAGAAACAAGATACATAGAAGTCAAAGCAAGAGCAGGTGAAGGACAGGTTGCTTTAACTCCCAACGAATGGTTTAAAGCAAAAAGGTTTAAGGAGCAATACTGGCTTTATGTAGTTGCCAATGCTACTACAGATCCAACCCTTTACATAATCAAAAACCCTTCTGAAAATCTAAAGGTTCAGGAGAAGTTTGAGGTTGTTAGATTCATTGTGCCCCTTGGAGAATGGAAAAGTAAAGGAATGAAGGCATGAATATTAAAAAAATTATAAAACATGGGGAGTCAGAGACAGTAGAATTTAAGGAAAATTTTGATAGGGAAGCCATAGAAACAGCAGGGGCCTTTGCTAATACG
>CAZPML010000127.1:0-3773 GCA_964587675.1 uncultured archaeon
TTTAGGCATCCGGTTTGGAGTGGAGCGAATGAGCCCTGTCGGTAGGGGTAAAAACTTTAAACCATTATTACCATCAGATTGGAAGAAACTTCTAAAGGTGGCTGTGGAGGAAAATATAGCTCTTAATGATCCACTTCGTTTTATTTTTAAAGACAAATTAAAAAGAATGTTGAATCCGCATAGAATTACTGGGGGATGCACAGCGGGAATCGCTTCTTTGGTTATTACACCTTCTCTTGATGTTCTCCCTTGTGTTCGCCTACGAATACCTGTGGGGAACTTAAAGGACCAAAGTATAGAGAGTATTTGGCTCAATTCCGATGTTCTTAATAAGCTAAGAAATCGTTCAGGGTTCAAGGGAAAATGTGGTATCTGTTACTATCGCAACATCTGTGGTGGATGCAGAGCAGATGCATATGCTGAAACTGGAGATTATCTTGAATCCGATCCGTTATGCTGGATTGAGGAAAGTGAGGTGATAGAAGATGTTTCCAATCTTTAACGAACCTCTAATCCTCTCAGTCACATTGAATACGTATTGTGGACTGAATTGCACCTTTTGTCCTTTTAGCCCAGTCCAGAAAGAGCTGGATAACCTCATTTTTGAGAAACTTATGGAATATGTAGAAGGAAGTAAGAATCTCACAACACTTGCTTTTTCGGGTGGAGAACCATTCTTGGATGTAAGACTTGAAAAACTTCTCTCTGTTTGCAAGAATAATAGGATACGGACATCTATTGACACCAATTGTAATTGGAATAAGATGCCAACAACTGTTTTCAAATGCAATCAAATAAGAGTGAAACTCTTATCTCTTGTAGAAGAAAAACATGACAGATTAGTTGGAAGGAAAGGGCATCACCAAAAGGTAATCGGGTTTATAAATTGGTTAACTCATAACTTCTCAGGTTCAAAAGTGCTCCTTTTTCCGGTTTTAAGTCAAAATTTAAACGAAATGGAAAGAGTGGCAGAATATGCAATGGATAAAGGATTTTACTGCAATTTCTTTTCCTATCCAAGAGAGTTTAGTATCAATGCTGCCTTATCCAGACAAGAATATTACCGTGCCATAGAGAATATCAGATCTCTCATCGAAAGGTATCCAAAAGATGTTTTCATAGACTTTCCCCTTGCTGGAGCAAAGAATAGATCTTTAAGAAACATCTGTCCGGCAGTTTTCATTAGCTCACATATTGATGTAGATGGATGTCTTAGACTTTGTAAGTACTCTTCAAAGAAGATTGGATCACTTGAGGAATTATCTTTGATTGATCTTTGGAACAAACAAAGGAATGAAGTGAAAAAGCTGAACAACTTTTGCTCAAACTGCGAGTTATATCCTTGGTGTGGTGGAGGTTGCTTAGCTAATAAAACCAAATTTGGCTCGGATTACTATTGCATGAGGTGTGCAAATGGAAGAAATAATCAAGGCTGAACACCTAACAAAGGTATTTGGGAATCAGAAAGTTGTGGATGACCTCTCCTTTACTGTTCATAGGGGTGAGATTTTAGGATTGCTCGGACCAAATGGTGCTGGAAAGACTACTACGATTAAAATGTTAACCGGACTCGTCAAACCAACAAAGGGGAGAGCAATCATCGGTGGATACGATGTTCAACAAAAGCCGGTAGAGGCAAAGAAATTATTTGGCGTTTCTCCACAGGAGCTCAGCTTCGACCATCACCTCAGCATAAAGGAGGATTTATATTTCTATGCGAGGCTCTATGGCTTATCAAGAAAAGAGGCGAAAGAAAGGGTGAGGGAGACACTAAGATGGGCAAGATTAGAAAGCCATGCTGAAAAGATTGGCTATCAACTCTCTGGTGGGATGCAGCGCAGATTGCTCATGGCAAGGGCGATGGTCACCGACCCCCCAATTCTGTTCTTAGACGAGCCAACGACTGGTCTCGACCCTCAATCCCGACACGCTTTATGGGATTACATCTTGGACTTAAAAGACAGAGGAAAGACGATTATTTTAACCACGCATTATCTAGAGGAGGCAGAAATGCTGTGTGACCGAGTGATTATCATTGATTATGGCAAAAAAATCGCAGAAGGCACTCCCGATGAGCTTAAGCATATCCTCAAGGTGGAGAATATAGTTACCATAAAGCCCCGGAATTCAATCAGCCAGCGAGTCATAGAAGAAATCAAGGAATTTACAGGTGTTGAAGACGCTATCTGGCATGATAGCTCGCTAAGAATATATCTAAAAGATGAAAGTGTGCTGGAATTGATTGTAAAGCAAGTTTTAGAGAATGCGGGAATTTTAGAAATGGACATCAAAAGAGCGAGCTTAGAAGATGTGTTTTTACATTTAACTGGAAGGGAGCTGAGGGAATGAAAATGATAAGAGCTCTCAGGGCAATCACAATTACATTTGAGCGTGAGTTGTATGACTTTTACAAGAACATCTTTCACTACTCTCTCAGGAGCTTGCTAACTCCAATGTTGTACCTCTTAGTTATTGGTATCGGATTGGGGTCAATGGTTCGCATGCCAGGTGGCACCCCATATATACAGTTTCTGATTCCTGGTATCCTGATGATGTCCACAGCACAGGTGACACATCTTCACCTCAGCTTTGAAGTTCTGGCTGCGAGAACCTATGAAAAGTATCTGGAGCTGCTAACCATGGTCGCACCAATTCGACCTTATGAAGCTGTCATAGGTTATATACTCACGGGGGTTATGATTGCCATTTTTAACGTGATAATTTTTCTTATCCCCATATACATTTTCTTCCGCACAACCTTTATATCGCTTCCTCTTCTATTAGTCTTTACCGTCGGTGTGGGCATCTTATTCTCTGCAACAGGCTTCTCCGCTGGTATATACTTTGACGATCCACACCACCTGAGCATCGTAAATTCACTCGTCATAACGCCACTCTCTTTTCTATGTGGTGTCTTCTTCCCTCTCGATTTCTATCCAGAGCAAATTCGGCTTTTAATAGAACTTGTTCCACTTACCCAGGCAATTGAAGGTCTGCGGGGTGATGGTATTCTTCTCTTTCAAGTTGGATATGTATGGATAACGGCGATAATAGCTGTTGTTTTAGCCATAGTAATCTTTAAAAGAAAGATGATAGTATGAGGATGTGAGTAATGAAAGATTTATTCAAATTTCATTCCCCCTCCCTTCAGCTTCACCTTCTCCGGAAGCTTGATACTATCCGCTATCCGAAAGTTTTATTTTATAAATTTAATTATGGTTGAAGTTGACCCTGAATGGGTGCTCAAGCAGAATCTGGATGTGATATTCATGGACTTAATGAAGGGATTTGATAGTGGGCCTGGTAAAACACCTGAGGATATGGAAGAGCTGCTACAAAGGCTGCTTTCAGAGAGACCAGAGTTGAGTAATACGAACGCAGTGAAAAATGGTTGTGTATATTTGATAGACAGAGACATAGTTACAGGGCCGAGATGGGTTATAGGACATATGTGGTTTGCAAAGTGGCTACATCCTGAACTTTTCAAGGATATAAACCCTGATGAAATTCACGAAGAATACCTCATGAAATTCCATGGTATCTCCGTAGAAGGCACATGGGCTTATTCTCCCCCCACCAGACCCATGACTTGAAGGATTATCCGCAATTGCAGGAAAAGATAGATGTGAGGAGGTGGGTGAAGACCGAAGATTCTGCTACATATCACTGAAAAGCATGCTTTCAATATTAAATGAGGCTGAGAAAATATTGCAGAAGGTGTGTTGGAAAATTAACACTTAAAAACGCTATATAACGACAAGAGTTATTTATAC
>CAZPML010000128.1:0-3755 GCA_964587675.1 uncultured archaeon
ATTCGAACCTGTTGGAGGATTGATGGGGTTGATTAGAGCCTTAAGAGATCCAGATGTTCAAAAATCGCTGGGATACGTGTTTTCAATTCTAAAAAATTTTGGTAGAAAAATTTAATTTTTGCTTTAGTCCTTGTGAAGCTATTTACAGTGACAGCATGCCCCTCGAGACATAGTAAGAACTTGGGTGACCGCAGCTAGGGCATAGAGCTGGCGGCTCTTTATCGACATGGACATAACCGCATTCGAGGCAAATCCATTCAACCTCTTTATCCCTTTTGAAAAACGACCCATTTTCTATTCTTTCAAGTAAAATCCTAAATCTCTCTTCGTGGTGTTTTTCCGAGACTGCTATGGATCTCAACTTTTTTGCAATCTCTTCATAGCCTTCTATTTCTGCAACTTCAGCGAATTTCGGGTACATGACCTCATTCTCAAACTTCTCGCCTTCTATTGAAGATTTGAGGTTCTCAACTGTGCTTCCAAAAACAATTTCTAGATCAATATTTAATTCGAGTTTTCCAATTCCAAGTTGCTTTATTAATTCTATTAAATTTTCCGCGTGTTCTTTTTCGTTTTCAGCGGTCTCAAGGAATACTTTGTTTAGGAATACGTACCCTTCCTCTTTTGCTTTTTTAGCATAGAATGTGTACTTGTTTCTAGCAATACTCTCTCCAATGAAAGCCTTCACCAAATTTTTCCAAGTCTCTTTCACAGTTTCTCGTCTCATTCAAAATATTTGAATTTATCACCCTTGCTTGCAAGATCCTAGGCAAGAGAGGTTAGAAGTTGTTTAAATTGCAGTCTAACTCGTTTTGCTAAGACTCTTTGCAAAAGCGGGGATATAGTAGCTAGATATAGTAAATGTGTTCTTGCTTAAGCAAAGATATTCATGTATAGATTGGTTACTTGAGGACAAGTCCGGTAGCCTCACTCCAGATGAAAAGATCAAACGTTGCCAAGTCGTATCCCATTTTTGATGCCTTTTTAGCAAGAAGCCATTCGAGATCGAAGTATGTGTTTTTTTGAATTTTCCCTTTAAATCCTATCCATCTAGCAATATGCCTATCAATTACGGCTAGATCTTTCCTGCCTACATTCCTTAGGAAATGACTTGCCTCTTTTAAGCCGAGACCTTTAAATTCTTTTACCAAAAACTCTCTCGCAGATTGGCTATTCAATTCTAGAGCTAAAAATATTTTATCTATTTTCTTTATAGCTTCTATAATATATTTTGCTTTCTTTCTGTGAAATCTAACTCCTGACTTTTTTAAATATCTCTCTAGTTCATCATTACTTAAGTTAGTTAAATCTATATTTTCTATCTTCTTTTGGAAGATTAATCCAGATTTGGCCGAAGAACTGGCAGTTGAAATGCAAAATGCAAGTTCAGTTTCAATAGTTGCGTAAACGTCCAAATCTAAATACGGTCTGAAATCAAAAGTTGTATATCCTTTCTTCCCCAATTCCTCGAATTCTCTGATCCTCTTTGATATTTCCCTCATTATAATTCTCACATCTTCTTCTCTCTAAAGACTTATAAATATGTAATTACAGATTAATAAGTGTGAAGAAACCGATTTCAATGCTGATCTCTGCAAATGCTTTTGATTACTTAACGACCGTTGTCGGTTTAGAGAAAGGCTTGGTCGAACTTAATCCATATGCTCACGATGCTGCAAGCTTGTTGGTATTGAAGGTTGTAGCAATTTTGATTTTTGTTTTGCTATTTTTTGCTTTAAAAAGCAAGGATGATAATATTGTTTTGAGGGGAGCTTACCTTGGAATGGTTGTTGGAGTATTTATATCCTCAGTACTAATGTTTGCTGTTGCTCTACAAAATTTGGCCCTTATTCTTGGGACTTAAAGAATTATTGGGCTCTCTAAAATATTTTCCGGTTATGGTTCTAGTTCCTCGATTATTTCTGCCCTCATTCTCCCCTTTCCACCAACTGGTTCCGCTAGTGTTCTACCGCATATGAGACACTTTACGATCGTGGATGGATGGTCGAAAATCACCTGTTCATGTTCACAGTCTGGACACCTAACTTTGATGAACTTGCTCCTCGACCTCATTTTTCCACCAGTTCAAACCTTTTTGCCCTCCATGTCGGTCTGTGATGAGCTTTTTTACATTCTGTACACCTAAATCTTATATTTACCCTTTTTGTCGGTTTATCCCCTCCAGGAACTTTGCTGAACTTCCCTAGGTTTCCAACTTTACCTCTCCTCCTCTTTTGTCTACTGATCCAGTTTAAGGCACCCGGCCTACCCTTGCTAACCTTCTCTACCTCATGGATTGTGTGCCTTCCACAGAACTTGCAGAAGGTCCTAACCTTCTTGGGATATTTCATCCAGATTCACCTCTATTTTCTCTGCAAATCCCGCTTTTATTAGTGTGTCAGCATTTGGAGGTGGAAGCGTGACAATGTCTTCCCTCCTCAATTTATATTTTTTTCCGTCAACTCCTTGGATCTCTACATTTCTCTTCAATCTTACTAAAACGAGCTCCCTCTTTTCCCTTCTCCCTTCAAACATTCTAATTTTGAATTCAGTGATGATATCAATCAGTTTCTTGAAGAAATCCCTTTCTTCAGGAATCATATTTTCCACATCGTCGCCTATAAATTGCCCACAAACTTCTGCCCAAGCGGCGTTTATGATCCTTCCAGTCCTGACTTCAAATATCTTCTTCTGAATTCTTTTAAGTGCCCTCAATTCATCATCGACTCTTAGAAATTCCGTCTCATCACCACTTTTTCTTTTTAGTTCAAGTTCCTCTATTCTTTCTCTCATCTTTTCGTAGAAATCATCATCTATTTTACTAAGACTTAATTTATTTTTTTCAATTATTAAAATTAGATCATCAATGTTCATTGCACGTATTTTGTCATCATCTTTAAAACTTTAATTTTAAAAAGATTTTAATAATAAAGTAAAATTCTTAATCCTAAACTAAGATAATTTGAATGTTTAGAGAACCAAATCCATTCTTATTTCAAGATAGCTGACACTTTTTTAGTAGAGTTGGTTGGTGTGCTAGTACATAAACTTATTGCTACTTTTTGAACTTTATCTCAGTTCTTCCAATGGGTTGGTAATTTTTGAGAAAATCTCCCTTCCAGTTTTGCTAAAAAGGAATTTAACAAAGACAAATCGGCTTCATTCTTATGTTTTGAGGTTGTTGGGATTGTTAGAGCGTACTCAATTGACATTCCTACTTTACTCTTTGAAATTTGAATGTATTCTACTCTAGAAAATGAAAAATTTACTCTTACTCTTGTTTGTAAAGGCTAAGACAACTTCATTGTTTGAGAATTTGATATACCAGTTTGCGTAAGGTTTCAAGGATCCGCTGACATTTTTGGTGAACATTAAATCTTCAATTAGACTATAATCGGCAACAATGACAACATCAACCGGTAAATGCAGATCTACAACATGTCTAATTACCTGAATGCTCCCGTGCCCCTCAACTTCAAGATCAATGGATGGGTAAATTTCCTCAAATTTTTCCTCAATTTCGTGAAGAGGATCATCAAGCTACCTGCAGTGTGAACTATAAGTTTGGTTCTCTCTTGCGCAATACAGCTAACTAAAGCTAGGGCTAATATAGGAATAATAAAAAAGTAGAACCAGCCCCTCATCCCTCAAAAATTAAGTCGATCTCGACAACGTTTCTTATCCATTTTTGTTTTGGGATTTCTCCTACAAGAGTAGCTGGCCAGAATTTCTTAGGTAGTGAAGCCTTGTTTAAT
>CAZPML010000129.1:0-3744 GCA_964587675.1 uncultured archaeon
CCTGCTCTGGGCAATAATGAAAATAAAAGATCTTGATCTAAGGGATCAGATTTACCTTATTTTTGTATCCAATTTACATATGACCGCGAAATTTGACAGGTTAGGTAATTACGGGCGGTGGGCGACAGGTTATTATGCTTCACTTGATGATTTCAAAGAAAATAACGTACTTGACCAGCTTGTAAAAGGGTGGTCTGATGTCAAAAAAGTAAAGGAATTCATTTGGGAATCCTTGAGGTCGAATTTGAGAGAGGTTTTCTTTGATGAAACCTGGGATGTGAGGGAATTTTTGGAGAACCTGAATAATCCCAATGTTAAGAATATTTTGTGGCTCAGAGCCGATGCGAGAAAACTTGACTTAATAATAAAAAGGCAGATAGTAGACATAGTGTTCACAGATCCTCCGTATCGGAGTCAACAATTCTCTGTTCAGTATTATGAACTGACAACTTTCTACATTGGCTGGCTCATTCTTGATAAAGACTGGAAGGCCAGATATGGTGACCTCGATTGGTGGAAGGACGAAATAATTGAGAATTCGATGCAAAGAAAAGATCTTGATTTTTACATACGTTCTCTAGGAGAAGCTTTTCTTTCGATAAACAGGATAGTAAAAAGAAATGCGATATGGATCATCACTTACCACAGCATAAGCAAGGATGTCTGGAACGGCTTGAAGGAAATTTTTGAATCAATTGACCTAAAAGTGCCTACATTTGAGGAAATAAAAACACATAAAATAAGAGCAAAGGGAAAAGGAAGTTATTACGTTACCCGCTTCGGGAGCATAGGCGAGGATTCCTATATCGTGCTGACAAGGGAGGTAACGAAGAAAGACACGCTAAAGCCTCTAAAACAGCTTGATCTTCAGGAATTTCTTAAACTGGTCTTTCAAAGAATGAAAAGGGAAATAGTTAAGAACGAGGGAATAATTACTTGGGAAATGTTCGTCAGATACTTTCCCGATGTCGTTTTGAAATATGGTGGCCCATACGGCGAGACAAAAAGTTATAAGGAGTTGTTTGAAGGCATAACAATCGAACTCGCCGATGGTCTGCGCATACTTGACAGAGATAAGGTCGGCGACGAACTCTATCAAGATGTCTATTATGCAATTGATGCTGAAAGACTAGTGAGAAGGGCGTTAATACTACTGGGCAAACAAAGGAAACAAATTCCACGAGCTGAACTAGACCTGAAGATTCTCCCTAAAATAAATGGAAGAGTTGATGATAAGATTAGAGTAAGGGTTCTAAGAGATTTATTTGAATACGATATTATAGGTAACATATACGTTTTTAAACCAGTCTCTGAAACACTTGATAAATTCCTACCAAGAGAGGAAACGGCTAGAGAACGGCCTTTTCCGATGCCTGCCGAGTTAATCTTAACTATTAAGGAGAACGCAACAAAATATGGCGCTCATAAGGTAAAAGAGCTATTGGGAGATTTTTCCTTATCAGTTGAAACTCCGAAGAGAATCTATATGCTAAACATCAACGACGAGGCCGGAATAAGGAGATTTGCGATGGGAAGTCCCAAGACTGACAAAAGAGGAAAAGTTATCGTGTTCCTACACCACGGAGTAAAAGATAAAAGCTTAAAATCACTTGCTAGATTGCTCAAACCATCAGTTCTCATAGCTATCCCTTATGAGGAATGGAAAGAACTAGTAAACGCTTTTCGTCAGTATGAACCAATGGAAAAACTCAAATGTTATATGGTGGAGGTTTGATCATGAAAATTAAGGTTCTTGGCGGCGCTCATGAGATAGGTGGGAATAAAATATTAGTTCAGTCTGGAAAAAGCAACTTCTGGTTTGATTTAGGAGTAAAATACGGACAAAAGCTCGAACTTTTTGAGTACGGGATTGTTAGGAGATTTTCTCTTAAAAGATTGGTTTCACAAGGCCTTTTTCCACTAAAGGAGATAAAAGAATCAGTAATCGAAGAGAACGGGCTAAAAACCATAAATCTAATGCTTTCTCATGCCCATTCGGATCATTACGGACTACTCACGTTTTACAATGCTTGGGAAAAAACAGGAATCTTCGTTAGACTCTTCACCTCGAGTGATCTATTTAGACTCCTAAAAACCCGATTACAGATAGGCAAGCTGGGAAAAGTTTTGACATACATCGATTGCAGAGATATAAAAGAAGCAGATATTGCAAATTTAAGTGGACTTGAAAAGGTACCTGTGGATCATAGCATAGACGCCTCCTATGGATATGTAGCTTCAACGCCAGAAGGCTATATTGGTTATACAGGAGACTTGAGGTTCTCAAATGAAAAGGTGTTTCAGAAGACTTTAGAAAAATTTGAAGGTGTTGATTACTTGATCACTGAAGCCACGAGAGTTGCTTCTTACAATTTGCTCTCAGAAGATGAAGTGAAACTTAGATTTAAAGATATAATGGATAAGTATTGGGACTCTACGGTTATAGTGGTTGTTGGGTGGTACACTCATACAAGTCGTGTAAGAAGCATAATCGAAGCCTCAGGTGGCAGAAAAGTTGTATTAAATCCCAAAATCGCCCTGCTACTAGATGCTGCAGATGACTCCATTTTGAAGCATCCAAGAGTATACGTATTGAAAATGCGGGAAAGAGAAGAAATTCCGCTAAACGCCAGAACAATGACCCTGCAAGAAGTTAATGAAGAGCGCGGGAATGTCGTGGTGGTAATTCCTGAAGCTCAGAAGCTATACATGTGGAGAGAGGAAACACCAGACTCTATCTTAGTAAGACCAAAAGATGTTGTGATAGGTAGCCTCAGCGAACCCTATGATGAAGACAGCGCAGAAGCATTGATCAGACTTTCGACCTATGTTTTGCGCGAGCTAAAAGTTCCTATATATCACGTCCATGCAAGCGGGCACGCTTCTCTCGACCAGATTGCAGATTTCATTAATGAAGTGAAACCAAAAGAAGTATTTGTAGTCCATAGTCCTGTGCCAGAGGCACTTAAGCCGTTATTAATGGACAATATCCAAGTACATATGCCTTAAACTAGAACTCGAAGTTTTCTTTTCCTACCTCGCTCGCTCATTTCTTTAATAAGTCCTATTTCCACGAGTCTTCTTAAATACTTTCTTAAAGTCCTTGGTGCTATTGGCTTAATTCCCAATTTTCTGGCTTTTTCCTCATATTTTCTATAGATTTCTGAGCTTTCAATTCCCGGATTTTGCTCAATTATTTCATAAAGGATGTTTTGATCCCTATTTAGTTTCGATAGTAAATAAGATTGCCTTTGCTTTTTGAAGGATTCCCATGCTTTTTCAACATCTTCTTCACTAATTCTTCTTTTCCCCTCTAGCTCAGCATTTTCGGCTGATTTCCTCAGCATTTGAATTGCAATTCTTGCATCTCCTTGGGCTAGCTCCGCAATTTTCTCTATGAGCTCCAGATTAGTAGCTCCCTTAACCAATCCAATCTCTGCTCTTGGCTTAAGAATTTCAACTATATCCTTCACTTTATATCTAGGAAAGTATAGAGGCTCGAAAACAAATCTCGATCTAACTCTCTTGTCAAGGGACGAAATCCAAAGATTTGTGTTTGAAATTGCAAAAATTCCGGTTTTGCCTATATCTGAGAAGGAGTAAATCAGCGTATTCTTTTCATCAAGCATATCAATCTCGTCCAATATCAAAATGAAAGAATTTTCTCCAACCTTCTTTTTAATAATGTTGATTATGACCTTCGTATTTATCCTTGGAGATGGGAATCCTCCGATCTGGACGGCT
>CAZPML010000130.1:0-3682 GCA_964587675.1 uncultured archaeon
CCATCCTCTTTTTCCTCCAGTAAACTTGAAAGTGGGGTTTAATCCCATCTCCTCGCTTACAATTTCGGCTATTCTCCTCACTTTAATTTGATCCTCGCTACCTATGTTGAATACGTTCACGTTCTTATTTGCGCTAAGCCCTGCAAACATAGCATCGATGCAGTCATCGATGTAGATGTAGGATTTATTCTGCTCTCCGTCCCCTAAAATTTCTAGCTCCTCTGGATTTGACTTGAGTTTCATTATAAAGTCGTAGATAACTCCGTGGGTGCTTCTTCTTCCTATGACGTTTGCAAATCTGTAGATCCAACATTTAAAACCGAAAGTGTGGCAATAGGACTCTATTAGGGCCTCACAAGCAAGTTTCGAGGCACCATAAATGCTTATCGGATGCATTGGGTAGTCTTCTGGTGTTGGAATAATCTCGGCTTCTCCATATACGGTTGAGGTTGAAGTAAAAATTATCCTTTCAACACCGGCCCTTCTCATAGCTTCGAGTAATCTATAGGTTGCTAGAACGTTATTTCTGTAAATCTCCTTGGGATTTTCGGATCCAACTCTCACGTCTGGATTTGCTGCTATGTGCCAAACTTCATCCGCTCCTTTAATTATTCCTGTTACATCATCCTTTGAAAGGTCTGCAACGAAAAGTTCAGCTTTGGGATTGACGTGGCTAAGTCTTCCGCTTGAGAGATCATCTATCACGATTACATCATTATTTTCGACTAGTCTGTCAACTACATGGCTACCAATGAATCCTGCACCGCCAGTTACTACGATCATTGGGAAAGATTTTAAAATGAGTAGTTATATACTTTTTTTGCAATCCAGGGGTGAGATGGATGCTGCCAAACCAGATGGTCAAGTCACTATTAGGAAAAATGATCAGAGTCGAGATGAAGGGTGAAGAGAGTGAGTTAATTGGAATACTCGAAGGAGTCGACGACTACATGAATCTCTACTTGACAAATGCTACCGAATACCGGAAAGGAGAGAAAATTAGGAACTTAGGAGAAATAGTGCTGAGAGGGAACAACATAGTACTGATACAGCCGCAAGAATGACGGATTTCCAAATAACGGATACCAGAGAAGAAATATTAAAGATTTTAGAGAAAAGAGGTGCTGTTTTACAAAAGGATCTTTGGAAGGAGCTTAAAATAGATAGTAGTAAGTGTTCTCGGATTCTTAGGAAGCTTGAGAAGGAAGGTTTGATTAGGAGAGTTGAAGTTGTTGTAGATGGAGTTAAAACTTTTAAAATAATTCCAGCGGGAGTAGAGGAGGAAGTAGAGGAGGAAGAACTGGATCTAAAGACCATAATGGAGAGAATGGAAGAAGTGACAGGACTTCCACCTTGCTTTGCTTGTTTAGAAGTTGATTGTGAAGCCAAAAATTGTTTGAAGTTAGAGGTTTGGTTTTTGAAAAGATGTAGGATGGGTTAGTTATTTTAAGATGTTCGTAAAGAAATTAAGAGAAATGAATGGGGACATCAACGAGTTATTAGGCGGCTTTGAATTCGATACAACAGCGGAAATAAAGGTTCCGAAGAGGCTTATTGATCAAGTTATTGGACAGGATCATGCAGTTGAGGCTATAAAGAAGGCTGCAATCCAAAAAAGGCATGTAATGCTTATAGGATCTCCAGGTACTGGAAAGTCAATGCTTGCCAAAGCAATGGCCGAGTTACTCCCCAAAGAAGAACTTGAAGACATACTTGTTTACCCAAATCCTCAGGATCCAAATCAGCCGAAAATAAGGCTTGTTCCAGCTGGAAAAGGGAGGCAAATAGTTGATGCTTACAAAGAAGAGGCGATGAAAAAAGTTCAGGCAAGGAACTTGATAATCTTTGCCTTAGTTTTCTTAGTTGTCGGCTACACGATTCTAATAGACATAAAGAATTTCATCTGGGGGATAATAGCCGCCGTGCTAATTTTAATGCTTGCTAGGTACTTCGTTCCGAGGGAAGACAGAAATGTCCCAAAGCTCTTGGTTGACAATTCAGAGAAAGATACTGCCCCATTTGAGGATGCAACGGGAGCTCATGCGGGAGCACTGTTTGGAGATGTCAGGCACGATCCATTCCAAAGTGGTGGCCTAGAAACTCCAGCCCACGAGAGGGTCGAAGCTGGAGCCATTCACAGGGCCCACAAGGGAGTCCTGTATATCGATGAAATAAACACCCTAACAATTGAATCTCAGCAGAAGTTGCTCACTGCGATGCAGGAGAAAAGGTTTCCAATAACTGGCCAGTCAGAGAGGTCGAGTGGAGCGATGGTAAGAACGGAACCTGTACCCTGTGATTTTATTTTAGTTGCGGCTGGAAACTTGGATGCATTGATGGGAATGCATCCAGCTCTCAGGAGTAGAATCGAGGGCTATGGATATGAAATATTCATGAATGATACAATACCGGATACGGTTGAGAGTAGGAGAAAACTCGTGAGATTTGTTGCTCAAGAAGTTGTGAAAGATGGAAAGATACCTCATTTTGACAGGTATGCTGTGGCTGAAATAATAAAGGAAGCTAGAAAGAGGGCTGGTAGGAGAAACCATCTAACACTGAGATTGAGAGAGCTGGGCGGTTTGGTCAGAACAGCTGGTGACATTGCAAAGAGTGAAGGATCAAACATTGTGAGGGTTGAACACGTTCTCAAAGCTAAGAAAATTGCGAAAACGATCGAAGAACAGCTAGCAGATAAGTACCTTGAGAGGAGGAAGGATTATAGGCTTTTCATAACCGAGGGCCAAGAAATTGGAAGGGTAAATGGCTTGGCAGTTATAGGAGAATCTGCTGGAATAGTTCTCCCAATAATAGCTGAGGTCACACCAGCAATGAGTAAGAATGAAGGCAGGGTAATTGCTACTGGCAGATTGCAGGAGATTGCGAGAGAAGCCGTGATGAACGTTTCTGCGATAGTAAAGAAGTATACTGGCAAGGATATATCCAATATGGACGTTCATATCCAGTTTGTTGGGACTTATGAAGGAGTTGAAGGAGATTCCGCAAGTATCAGCATAGCTACTGCAGTCATATCTGCGATTGAGGGAATTCCAGTTGAGCAATCTGTTGCAATGACGGGGAGTCTGTCTGTTAAAGGAGAAGTCCTTCCAGTGGGAGGTATAACTCAGAAAATAGAAGCCGCAATTCAAGCTGGAATAAAGAGAGTTCTAATTCCAAGGGACAATTTGGATGACGTCCTACTTGATACTGAACACGAAGGTAAAATTGAGATCATCCCAGTTTCTAGGATAGATGAAGTTTTAGAACACTCTCTGGCTGATAGTAAGAAGAAGGAGAAGTTGATAGTGAAGTTGAAAGAAATTGCACTAGCAAATACTTTGATTTAGTTAATTCTGGAAACATTTTTATTTTCTACTGTAGCCAAACGTTCATGGCCGAATCAGATCTCCTTAATAGAATTGCCGAGAAATTCTCTGAAGATGGAGAATCTTTTCTAAAAGCAATAGAGAAACTCTCCTATCTGGAAAAAAGTGGTGTGCTTGACAAACTTATAGAGGTTGCAGAGAAGTCCGAAGTCATATTTAATCTTCCAGAGGAATTCATCGATGAAAAGAGCGTTGAAATTGCCGAAAAAAACTTGGAGTTAATTTTGACTATAGCAGCATCAACCGACGAGAAAACCATAAGAACTGTAGAAAAATTGGTTGAATCATTCAAGGAG
>CAZPML010000131.1:0-3573 GCA_964587675.1 uncultured archaeon
CTAGTCCGTAGAACATTTCTTGGGCTCTGTCAACCCACTGACTAACAAGCACCCTACGCGGAAGAAGAACAAGCACTCTTCTTACTTTATTAGTGTTTATAAGTTTGGAGAGGACAGCTAAGGCAATAACAGTTTTTCCGGTGCCTTGAGGAAGGGATATAAATATATTTCCTTTTGTTTCATTTTCAAATTCTTCTATGATATCATCTACAATAGAGACTTGATAATCTCGCAAGTTGTAACCTTCTCTCATTCCACAAATTTCCATAAAAACTTCTACCTCCGCCCAATTATGCAGCCTAACTCTATTAATGTTCTGTAAGTTGAGTAAATTGCAGATTTTGCTTGTTGTTCACTCTTAGCTCCCAACGAAATTAATTTTCCGCTTCTAAATATCAACACAACCATATTATCTTTAGTTCTATAAATTACTCCGGAAAATCTTCTAGGTCTGAAGGCTGCATTATTTTTATGATTTGCGAAATTTTTTACGTCAATTTCATAGCCTATGTCCGAAACTGCTACTACATTTTCAATTTTAATTTTTCCAACTCTAATTTTTTCTCCTTCTATACGTGTTATTTCGGAAATGGTTGAAAGAATACTCTCTTTTGCATTTTTTTCCGATTTTGCCCCTATGCTTACAATTTTTCCGGTAGAAAAAATTATAATCGTTGTTTTGGGATTGCGCCTTCGATATATCAAGCCTGGAAAAATTTCTGGTTCGTAATCAACGTATTTTAACTGTGTTGATAATAGTTCGAGGTCTATTTGTCTATCACTTTTGGTTGATGCAATCACGTTAACTACCGTAACATCTGGCAACATTGAAGGAAAACTTCGCCACTTAGGCAATGTTTAAACTCCTAAAAAACTTAAGAACATTTTCACGATAATTTAGTGGTTTTTTAAGGCGATCAAAAATAACTTTTATTTCCTCTTCTGTTAATTTATATAACTTAAAGATTAGAGCATCTATCTTGGCTTCTATAATTCTAATTTCGTTATCAATTTTTATAACGTTTGGCTCCATATTTTCCACCTTATTATGTTTTAGCCAACTTTCAAGCTCTTCCGTAACTTTCTTTATTATGTTAGGCGTTAGTTCATTTGAACTTCTATTTGTTTCCTTAATAAGCGGTATCATTGTTTTTGTGAAAAGCTGAGAAAGAGTTTTAACCGTTGCAGTGGATTCTAAAACTTCGAGCATAGAAAGGTATACATGAACCATTAAGTCCTCATCATTAAACGTCATCTCATAAATTAATTCATCTGTACCGTCCCTATTTAGACCGTAAATTCTTATAATTGACCTTTCAATATCCCCCTCTAGCCTAAATTGGTCAAATTCTTTGTTCATCTCTTCATATTTGCTGCTTGGATAGAAAGTGACTTTTTTAGTCCAAGTCTTATGAAATTCTCCTTGCCTTATGAGACACGCATCATTTATCAAAATTTGTTGTAAAGAATGTTCTTCATTTTTTAAAATAGTGCTCCACTCTTTCCACAATTTGCGCAATGTCTGACGAGTTTTGCAAAGAGTTATAATTCTATCAACTAATTTTACTACTTGTAATTTTTGCTCTTTTGTTGCCTGATAAATTGGAAGAACCTCAAGAAATGTTCTTGAAATATTTACTGTTAACTCAGATTTATTACTAAATTTGAGCAAGTAATAGCAGGACATAAGCGACGAATTAAGTAGTCCAGTAATATATTTTGCATCGTAATTACACTTGTCTTTTAAAATGATATTATTTATTGAAGCAAATGTATAATACTGATTGTTATCATACGCCGCAACTATCCCTTCAGTTCCTCCGATCCGCCTCACCACAATCTTTTCCTTGCTTGTAAACACAAATTCTGGTCTTGGGCGGTGCAGTTTTTTCCTGTCATAAAGAATATACTTTCCTTTGTAATCTATCCAATATTTCTTGATGTCTTTTCCTTCAATAAAAGGCTTGTAGGAGTTGTTTATTTGTTCATTAGTTATAAACTTGCTTTTTCCTTTAGGAGTAACTATTCCCTCAATAATTACTTTGCATATGTCACCTAGTCTAATAGTATTTTCTTGAATTTTTTCAAAAATACAACTTACCTTTTTGTCCGCATAAATAGAAAACACATAACTAACATTATTTAAGAAGGATTTTTGAGGAACATGATACACTTCTTTCGGTTCACTTCTAAAATTAATTACTTTAATTGTGTTATTATTCCTATTCTGCATATTTGGCTCCTTACGCAAGAAGATGTTTATTGTTGCTGCGGTTACTCCTTCAAAAATCCCAGGGCCCAAATCATCAATTTCGAGAATACTGCAATTTTCTAGGATAAACTTTCTTGTAATATCTAAATTTGTCGATCGTAACAAGTTGTTTTGAACTATAAATCCGAGAATTTGCTTATATTTTAAAAGCTCAATTCCCTTCATAATGAATAAGGAATATGTATTAATTTTCCCGCTTTGCTTTTTCCTATCTAATTTAAGCTGGCTTCTGTATTCGTAGAAATATCTTTGCCAATAGAATTCTTTTTCGATTGCGGTAAAATGTCTACCTCTGGTGAAAACATAAGGTGGGTTTCCTATAATGATATCAAATCCCTGCTGATCTTTCGGCAAGGGTTTCCCATTTTTATCAAAGAAAGCATACCAAAATTCGAGTGCCCAATGGAAAGGTTTAGTCTCATTAATTATTTGAGTAGGAAGCTGCATCCCACTTAGGTACTTCTTGAACTCTTCGTTTAGTTCCTTTCTGATGCTAATTTTGATACTCTCAATCTCATCTATATTGCTTGGTTCTGTGGGATTTTTCAAATAATTATATCTTAATTTGTTCAGCTTTTCTATATCGAATTGATGTTTTTGGATTAAAAATGCAATAGTAGTTTCCTCTGGCAACCCAATGAGCGAATCTCCATTACAGAGATTCATTTCGAGGTTAGGCAGTATGTAATTGGTGTTTCCAGGCAATTTATCGTATCTAAATTCTTTAGGTGCAAGTTTTATTGCCTCAAGCCAAATGTTAACTTTAGCAACTTCTAATGCTCTTTTGTCTAGATCAACGCCGTGAATATGTCTGACCAGAATTCTGGCAATCAGTTCTCTTTTGTTTCTAGGTCCTAATATCTCCCTTATTTCGGAAAGTAATTCCATTTTTACTCTAATTTCTTGGGGAATATCTAGTGATCCGAAATAGTTAGAATATTTTTGGTATAATCTCTTTTCTGCATTTTCAACCAGATTGCTAAGCTCTTTGTATTTGTTTGCGATAATTCTTATGGTTTTAATGAGAAAAGATCCGGAACCGCACGCAAGATCAAGTACGCGTACCGAAGTAAATCTTAAAACCAACTCTTTTGCACGGTCAAATTCCTCTTTATCCAGTTCTTCTCTTATTTTTGCTAATATTTCATCAAAAACTTTGCCAACAGTATTTTCTGCAATATATTGAGTTATATATTTGGGTGTGTAATAAACTCCCTTCTCTTTTCTGACTTCGGCTAAGAATGTTTCGTACGCTTTTCCCAGAACATCTTCATCTATGTATCTAAAGTTGTACTGCATAA
>CAZPML010000132.1:0-3566 GCA_964587675.1 uncultured archaeon
CGAGACCCTTAACCTCAGCATCCAAAGCGTCGTAGAAATCTGCGCTTATGTTTGTTGATGGACTTTTCGTTAATCCAGTCGTTGGGCGCAAGAAGAGCGGAGATTACAAAGACGAAGTAATCTTGCAGGCATATGAAAAGTTATTTGAACATTATTTTCCTAAAAACGCAGCCGTTCTAGCAATCGTCCGCTACGAAATGCGCTACGCCGGTCCAAGAGAAGCGGTACACCATGCAATTATGAGAAAAAACTTTGGATGCACCCATTTCATTGTTGGAAGAGACCATGCTGGTGTTGGTAATTACTACAAACCTTACGATGCCCAAGAAATTTTCAATGAATTTCCCGATCTTGGAATAACTCCAATGTTCTTCTGGGAATTCTTCTACTGCCGTAGATGCCAAGCAATAGTTAAATGAGCGCATATGTCCACATTCTGATAAATATAGGGAAAGATTTAGCGGTACAAAGATTAGAGAGATGCTAAGAAGGGGTGAAAAACCTCCTGAATATTTTTTAAGACCGGAAGTATACCAAGTCGTGAAGAACTTTCGGGATCCATTAGTTTAGTATAAATCTTGGGTGTGGTTATGAAGGTTGGGAAAACGAAAGTATTGGTAATCGGTCTTGATTCGGCTCCTCCAGAACTCCTCTTCCACAAGTTCATCGATAACCTTCCAAATATAAGAAATCTCATTAAAAAATCATTGTATGGTCCAATGAAGAGTTGCATCCCTGCAATTACGATACCAGCTTGGATGTGCATGGCTACAGGTAAAACTCCAGGAGAACTTGGACTATATGGATTTAGGCATAGGAAAGCAAACAGTTATACTGATATATGGATAGCTCATAGCTTGAAAGTCAAGGAAAAGGCAGTGTGGGATTATTTATCATCTAGGGGTTACAAATCTGTTTTAGTTGGCGTTCCACCGTCTTATCCCCCAAAAAAGATTAATGGTTGGTTAATAAGTTGTTTCATAACACCCGATAGTAATGTGAATTACACTTATCCCGCTGAGTTGAAGAGGGAGATAGAAAAACTCGTTGGTGAGTATATTTTTGACGTAATTTTCAGGAAAGAAGATAGAGATGCAGTTAAAGAACAAATTTGGGAAATGACCAGAAGGCGTTTTGAAGTATTGCGCTACTTAATCCAAGAAAAAGATTGGGATTACTTCCAGTTCGTTGAGATAGGTTTGGATAGAATTCATCACTCATTTTGGAAGTATTTTGATGAAAATCACCATCTGTACGAGCCAAATAGTAAGTATCAAAATGTGGTTTTTGATTACTATAAGCTACTGGATAAGGAAATTGGAAAACTCCTTAAACTTGTTGACGAGAATGCGGCAATTTTCATAGTTTCCGATCATGGTGTAAAAGCAATGAAAGGGGCTTTTGCTGTTAATCAATGGCTAATAAGTGAGAAGTTACTGAATGCTAAATACGACGGAGGAAAAATTATTAGATTTGAGGATCTGAATGTAAATTGGAACAAAACGATTGCATGGGCTTGGGGCGGTTATTACTCTAGGATATTTTTAAATGTTGAGGGTAGGGAAAAGAACGGAATCATAAAGCAATCGCACTATGATAGCGTTAGAGAAGAAATTGCAGAACTTGTAAAGTCTATAAGAGGAAAAGATGGAGAGAAATGGAATACAAAGGTTTTTTATCCAGAAGAAATTTATCCGATAGCTAGAGGGGATAAACCAGATCTTATGGTATATTTCGATGATTTAAACTGGAGAGCTGCGGGAACTCTTGGCCACCCCTCGCTGTACCTTCCTGAAAATGATACAGGGCCTGACGATGCAGTCCACTCTGAGTACGGTGTTTTTATCCTTCATGTTCCGGAGATGGAGAACAGTAAAGTTATGGAAACAAGCATCTACGATTTTGCACCAACTGTCCTCTCACTCTTTGGATTGAAAAAAATTGCAGAAAAACTACGGGGGACAAGCCTTTTATGAGCTTCGTGGTCTGGATTACCGGACCTAGCGGTGCTGGAAAGACAACACTCGCAAGAGCGTTAGTTGCAAAATTCAGGGATCTGGGTTATCCTGTTGAGTTTTTAGACGGTGATAGTATAAGGAACAGACTCTATCCAGATCTGGGGTTTAGTAAAAGAGAGAGGAAAATTCATAATCGAGTTGTTATTGAAATGGCCAGATTACTCTCGAAAAATGGTATCATAGTAATTGTCGCTATCATTTCTCCTTTTAAATCCACGAGAGAGTATGCAAGAAAAGAAATAGGCAGATTTATTGAAGTGTATCTTAATTGCCCTCTTGAAGTTAGGATAAAAAGAGATCCTAAGGGCCTATATGCTAAAGCACTTAGGGGGGAGATAAAGGGGCTCACTGGATACAATGGAGTTTACGAGGAGTCAGAAAATCCAGAACTAGCTTTTGATACGAGCATTACAAGCGTTGAGGAAGAAGTCGAAGCTGTAGTATCAAAAGCGAGGGAATTAGGATATATTAATTATTAAAATATCTTTTCGACCATTATCAAAAGGTAAAGTTTATAAATTAAGTAAGAAAAGTAAGAAAGTGGGAATATGTTCAAAACGTAGGATTGTTTACGGCATAGTTACGGTTAGCGAAAAGGGCCAAATTGTCATACCAGTTGATGCAAGGAGGGATTTGGACATAAAGACCGGTGACAAGTTCATAGTCCTAAAAAGAAAGGATGAAGCTGGTTTAACCTTGATAAAATTAGATAAGATGGACGAACTTATTTACATGATTCAGGAGGATGAAGATTTCTTCAAAAAATTGAGGGGGGATTAGATGGCTGAGAAGAAGTATACGTGTAAAGATTGTAAGTATTACAGACCAATAGATGAAACGAAGGGAGATTGTTTTGGACACGTAGTTCCAGCTGATATGCCAGCGGAACGTTGCCCTGCGAAAGCTTTTGAACCGAGAGAGGAATGATTTAAAATATTTCTCAATTTTTTATTTTATGGATGAGATGCTCCAGAAACTAAATATAAGGGTGGAAGAGATTGAAAGAGTTATAAAAGCACTGGTAACTGCCGAATTAGATAGAATTGATGAAGTGGAACTAGAATTAGATTTCAATGAGATTGAGAGGAGGACGAAGGGCGAATTCGTTAAGTTGCTATGAACATAGTATTGATTAGTAAAGATGCAATTAAAGAACTTAATTCTGCGATGAAAAATGAGGAAAAGCTGAAAGAAAAAATATTGAAGCTCTCACTTTTTCCATTTACAAAAAATAAAATTAAAAAAATAAAGAATAAGGAATTTTACATTTTAGAACTTGAGAACTACGCAATCATATTTCAGTACCTTTTTGGTGTTGTAAAGATTCTTAAAATAATTGGGAAGAGTTCAATCGAATAGTGTCTTCACTCTGCTGGGAATTTCATCTTCACCCTTGAATCCTATTGCTTTATCCTCCCGCTGCTTGCAAGACCCCATGCGTAAGCGTGGGGATACGCAAGTGGAGGCAGGCGGGTAGTTAAATTTTTTAAATAAAGATTAAACATAATATTGGTGAAAATCCAGAAAACGATCAAAATACCGATCTCG
>CAZPML010000133.1:0-3338 GCA_964587675.1 uncultured archaeon
AAATTACATACAATATTCACATGCAAGAGCATGTAGCATACTAAGAAATGCATTTAAATCTGGTGAACGAGATTTTCAATTCCGAGGCGAACTATGCACTAAAGAAGAGAGAACGCTTGTAGTTTTACTTTCTAAGTTTCCTTATTATATTCAAAAAGTGATCAAGGAAGCCAGACCAAATTTAATTGCGGAATATCTTTTGACTTTGTCCTCCGCTTTCAATGATTTTTATACTTCACATCCAGTACTAAAGTCTAGTTATGAGACAAAAACGCATAGATTGGCGATAGTTAATTCCACTAGAATTGTTCTCAGAAATGGGCTTAGTATTCTGGGCATCGAACCGCTTGAAAGAATGTGACTATCTTTTTCTGAGCTTCTCACGAAGGGAAATTATCTCACGTTTAAATTCTACTGTACTTCTAAATATAAAGTCGGAGATGAGGCCAACCATTGCCAGTTGAATTCCTGCGATGATAAAGAGTGCTGTAAGGATCGCTAACAGATAGTGTGTTACACCACTAAACCATTCTAGGAGAACATGTATTCCTGAAATTATTCCTAAAATTATAAAGACAGATCCAATAAAATAAAGATACCTAGCTGGACTATATCTACTTAAAAGGCTGTAGATGGCTTTTCCTATCCTAAATCCGTCTTTTATTGGATTTAACTTCGTGGAACCTTCTCTTTTTCTGTATGTTATTGGCACCTCCAAAACTCTAAATCCTTTAGCAATAGTTTCAACAGTTAGCTCCGTCTCCACTTCAAAACCCTTACTTGTGAGTTTAACGTTTTTGTAGACTTCCCTGGTTAATGCTCTATATCCAGATAACAAGTCGTAAATTTCGATACCATACACCACACGGAAAAAAAAGTTTAAAATTTTATTTCCAATTAAATTTAGCTTAGTAAATGCCCCTTCTTGATAATTTGCAAGTCTGTTTCCTATAACGTGGTCGGCAAGCCCTTTCTTGATCGGTTCAATCATCTTTAAAGCATCTTGAGGTCGATAACTGCCATCGCCATCAATAAGTACAGCAATCTCAGAATTGATTAGGTTGAAAGCCTCTGCAATTGCTTGACCTTTGCCCTTTCCGCTTTGAATAATTACATGTGCACCTCTTCGCTCCGCAATTTCTCTCGTTTTGTCGGTACTCCCACCGTCTATTACTAATATGTCAGAAAAACCTAAATCCTTAAATCCATCGATGACCTCACCGATCGCATTCTCTTCGTTTAGCGTTGGTATAACAACGGTTATTGAATTCATAGTCTAACAATTTTTAACATACTGTAAATGGGAGTTGAATCTATTTCCTCACTCCCCCTCTTATCGACAATTACGGCTGCACAAAGAACTTTTCCTTCGAGCGCCTCAATGCATTCTACCGCCTCTTTTACAGTCCTACCGGTTGATATTATATCGTCAACAATTACGCACTTCTTGGACGATACTTTTGCAAAATTTTCACTCATTATTCCAGCTTTCTCTCTTTTCTCATCAACTTTGAATTTCCTTGGATAATATATTGCCAATTCGATTCCTAACTCTTCTGCAACCATTGAAGCCAATGGTATGCCCGAAGTAGCTATACCTACAACCACCTCTGGATCTTCCTTAACTCTTTCTTGGATCATATCAGCCAGAGCAGTAGCAATGCATCTTAATCTCTGTGGCCTCGTTAAGTTCCTCCATTCAACGTAAATATCGGATGGTGGCTCCTCTGGAGCGTGAGTAAGTAGCCATAAAGCAGTCTCCCTTGACACATTTAATTCGTCCGCTACTTCTTCTGTGCTCAACCCTCTCTCTTTTAATTTCTTTGCTCTCTCAATTAAGGTTTCAATTCGAGTCATTTTTAATCCTCCTAATTACCGCTTCGCTACCACATATAGGGCAAATGTCATCAGTTAGTCTTCTACCACACCCTTTACAAACTTTAATCCAATTAAATTCTTTTGATATTCCCTTCTGAATTACACTTTCAAACTTAATTCCAATCTTTTTTGCTACATTTTGGATTGCATAGTCATCTGTAACCAAAATTACATCGTTCCCCTTTTCTTTTTCATCCAAAGCTTTTGCCAGAATCTTTAAATCGGTATCTGAAAGTTTATAAATATCTCCAGTTCTTTTTGCAATTCTTTTAATTTTTTTAAGACAGCTTGCACTAGCTTCTTCAATTTTTAGGTTTTTTACGCTAAGATAAACAGATGACTGTTCATCAATTACTTCCGAAACTACTTCGGGTACTGTAATCATATTTTTATAGATGGCCTTCCTTTGAAATATAGCACTTGAGTCCATAACATATATCTTCACAAATCTATTAAAACAATCTAGAATAAAAAGCTTAGCTACCGACAGTTTAAATAGGTGGTCTCATGGTTTCATACTTGCTGATTATGAGAAATTACGAATCCAAAAAAGTGAAAGTTGGTAGATTGGGGACAGTTGAATTTAAACCAGGTTTTTATTTCTATGTTGGAAGTTCTGATATAGGAATACATAGAATAAAGCGACATTTCAGAAAAAATAAAAGGAAGAGATGGCATATTGATTACATTACGGATAAATTTGAAATTCTTGGTGCAATAATGCTAAAACAGAAGGAATGTGAACTAGCATTGAGATTATCAAGAAATCTGGAATATGTACCAAAGTTTGGATGTTCAGACTGTAAATGCCCTTCTCATCTTTTTTATTCAAAAAGTTTGACTCTAGATTTTTTGCCTATATGAATTTCCATTTCTCCATTTCTCGATATCTTAACACGTGAGTTTATGATTTCAATTAGATCCCCTATATCAACTTTGTAGTATATTTCTCTTTTATCATCCCAAAGAATAGCTTTAATTCTCCCAGTTTCGTCAGAGATAAAAATTTCATTAGCTCTTTTAGGGTCACCTATCCCGCTAATCCTGCCCTTAATGTTTGCAGGTTCTTCGGGTATGAGCTCTGATATATTAGTGAATTCAATGTAAGTTTCTACATCTGTGATTGACGAAACATTTAGGATCCCATTTTTTATATAGCAATGTAATCTTACTTTTATGCCCTCAAAAATTTGATTATCAATAAGTTTCGCAGTCTCGTTCCAAAATTTTACCTTAGCAACAATATCGTCTTTAATTAGTAAGGTTCTCACTTTCTTTTTTTTATGTTTGTATGTTCTAGGAAAAATTTTGATGACGATACCTTCAATGGTCACAATACCTGACATTTTCAAAGCATCGCTAAGTTTTATGGTTGGCCTCCAGCCATTTTTATACAAAGCCAAGTATTTTGCCGTTTCATCATCAATAAGATTACCAAAGTGATTTTTAATTTCACTTAT
>CAZPML010000133.1:3348-3564 GCA_964587675.1 uncultured archaeon
TATTTGTTTTTATTTTTATCTTTTATCATTTGATTCACTTTACAATTTCACTCAATTCTTTCGGAGCATCTGCAAACTTTCTTAAGCACTCGAATTCAATAAAGTGGAGAGTTTTGGCTATGAAAACTATGCAGTGTGGTGTAGGTCCAAAATCATATTTGAGAAGTTTTTTAGCTTTATCACATTTTACCGTTGGATTATTGCTCCCAGCTCGGG
>CAZPML010000134.1:0-1083 GCA_964587675.1 uncultured archaeon
AAATAGCAAGGAGGCCCAAACGAACACATCGAATAATAACTTGACTAAAACATCGCGGCATTTTGTATAGACTATTTCATGTAAATTCGACATCATCGAGATACTTTCAGAAAGCGTGATGCATTCTATCAAGACCTATTTCAACAAAAAGCTCTTCGTTCTCTACATGTACCTTACTGCCTCAATCTTTTCTTTGTCATTTATTTTTTTCTTTCACCTTTACTCTCTTTTCTAAAAGCAATATGAAAAGTGTACTCTCCAACAATTCTCAATCTTTTAATCTTTTAAATTTGAAGGATAAGTAATTTACCATTAGTAACAAAGCAGTAACTTGCGTTCTCTTTTGGTGATCCGTGGAACCCAAAATGATGACTTTTATCCTTTATCATTTAAATAATCTCAAAATGCTTTTCTTTAACTTAAGGCTATAAGCAAATCACGAGTTTTTATAGCTTTCTTTTTTCTATGTCTAAACTCGTATAATCCGAGTCATCCCGATGTTTTTCCAGTAGCCATTGCTACCCAAGCTGGAATCATTATTGCTGGTACTCTTCATTACACTGTACACGGATTTTTTGATCTTTTTTATATTTGGAAACTCGCCTATAAATTTAAATAATAGCTCTGGTGATCAAGAACTCAATAAAAGCTTTCAGGCAAATCGAAATAGCCTGTCTTCTCTTCTTCCTATTTACTGAAAGTTTCTCCCTTCTAGGCTTGCTGGAACTTGTAAAACTAATTTTACGTTCATCAACACAAATCTTTACCACATGGCAAATTCATTTATCTAGTTCATTTATTAGTCTAATCCACATTTTTGCTATATTTTGCCATTTAAACTTTTCTGGAATTTCGTATCTCCTTCCATTCTTGTAAACATCTAAAATTGCATTTTTAATGCTTTCTGCATCAGCTGCTCTAACAAAATATGTACCATCGTATTCTTTAAGGCTATCGGCTAGTCCGCCAATCTTCGTCGCTATAATTGGTAGTCCATAAGCCATTGCTATATGTGCAACACCACTTTGCGAAGCGCGTATGTATGGCAATACTACTACATCACTTGCGGAGAAATAGAGTGAG
>CAZPML010000134.1:1093-3526 GCA_964587675.1 uncultured archaeon
CATTGTCGGGAACATAGCGATTAACAACGGTAATTTTATCTCTGTATGGAGAGTTCTTGGCCATCAGTACCGATTCTTTATCCTCCCAAGTCTCTCCAACAATGAGGAGTCTCGATTTTTTTAGAACATTCTCAGGAAGAGTTTCGAAAGCTTTTATGAGGTATCTCACACCTTTGTATGGACGGAGCAATCCGAAAAATAGGATAACGAATTCATCGTTAATTCCAAGTTTTTTCTTTGCGTTCATAACTCTTTTATAGTGGTCGTATATGCCATGGGGGATTATCGAGATTTTATCCTCTGGAATATTGTAAATTTTGCTTATTAGCTCTCTCTCGGCTTCGGAGTGAACTACGTAATGCGAGGCTAATTTTCTTATGAATTTACCCATAATCCGTGAGTAAATTCTTATTGGAAGTATGGAGCTCTCAAGGGGGTCAACGATCTCGTGAAACTCTATAATAATCGTTTTTCTACCGAACATCTTGTTTAGTAGTTCTATCGCAAAGTACATGTGGGTAACACTTGAGGTCCACCATTGAAATACCATCACGCTACCCTGTTTCGCTATGCTGTGTGCCTTAATCCACGTGAGGGGATTGTACCAATCGAGAATTTCGTAAACGTCTACTCTTCTATTGAATTCAAGTTTCGTTAGCTCTTTACCGACCCTTCTCCAACCGGGAAAAAGTTTTCTTGGCAACATATTGCGAAACAAAACGGCTTTAACGTCAATAAATTCTGATAGGGCATTTGAAAGGCGAATTGTATAGTAGCTAACTCCAGAGAGAAAACGCGTCGATGGGCCAAATATTGTAATAGTTCTCATTTGGTTAGATATTTTATTTCGTGTATTTAGTTTTTGAGTTACGTTTTAATAACAGCCTACCGAGCTATAGTAGATAATGAAAATAGCCCAAGTGTGCCCTCGCTTCCTACCGCATGTAGGTGGTGTTGAAACACACGTTTACGAGGTATCGAAAAGACTAGCAAAAGAGTTCGACGTAGAAGTTCTAACTACAGACCCAACGGGAAAACTAGCAAAAATAGAGGAAATCGAGGGATTTATCGTTAGGAGGTTCAGTTCCTTAGCTCCCTCCGATTCTTACTATCTATCTCTCGGTCTGCATAGATATCTGAAAAGAAAGTCTGGAGAGTACGATATTGTTCATGCCCATAGCTACCATGCTTTTCCTGCACTACACGCTGCAATGACGAAGAAGGAGAACGAATTAATTTTCAACCCACACTACCATGGCAAAGGGCATAGCCTTGTTAGAAACCTACTACACAAGCCCTACAAGCCTCTTGGCAGCAAAATATTCGATAAGGCTGATGCGGTAATATGCGTATCTGAATATGAGAAAAACCTCGTTTTGAAGAATTTTAATGTCGATAAACGGATCGTTCATTTAATCCCGAACGGTGTAAATTTCGACGAATTCAAGGACATCGAGAAGATCAAGGAGTCTAAAGGTTTCGGTAAGAAAGTCATACTCTACGTTGGCAGGCTGGAAAAGTACAAAGGTCTGGACTATGTTATCGAAGCTTTAGCTAAGCTCGGCAGCGAGTTTATTTTGGAAATAGTCGGAAAAGGGCCCTATAAACAAAATATAGTTAAGATTGCGAATAAACTTGGAGTGCTTAACCGCATCCGGTTCTATCAGGATCTCAGCAGACGAGAGTTAATCGAAAAATATGCGAGAGCTGACGTTCTAGTTTTGCTCTCCAAGCACGAGGCTTACGGGCTTGCAGTTGTGGAAGCTTTGGCGGCGAAAACACCATGTGTAGTCGCAAACGAAGCTGCTTTGAGGGAGTGGGTAGATGATAAAAGTGTTTTTGGTATTGACTACCCTATCAACGTAGAGAAACTTACCGAATTGATCGAACATGTCGCTGGAGCGGAAGTTGCGAAAAATAATAAACTAGCGAGCTGGGAGGATGTTGTAGCCCAGATCAAACGAGTTTATAGGGATGTTTTGTGAGCGCAGGTGGTGCAATGAAAATCTGCATCGTAACGCCTTACTTCACTCCGTTCGTTAGGGGAAACGAGTACGGCTTAGCGGAAAGCCTGTCAAAGCTTGGCAATGAGGTTACGATCCTGACCTCAAAAAGTAAAGCTCCGAGGGAGAAAACCATTTTTGAAGGTGATATCAGTAGAAATCTCCCCTTTAACGTTATCTATCTAAAAACTGTCACCGATCTTTTTGAAAATCCGATCGTAATTGGAGCTTTCAACAACCTAATAAAGAAATTTGACGCGGTAATGCTACAGGAAGACTATCCTCTAGTTTGCCACATGGCATTCCTTGCAGCGAGAATGCATGGTATAGCAACGATTCTATCCTCTGAACGAACATACATTCCAGCCGATTTTAAAAAAAGAGTAGGATTAGCTTTCCTTGATGCAACAGTTAGTCGGTTACTCAGGGA
>CAZPML010000135.1:0-3487 GCA_964587675.1 uncultured archaeon
TGACTTCATCTACAACTTCAAAATTCCTACTCAAATTTACTCCTTTTAAATGGGATGGAAGGTCGACAAAAACATCGAATGATGATATGAGAATAATTGGTCTTTTTTCCTTCCTTAACACCTGTACGAGCTTCCTAATTCCAGTTGCACCCACTCTACTTATTCCTATTGGAACATCAGGCTTTAGAATTTGGACATCTGGAAGCATAGTCCTAATTTGCATAGTGATTTTTGTACTTTGCTGAGATTGGGCTACCCAAATAGAAGTTTCCTCTCTTACCATTTTGATTCGTATTGGGAATTAATTTGATATCCTCGAGTGTATTTCTTGTCAACAGAGTTTAAATTTAGATAAAACTACCAAACACCGTATATTTCCTTTCCACAGTTTTCACATTTACCTTCTTTTATTTTAATTTTAGTTATTTTATATGAATATCTTTTAATTAGTAATTCGCCACAGTTTGGGCAGAAAGTATTTTCATACTTGTGTCCCGGAACGTTGCCTATATATACAAATTCAATTCCTTCCCTTTTTGCCATTTTAGCTGCCAATTCCAGCTTATTCAAATCAGTTGGTGGTTTGTCAAATAGGTATGCTGGAAAATACCTATTAAAGTGAATTGGAATTTCTGGACCAGCAAACTTGAGATGATTCTCAATTATTTCGCTAATTGTGTTTTCACCGTCGCTAACACCTGTAACAAGCAAACATATGACTTCTACATGCAATCCTAACTTGATCGCTTCCTTAATCGTTCTCCAAACATTCCTAACTCTACCTCCAATGTACTCCCTATAAACCCTCTCATCTCCTTTTACATCTATATTTATCGCGTCTAAACCGGATTTTTTCAACTCTCTGATCGCCAAAATTGACATATAACCATTGGAGACCATCGTATTGTAAAGACCATTTTCTTTTGCAATTTTAAACAAATCTAAGAGGTATTCAAACAATAAAGTTGGTTCATTGAGGCTTGCACAAGTACTTATATCCCCACGAACTTTTGCTTCAGCCAAAACTTTCTCAGGAGGGATCGTTCTTTCATCAACTGGTGGAAGTGCTTTTGATATCCTCCAATTTTGACACCAAGGACAGTCCAAGTTGCAGGAGTAGCTGGAAAAGGTCATGCTCGTAGTACCTGGCTTAAAATGATAGAAAGGTTTAATTTCAATTGGTCTGCTCTCCAAAGCGCTGAGTTTGCCATAAGTAAGGGTATAAAGTTTCCCATCCTTGTTTAGCCTGACACCACAAGATCCAAACCTTCCTTCCTCAATCCCACAGAACTTTGAGCACAACTGACAAACAATTTTACTTCCAATTTTCCTGTAGAGTTTGGCCTCAATCATTATCAACTTCTTTAAGCTTAAATATAATTTATCTAACCATCCAATGTGAAAGTTAAAGACGCACCAAAAACTTCGACCTCAATTATAGTAAGATCAGCATCTGGCGGAAGAATATCCCAATCGAAGGACCCAATGCTGGAGCTTATGAAGAGAATATTTAGAAGCGAGAGAACAGCTATAATGGCTGTACAATTTATCAATTGGGTTGAGGAGAGACAGAAGAGTGGCAAACCGCTTAGAGTGGAGGAATGGGAGGAAATAATGAAGAGGCTTAACACTGTCAGATCATCATTTTACTCAATGAGGAGGAAACTCATTGGAGCTGGACTAATCACAATAAAGGATGGTGAATACAGATTGTCAGGAAACTTCAGCAAAGATTTAGTAGACATGGCCAGATGGTGGTGGGTTGCGGTTCTTGGAAATGATCCAGACAGCTTATAGTAGCTTATAGTTTTTGAAGATCCTTTGCCAACTCAACAACCTTTCCCACAATCATCATTGCTGGCATCTCAAAATTGAAGTTGGACTTTGACAACTCATCCAAGGAAAAGAATCTAACCTTCTGATTGCTCATAGTTCCTCTCTGGATAATCGCAACACTAGTTTTTGGATCCATCCCAGCATTTATCATATTTTGGGCGATATTTTTTGCAGAACTACCAGCCATGAGTACAACAAATGTGCTAAACTTCAGCACTTCGTTCAGTCTTGCAGACTCTCTACCAGATAGAACGACCACAAACAAACCAAACTCTGGATGAGTTAGCGGAATATTCGCATAGGCTGGCACGCCATTTACCGAGCTTACACCCGGAATTACTTCAAAAGGTATGCCGTTTTTTATCAAAAACTCAATTTCTTCAGCCAATCTACCAAAAATTAGCGGATCTCCACCTTTAAGCCTAACAACAGTTTTTCCCCTTTCTGCATACTTTTTCATTAGCTTATTAATCTCCATTTGCCTAATACTACTTTTTTCTCCTTTTTCCTTGCCAACGTATATCGCTTTTTTACCCAAATCTTTTATCATCTTGACTATATCCTCTCCAATCAGTCTATCATACAAAATGACGTCTGCCTCCTTTAATATTTTGTAGGCCTTAAGAGTTAGCAGATCAGCATCACCAGGACCAGCACCCACAATATAAACCTTACCTAGCACGGAAGAAAATTCAAAAGACATATAAAAAAATTGTCGATTATAAAAATTAAAAAGAGTTTTTGGCGACCCTAAAAAAGAATATGGCCTTCATGATTATTAATTAGCTTATGGAGAACGTTGATAAAAGAATTCGAAATTCTTATATATGAAAAAAAAGAGGGGAGAGTATGTCTGAAACTCCTTTGCTTGATGAGCTAGAAAAGGGTCCTTGGCCAAGTTTTGTTAAAGAAATCAAAAAAACTGCCGAACTTATGGAGAAAGCTGCTGCTGAAGGTAAAGATATAAAAACCCCTAAAGCCGCACGAGGATTACTCAAACAACTCGAAATCTCATATAAAGATAAAAAAACTCACTGGAAGCATGGAGGAATTGTATCAGTTGTCGGTTACGGTGGAGGGGTAATTGGAAGATACTCTGACCTGGGAGATGTCGCTCCTGAAGTTGAACACTTTCATACGATGAGAGTCAACATGCCAACCGGATGGTTCTACTCCACAAAAGCGTTGAGAGGTATTTGCGACGTATGGGAGAAGTGGGGAAGTGGGCTCACGAACTTCCACGGTTCAACTGGTGACATAATTCTATTGGGAACAAGAAGTGAATACCTCCAGCCATGCTTCGAAGATCTCGGAAAACTGGAGATCCCATTTGATCTTGGAGGCAGTGGATCAGCGCTAAGAACGCCATCAGCTTGCATGGGTCCGGCACTTTGTGAGTTTGCTTGTTACGATACCCTCGAACTCTGCTACGATCTAACCATGACCTACCAAGATGAGCTGCATAGACCAATGTGGCCTTACAAATTCAAGTTCAAATGTTCTGGTTGCCCCAATGATTGTGTAGCAGCAAAAGCAAGAGCAGACTTCGCGATCATTGGAACTTGGAAAGATGAGATAAAAATCGATCAAGAGGCTGTTAGAGAGTACGCAAAATGGATGGACATCGAGAACGAGGTAGTTAAACTCTGTC
>CAZPML010000136.1:0-3467 GCA_964587675.1 uncultured archaeon
CACCTTTAATCGGCGGAACCGTAGCTGGATTCATGAACAACTATGGATGTTTTGCGAGAGGTGTTACAGGATTAGCCGTCTACTATCCAAGAATGGATGTTGCAGTCGGCGTTGGACACAATACGAAACGCAGCCCGAAGAAAGCAGGAAAGAGAGCAGCTGAAATGATAAGAAGTAGAATCAAAGACGGTAAATTTGAAAACAAGTTTCTTTTTGTGGTAATATCTGGACCTACACTTCCTCAATCAGAAGGGTTTGGAACCCTTAAAATAATTACTGACAAAAGATTATCAAAGTTATTATCCAAATTAACTAATATTTCTACTAGGATAAATCAAATTGGGCTAGGTAGGGAGAGCGAAGTACTGGAAGGGCTCTGTGAGGGTATGATGGAATACTCGCTTATAGGGATATCTAGCAACGATGACAATAGATATATGAATCATTTCCAATTTTACAAAGATAATGTATATAAAAATTCCGTGGTTACACTTGGAATAAATACGGATTTGAGTATTTATATAAAGACGAGCTATGGACTCATCCCCACAGGCAAAAAGGCTAAGGTAACAGGTACAGAAAATTGGAATTACATTATAAAGAGTCTCGATAATAAACCAGCAGTTGATGTCTTTTTTGAAAAAACAGGTATCATGCGTGAGATCATCACGGATGAGAATATACACAGAATAACTCCCTTTTTACCAATCGGATGTTATCACAAGGATGGTACGTTACACCCCTATCCAGTTGCATCCTTCTTGGGCGAGTATCTACTAGTGGGACATAACATAGTTAATGATGAGATAGAGTTCTTTTTAGCAACTGGAGAAAGTTTGCTGAAAGCTGTTGATGAAAGTTTGAAACATTTACCAAATACACCTAAATTTATGATAATTTCATCTTGTGCCGGCAGACTAGAAACACTGGGTAAAATGATATACGCTGTGAGAGACAAAATAATGGAGAGGGTAGATTGTCCTTTCTTGACATTATACGGACTTGGTGAAGAAAGGAAAGATCCTTTTAAACCTCCGCACTTGCTACAGGAATCTTTCAATGTTGCAGCATTTATTTAATATCTTACCATCCTACCTTTTGTTCAAGTGCGTAAGCTCTGTATATGTCTATGTAACTTTTGTATTCTCTTGATAAGTATATTTTCAATATAGCAAGTAACTTGTTGTTCCTGAAAGGTTCCAAATGCTTTGCAATCTCGTTGTTACTCATTTGCTTTATTTTATCAAATACTTTCATCCAATGTTGCGAATAAAATTTCGACTTTTTCCACTTGACATCATATATTTTCGGATTATTGTAGAGGATTATAGATTCTGCAGCTAATTTTCCCGCATACATCCCGGATCGAATCCCTCCCTTACTTAAGGGGTTTGTCTGGCCAGCTGCATCTCCCACGAAAAGAATATTTCCTTTGACATACGATGGAAGTGCACCCCAACCAATCATTCTCACATGCTTTTCAATAATTTTTCCACTAAACTTCTCTTCTATAGAGGAGAAACTAGGAAAACCCACCTTTGTTTTCTCGCCATACGGAAAAATCCATTTGTAATCGCCCTTGTATTTTTCGTGGTAAAAAAAATTTATTACTCCGTGTTCCGACTCTTCATCTAAGATATACTGTGTAGCAGTGGTCAGCTTTACTCCACCAACATCTAGGGATCTTCTGATGGATGAATTGGCACCATCTGCAGCAATTAAGTATCGAGCCCTTATCACTCCTTTGTCTTCAACATATATTTTTATTTCTTCTCCATTCGGAGCAAATTTTTTAATCTTACCTATGATGAATTCGCCACCTCTCTCCACAAACTCATCTATCAGAGAGCGCAAAAATAGAGGCCTGTTGAGTATATACCCTCTTATTTTGTGTTCAAGTACAAACCTATCAACGATATACTCTCTAGCTTTATGCAGGTACTCTACTATATATTTGGGCTTTATAGGTTTTATCTCTGAAAATGCACGAAAACTTATACATCCTCCACACATGCTATGGTATTTAATATATTTCTCTGGGGGTAGTTTCTCTAAAAGCATAACATCTAGTTTGTTCTCCTTATCATAGAACTTGGAAAAAAAAGCAGCTGAAGTACCTGCAGGTCCCGCACCAACGACTACAATGTCATATCTCTTTCTCAATAAATCCACCCTCCTGCAGTAAAAACTGTTTTAAAGAAGAATAGCCCCTTTCTAGAAATCTGTCTATTTTGATCCTCCGGGGATCGAATATACCGCTCATCATACCTAATACAAAAATGTAATATATATCGTTGGGGAGTTTGTTTTCTCCATAGATTATATCTGTATAAATTTGACTGTCTTTTATTAAACTAAATTTTTCTTCTAAGATATCGATATATTCTTCTGGACGGTTTTGTTTTTTGTACATCAAACAACACAAGAAATTACCCAATATATCTCCACATACCATCCCTGGTATAATTCCCTCAATAAATGGTTTAATATTTTGGTTTGCAGCATCCCCTACGAGGAAAACATTTCCGTAAACTATCCTATCAGTCAGATCTCTTACGGGTGCATCTCCGCTTTTCTCAGAAGTGATCCTTCCCTTTCGCAATTGATTTTTTACCAGAGGAATTTCTAAAAACTCCTCTAGATATTTGTCAAGCCTATCTTTATCATGCACAGTACCAACACCAATGTTTGCACTATTTTGAGAAAGGGGAAATATGTACGCATATGCACGTGGGGCAAATTCCCCCAGGAACAATTGTTCAAATTCTGGGTATTTCAATTTAATACCTCTTATCTCATAGCTTTTAACATGACCCACTAGCCCCTCATCCCTTTTCCTAACACCTAGACAATCTATGACCTTTGAATTCACACCATCTGCTCCAACTATATACTTTGCTTTGAACTCCAATTTTTTATCATTTCTTACGGCAATTGCTCTATCAACATAAAAGTCATCATCAAATTCAAGGGACACAAGAGCGGTTTCTGTCAAGATCTCTGCACCCTCTCCTATCGCTAAATTTGCTAACCATTTATCCCATTTCTCCCTATTAATAGCATAACCTGACCAGATTCCACCTTCTCTTTTTACGGCTATGTCGTTGGCCCAAAAATACATTCCCCTGATTTTCCATATAAGTTGTTCTTTTGGTATTTCAAAAGGTAAATACGGAAATAGATATTCTCCTACTGCCTCTGCACACTGAACAGGCACACCTATCTCCTTATCCTCCTCGATAACTATGGTTTTGAGACCATTTTTTGCTGCCGCTCTTGCAGCGGACAATCCAGCAGGACCTCCACCGACTACCAGAACATCACATTCTATAGCCATATCGCTTCAGAAGAGGAAAAGATCAAGAAAATAAAAAAATTTCACTCTTTCTGTTTCTTTTGTTTTAGTCTCGCCTTCCCATACTCCTCAACTAAAAGATAACTTTCATCGAAGAATATGAGTGCAACAA
>CAZPML010000137.1:0-3445 GCA_964587675.1 uncultured archaeon
AAAGCATCCGGCGAAAGCAGATATCCTTTTCTGCTTCTGCGTCCTGAATAACTGGGCTTGCATGAAGCTGCTAAGCTCTGATAACATAGATGGGTTTTTCAGGCTCGATTACAAGGTAAGGCGTGGGGAGATAATAGTTTTTGATAGCAACGGATGGGAGATAATTACAAAATGATGTCTTTAAAACTTCGTGTCGATCAACTTATTATTTAGTCTTTTCATCCCTTCTATTTTCACTTAAAATAATATCGGGAATTAGCTGAAAAGATTCCTTGGGCTGCTCGATCGACCATCTCCTCCTTTTCTGGAGATATTGCAATCCTTAAAGTGTATCTTCCAGCAACTCTTTTAGATACTTTCTCAGAAAACCCCTATGAATTCCTCAAACAGAACGTTCATATCGAATACCAAAGAAAAAGTTCTGAACTGAGAACATTGAAGCTCGAGAGACATGTTTTCAAGAAAAAGTCTTGCAAGGCTTATAAACGGCTGCAATCCTCGTTTAATCTGTTAAACTTTACTTTGTCGAAATCTGAAATTTTATTGGAGTTAACTCGACACCATCGTAAAGTATGTTGTGAAGTGACCTTCCTGCATATCTGACTGGGCCCACCATGAAGCATTGGAGGTAGGGGAGTGCAGATAAACTCCCTTCGGACTGGACGCTCCGTCCGTAAGGCTTGGTTGAAATCGCTCGTTTTTACTACTCTTATGTGGTTTAGAATTCAGCATGAGAAGCTTATTGAGAATAAACTGAAGAAGCTCTATCCGAGAACTATTTCGTCAAACCCAAAAATTCTACCGAGTTGGGGGGGGAAAAGTATATATTCATGCATGCACGCATTAGCACATGAAGACGATTTCGATTAGGGACGAGGTTTACAAAAGGCTCGCAGAGATGAAGGGGGAGAAGGAGAGTTTCAGTGATGTAATAGAAAAACTCTTGCAGAGGAAAAATACAAATATTAGAAAGTACTTCGGAGTTTTAAAGGACAGCGACGTTCTTAATGAGATTGAAAAATGCTTGGAAGCGAGAAAACTGGCTAGGTTTAGAACATGATCGTGCTCGACACGAGCTTCCTCATAGATTATTTCAGAGGTATTGAAGTTACCTATGACATGGTGAACGAAGAAGACGAAGTCGCAATAACCACGATCACTTATCACGAAATACTAACCGGATTGAAGAGGAAAAAGAGTAAAAAAGAAGAGAAGTTCTTCAAAAGGTTCTTTTCTGAGGTTAAGGTACTGCCGTTTGACATCAAGGCTGCTGAGGAATCGAGCAGCATAGCTGCAAAACTAATAGCTGTAGGTAGAGAAGTCAACGCCCTCGATATTTTGATAGCCGGGATAGCTGTCGCAAACGGAGCTGAAAAGATAATCACAAGAGATCCAGATTTCGAAGAAGTAGCAAAAGTTTCTGACATAGAAGCCGTTCTGTACAGATCGTGAACTTATGCTATAAATAATTAAGAACATGGTCCTTTTGGAGGAGGAGTTGTTTTAGATTGCCAAACTATATAAAATATTTACAATCGCTCAATCATTTTTTGATTTGGATGAGTAGAAATCCCAATACTTCTTTGCTTTTTCGATGTTCTTGTTGAGATAAAGGAGATGCGACTACAAATCCCATTTACTCCCTTAAATTAATCAGAATCCAAGGTACGAGATATCCGAACGTTAGGCCCACATAATGGGCAAGAACGTTTACAGCGCTACCTCCTTGGATTATTTGCGGTGGAGATATGCATAAAATCGCAAGTGGCTGGATCCTTACGCCTCACAAACAGCACTGGGACGTTAAATGACTTAGCAAGTAAAATCGCGCACGCTTCACCACGATGCAAGCCAGCTTTTTCAGCTAACCGATCTGCATTGGGAGAGTCCCCAACTATTTTGATCCAATCGACGTTGTCAATTAAAAAGGCATCGGGTCTTCCTTTTTCTTTCCCCTTATCGATTACTTCCACTTTTACCGTCCTTGGAACTATGATCTCGCCAAATACATCCTCAAGCAAATTTATTCTTCCAATTTTAGCCAAATGAATTAATGGTCCAGCATTGCTGACTATCATTTCGTAGCCCAAGCTATATCAACTTCGAAGTCTTCTGAGTTATATTTAAACGGTATATTTCTCTTTTTTAGCTCTTCCAAAGCTTCACTGTAAGTTATTCCAGCAATTTCAGCAGCTTTCCACAATGTAACTTTCCCTTCCCTATACAATTCAAGAGCTTTTTTGATTTTGTATTCTTTGAGAGATTCTGCTATGAGTTTTCGAATGAGGGTTCCTTTATCCACTCCTTCCTCCCTGCTCAACCTCTCGATTTCTTCAACTATCTCCTTGGGCAATCTGACCGATGTTGTTACCATCTTCACAATTACATCTTATTACAAAGTATACTTAAGTTTTTGGTAGCCATATCCACCTACGGATTCAAGATCACCCCTGGTTGAGAATACTTCTGAAGTCTTTTGAAGAATAGAGATTTTCTAAGAATTTTCGGTAATTTCTCTTCCTTTCAATACATTTTCAAATGCTCTTAAGCTCAGAGCTGATGGATTCTGGTAGAATTTCATGCGCTGTTAATATTACTAAAACCTTCCAACTTTTAGATCGACTTCTATTCAAAATTCTTTTTATTGTGTGTTCAAAAAGAAGTCTTTGTAGGATTTAATTAGCCTCCTTCTGTTTTCTTTATTAGCTCTAGCATCTATTTCAATGATCTCAAACTTTTTCTGTGAGTCCGGATATGTCAAGGATGTCTGAAGCGGGCTTTCCGATTTTTTCATAATTCTTTCAAGAAATCTCATGGCATCCTCATTTTTGTAAATTTGAAATGATATCTTAAAACCAGTACTAAGTTAATACAAAGCTTCATTATCCTCTATTTGGGATTAGCTCGAAATCTTCTTTGGAATTTCTCTCATAGCTTTGTCTTGGATGTGTCCAGTCCATTTTTTATTTCTGATAAAATTAAGTTCCGGAATCAAAGACTTGAAATCCAAGGGCTTTTCAAATATCTTAATTGGTTTCAGTTTAATTTGGTAGGTTTCACTCTTTCCCGGTGGCGATTTAAAAATCCTTGATCGATCTTTGAAAACTTCTGAAATAACTTCATATGCTACCAACTTGAAGAATCCATACTTATTGGAGCCATCGTAAAGCTAAATCGGATTGAAATAACTTTAATTCCTCTTAAACTTGCAGTTTGGGCAATTTCTATATTTCTCTTTGTCAATTACCTCGCATGCATTTCTTTAAATCCTAAAAAGGCCCATTAAGCTGAAGCATCTCATTCTCAAGAGAGGCTACCTTTTTAATACTTCTGGAAATATGGCATCTAGTATAGTCGATATCCACACTCCTTGAAGTCATGCCCATTATTTTTTTGAGTAAGTTTCCTAGGGATATCCTTTGTTTCTTCTGAAAGTGTTTTACCA
>CAZPML010000138.1:0-3425 GCA_964587675.1 uncultured archaeon
ATATTGCTCCTAACTGAAATATGTATTTAATTCAAGCATAAATCCAATATAAAGCTTACATACAAAAAATATAGAAATAATCTATGATAATAATAGATAAAATCACACCATCAAGGGGTTGTGTGTGAATAAACTTCCTGTTGTATGGAATAAGAAAGTTAATCCAGTTGATTATCCAGGATTTACCAAACGTAAAGTGAAACCAATTACTTGGGAAGATTTAGAGAACCAGTTTCATACTATCGCCTTACGTCATTTAAAGATAGAAAAAATAGATTCATCATCTACGCAAAGCTTTCCTAAATGTCGTGTTGTCAATATTAAAGAAACTTTAGATTTATATACCAAGATATATGATTTTGGGCGTGTCATAGCTCCCATGTGGTCTTTTATTGTTGCAGAGAACTTTCGAGAAGTGGTTGATGAAATAGCTCGTCGTAAACTCTATATATCTAATATTGTAGGCTATGTCCCAACATGTATCCCAAGTTCATTATATTGGGCAGAATATAAACCACCACTTGAAGTTCATGAATATCTTTTAGAAAAACTTGGACATCGTTTTATTGGATGGGAAAATGGAGAACAAGATGGACGTTATGTTGCAGGTTATGCTAAAATGTTTTGTCCAGCACCACTAACACGCCGTCAAGCCTATAAATATTTTATGGAATACTTTCATCGTTTATGTAATGACCTCCAAAACTATCTGGTCTCTCAATCAACGCTTACCTTTCCACATTATTTCGCTCATATGGGTAATCATCGCCTACTAGGAGCCGAAATTGGAGCAAGATTGTGTGTACCCTTATTATTTGCTTTTCTTCGAGGTGCAGGAAAGCAGTACGGTATTCTATGGTTCTGTGACATTAGCCTATGGAATCATTGGGGATATTTTGATCCTGATCGTGAAGAAAATGTTGAATTTAAAGAAAAAAATCATCGTTATATGGCTGGACCTACAGCTGGACTTAGTCTTTCCCTTTTAAGAAGACTCTGGTATTTAGGGGTTATGTATGATTGTGTGATGATAGGTTTGGGGGAGAAGGGGCATCTTTCTCACAAGAAAACAACTATTCGTGCGATAAAAGGCGAGCCAAGAAAGGTTCCAGCTCTTACTGCTATTGGCAAACTTCAGTTAGAAGGCATGAATTGGGTACGCCGACATCCTAATCGTGGTACAATGTATACTCCTATTGCATTAATTTTAGACTTCTATACTGGTTGGACTCCGCCGAGACATTACTATCCTTGGGGAGGGGAACCCTATATGGTTTGGGGTAACATGCCTTACCAAAAGGGTGATCATCAGATTGATCTTTTCTTCCGTGAAATTTTTCCAGGTTATGAAAATTGTAGCTATTACCGTGATGAGAGAGGGATTTTAACACCCACACCCTATGGTGATATTTTCGATGTATTGCTCTCCAATGTACCAGATTTTGTACTTAACCGTTATAATGCAGTTGTAATGCTAGGTGAAATTCATCTTAAGGGCGATGTTCTAGAGAAAATTAGGAAATTTGTTGAGGCTGGTGGATCTTTGGTTGTCTTTGCTAATCAATTGCAAGAAGATGCAGATGATCTTTTAGGAATACGGTTATTAAAGTCTACAAGAGAATGCGACCATGCAATTCTTACTTCTGAGAATCTCGTGTTAAGGGAGCCTACCTATACTATGCATAAGATGAAAATTATAGATGCTAACATTAATGTTCTAGCCATTACGAGGCATAGAGAACCATTAGTTACTTGTAAAAAACACACTTCAGACGGAGAAGTCTTAGTTTTTGCCGCTGATTATGGTCTTAGTGATCGCCTAGCTTTTAAGAAACCTATATTTAATGAGTGCGAAAGACCACTCCCATCGCCATATCAAATTCTTGAACATGTTCGTGCATTACTATTACCTTGGTTACGAAATTTTAATTTAATCAAGATTATAGGGCCACCCATACAGTTTCTTACATCTGTTACTGAAGATCCTACAAGGTTATTAGTAACACTATGTAACAATGATGTACTACCATGGTTTGGGTATATCAGAATTAAAAGAGCTAAAATTGCAAGGGCTGTCAATTGGATGACTGATAAGTCTCTTCAAGGTGGTTCATACATTTCTATTAAAGTACCACCTCATGATATTGTAATTCTAGAACTACATGCAGATCGTCCGATAGTTCGTTTCAAGGAGGAATAATTATGACTATCATATCTATAAATCGTTGGCTTTTCACCAATTTTCCCATTAGACGATTGACAAGAATTCTCTCAGAAATAGGCTTTAACGCTATCGAACTGGCTGCAAGAGATATTTTGAAAGGAAGCTGTAAAAGTTTGGAATCTTTACGTAAATGTCTAGATATGTATGGTCTTGAAGTGAGCGCTATAAATGCTGTGACGAGTTTTGTTCCTTATATTCATGGCTCCATTTCAAGTAAAATTCCTTGGAGAAGAGAGAAATTTCTTCGATTGCTTGAAAATATCATAGAAAAAATGACGATACTTGGTTGTACTCGTCTAATAATTTCTCCAGGTCGTCAGGCAGAGAACTATCAGACTCTTGATGAAGCATGGAGAGCTACAGTCAAAAGTTTAAGGCATTTAGGAAAATATGCAATGCAATACCATGTTGAAATTTTGCTTGAACCCATGCCATTTCGCACCCCTTTCATATATTCAAGAAATATACTCAGATTCATCAATGAGGTTGCTCAACTAAACGTTCATGCTGCTATAGATACAGGGCATGTTCGGCTTGCAGGTGAAAGTTTAAAGTCTGCCATGAAAAATCTAGGAGATCTTCTTCGATATGTTCATCTAAGCAATGTTCGAATTGAGCCAGGAAGACCTCTTCTTGATGAACATCGCCCATTATATGATGGTTCAATTAGTCCAGATGAGTATAAAACTCTTCTTTCTGAGATAGGAGATATACCTCTTGCTATAAATATTGTCACGTCTGAAGATCCAATTATTTGTGCACGAAAATGTTTACGATTGGTACGAGAGTGCCATCCTATAGTTAGCTAATACAAATTTCAAAGAGTAAATATAAAAATAATATTGCATCTTAATTTCGTGATTAATATCGGCTGGCCAAATCGAATTTGTTGATATTGTCGCCAATTATTAGGTGTTGTACTACTTATAGGAGCTCTTTAAAGGACAAAATTACTTTCATTAATTAGATTCTTAAGATTTAACAAGTAGCCTCTAGAAAAGAGATCATAAAGCCATATGTAGAAATGTGTTAAGCTAAAATATTACTAGTTTCCTTATTATGTAGGTAAATGAAACCTACGTAATTATTCATCATAGCCTGGGCAATCATTTTAATAAATTTTCATATCTTTTATGCTCATTGGCCTCATAAGATCTAAGTCTTTCAATACTATAAGCTATATCGGACAATGTTTTAGGAC
>CAZPML010000139.1:0-3423 GCA_964587675.1 uncultured archaeon
GGAATTGGCTCTGGAATTTTGGAGAAGGGGATCTGAAGTGGTTCTAATTACATCGAAACCAACAAATTTACCACTTCCAAATTTCAAGGAAGTAAGTGTTTGGTCTGTTAGGGATATGCTAAGAGCATCTTTAGAAGAAGTTAAGATAGGTTGTGACGTTTTCGTTGCAGCTGCTGCAGCATCCGATTTTGTAGTTGAGGCAAAGGGCAAAAAAATCAAAACATCACCAAGCATCGAATTGAGGCTAAGGGCCGCTCCAAAAATTATAAAAGAAATTAGAAAAATCTACGATGGCGATATAATCGGATTTAAAGCAGAAACAGGTATGAGTGATGAGGAACTGATGAAATTAGCCGAAGAAAAGATGGTATCCGACAGGCTGTCAATGGTGGTGGCAAACGATGTTTTGGAAAGGGGGATGGGAACCGTAGACACCAGAGTTCTAATACTAACAAAAAAGAGATCTGAGTGGGTTGAGGGCCATAAATCTACTGTAGCTGAGAAAATCGTTAGATTGTACATAGAGGATTGTTTATGATTTTTGCACCGGCGAGTATAACTTGCATATTCTCACCGGAAATTAGTTCAAGTGCTAGAACATCTGGAAGTATAGGCGTTGGCTTTACGATAGATCTCGGGGTCTTTGTTGAGATCGATTCCGAAGTTAGTGGCGTGGTCGTTAACGATAGAGAAGTTGACTTTCCAACTGTGGATTTTGTTTTACAAAGGCTAGGTTTATCGGGTGTTAGGATCAATTCCGAATTGCCGTTTGGTTGTGGATTTGGATTGAGTGGTGCATCAGCATTAGCTACTGCGTTATCGGTTGAAAAACCATTTATGGAACTAGCGGATTTAGCTCATGAAGCAGAAGTAAGAAATCTGACCGGTTTGGGAGATGTAGTGACTCAAACGTTCGGCGGGCTCGTCATAAGAAAAAATGCAGCTTGCCCATCGAAATCAATCGTTGAGAGGTATAAGTGGGATGTAACTTTAGATCTTCTAGTTTTGGATCAAATATCAACCAAAGATTTTCTAGCGGATGAACTTAGAAGGAACAATTTGAAAAAGTTGGGTAAAAAGTGGACCAAGGAGTTCCTCATCAAACCTACTATCGAGAACTTGTTTAGATGCTCAAATAATTTTGCAAAGGAAACGGGACTACTTGAATATGTTGAGGATATAATCGAAGCCGTAGAATCAGAAGGTGGATCGGCTGCTATGGTTATGCTAGGAAAGGCCGTATTTGCATCAGGTGGGTTTAAAGCTTTGGAAGAGTTTGGTGATCCATTTAAAGCATCTATGGACTATTGTGGGGTGAGAAAAATTTGAAAATAAGGGTTGCTGCTATTCAGTGCAGATTGGGGGATCTTAAAAGCGCAGAAAAGCTGGCCTATCGGGCTTACGGGCAAGGGTCAAAGATCATCTTATTCCCGGAATATTTTTCATACAGCAGCTTGGATATAGGTTTGGGCAATGAGACATTAAGATTTTTAAAGAAAGTAAGTTCAGAAACGGGAATAATCGTTTGTGGTAATATAATAGTTAAAGAAAACAATTCGTACAAAAACAGGGCTTTTATTTTAAAAGATGGGGAAATCATGGGTTACCAAGACAAAATTCATCCCACAAGAATTGAGAGAGAACTAGGCATAAGTTGTGGTCGTGAGTTGAATTTACTAAACGTTGACGGACTAAACATTGGAATACTTATATGCGCGGATATTTTATATCCAGAGTTATGTAGAGTTGCGGGTTTAAAGGGATCTGAGTTAATTCTGAATCCTGTGATATCTTTTAAGCAATCAGAACTTCCGGGGAAAGACTATCGCTTTTGTTTGTATTTTGCAAGAGCTTTCGACAATTGCTGCGCGATTTTGAAATCTGGAGGGATAGGAAAAACATTCACGGGAAAAGATGCCGTTGGTAGGAGCTTGATAGCATCGGTAAGTGGAATACTGGCTCAGAGCATGGATGAAAATGGCGAGGAAGTTGTGCGAGCGGATATAGATCTATTAAGCTTAAAAAAATGTAGAGAAGTTAACTATTCACTTTCTGATCGAAATGTGGAGGCTTATAGATATTTATTAAAAAAATAAACTATACAAAAAATAAATTATCTCTTAAATTCTGAAAATCTTACGTTGTTTGGGTCTAGTTTTTGAATTATCTCTAATTCCTCCTTTGAAGGCGTTGGTGTAACTGTTACTTCATCCACTATGGGTTTGAATGACATATTCTGTATAACTTCGTCAATTGATACATCCGGATGGACACTTTTAAGGACAAGTCCATCCTTGGTAGCCTTAAGCACTGCCAAGTTGGTGATTATTGTGACATCTTTTTCTTTGCCCTCCTCATATCCTATGCCAGTTACGAAATCTACTTTTTCCACGAATACTCTTTTTGAGTGGTTAGCTGTCCAAATAACTAATTTTTTAACGAGAGGAGTGAGGTATGCTGTAGCAGCACCGCCAGGAAGTTTAACTTTCGGCGAATCGTAATTTCCAATGCACGTCAGATTTATGTTCCCATTTAAATCGATTTGTGCTCCACCGAGGAACATTCCAGTTAGCTCTCCTTTTGCAGCAAGATCAAATGATTCAAGGAGCTCTATTATTCCTATACTTCCCGTAAAATGTCTCGGATCTGCTGATGAGATGCACAGGCGGTATTCATTTGGATCGGGATTTAGTGCATCTGTGACGTTGATGTATACCATGTTGGGAGCATGGGTCAACTTTGCAAGATGCATCGCTAATGCTGGTAAGGGCGAAGCCAGACCATGGAGAAATATGTCACCATCAGATATTTCGTTGGCCATAGCTTTAATCATAATATCAGCTGGGTGCAACCTCATCACCTCCCAACCCATTTCTGTATATATTCCTCGATCTTGCCTTCTTTCGACGCGGATAGGTACCTCCTTATCTCATCGTAATCGGGAGGATAGTAATTCGGACAAGCCGTTGGATATGCACCTTTAGGAGCGTGAACGACCGCATCAACGTAGAAATACGGAATGGTATTTCTCTCGGGATATTGTTTAAAGTAATCCGTTTCGACTATCTCCTCTGCTGTGATTATAACTTTTTTAGCACTTTTTGCTTTGTAAACGTCTTCAAATTTTGAACCCTCGATACTCGAATTTCCAAGTTTGTCAGCTTTTTGCACATGAATAACTGCAACATCTGGATTTATTGATTTCACAGCGATTATCTTTTCCCCATCGAATGGGTCTCTTATCACTTTCCAGGTCCCTTCCTTCTCGTGAATGTTTAGTAAGTCCGATCCGAATATTCCTTTTACCGGGATAAATGGGATACCAAATGATCCTGCTCGGAAAGCATTTGTAATAGCTCCGCAAGTATCTTCGAGCCATTCTATTTCTTTCACAATATCTTTTACAAGCATGAGATAAATTTA
>CAZPML010000140.1:0-3342 GCA_964587675.1 uncultured archaeon
TAATAGATGGAGGGCGATGGGGGACTCGAACCCCCGACCTCTGGCTCCGGAGGCCGCAGATTAGTGCTTTAAGTACTGATAATTAGTGTTTTTTCTCCTCCGTCTTTTTTCCACAACTAACTTACAACTAAAAATCGAGGAGGTCCTCCTCAACCCTGTTCGAGGGCAGGGCGTGGGCATAGCGCCACGTGGTGGCGAAGACGGCATGACCTGCGAGCTCCTGGACCCTCTTGGGGTTAACTCCCTTCTCAAGCAGGTGGGTGATATAAGTATGACGCAGCGAATGGAGGGTCACGGAGCGGGGCAGCCCTGCTTTATCGGCCAATTTGCGGAAAGCGTGAGTTACACCATCGGGTCGAACCAGGGGACTGTTACCACCAAAGACATAACGACCCTTTCGGGGAAGATTCTTTAAGACCTCGGCGAGTTTTTGCGCCAGGCCTATCGCTCGGGCCCGACCGGTCTTGGTCACGAAGCCGTCCTTTTCGATCTTGGCCTGGATCCGAATTTGTCGGCGCTCAAAATCCACATCTTCCCATTCGAGGTAAAGCAATTCCTCCCGACGCATGCCCGTATAGAGGTAGGTGAGGATTATCGGATAGGCCAGGCCCTTAAAGAGCCTCCGCTCGGCCTTTGCTGCCCGGAGGAGCCTTTCGATTTCTTCAGATGTTAGGGCCCGGGGTTTCCGCTCCCGGGTGTCTCGCAGGCGCTTGATCTTGCGGGCCGGATTGATGTTGATCACTCCCGTTTCCAGGGCCATGTCAAGAAGCTGGGCGAGCTTGATGATTTCCTTGTTGACTGTAGCAGCAGTGATGGTCTTTAAGCGCCACGCTCGATATTGCTCTATCCATTTCGTGTCTATTTTGGTCACCAGGGTATCCAAACCAAAAAAGTCGAGGAGATGTTGAATGCGAACCCTGTTGGCTTGATGGACTCGGGGGCGGCATTCGATCTCAGAGCGGGCGAGGAATCGCTCGGCGAGCTCTCCCAGCGTGGGAATCTCTACGGGACCACCCAGGATCCTATCCGCTTCCTCCTTGGAGATGAGGCCCCGATTGACGAAGTATTGGAGGTCCTCCCGGGTGATTGTCCTGTGCAGGGTTCGATATTCAAGGGCCTCTATGTCTCGGAGGGCATTCTGTGCAAGAAGTTTATTTTTGAAGAGCCGATATTTTTTCTTCTTTGTTCCATTTGAAAAATAAATCCAGTAATGGATCTGCCAACCCCAACGCTTGTGGCGGTAGAGGCGGGCCATTTACAGTCTTATAGCCAGCTTCCTAACGAACGGCAGTATTCCATTCCACCTTATTTCAAAGGCTTTACAGACAACCGGGAACGGTGGACCCAATGCTTTAAACACGATGGTAGGAAAACGGGGAATTAACTTCCCACCTACTGATTTTGTTCCTACACTTCGATTAGTCCTTTTTGGACTAAATAATATCCGTTTCCGGTAGTGGTATACAATAATAGCACAAATTGCTTCAGAACGTCATTGAAGTCCTTTTCGTCGCGTAGTCGTTCAAGCAAGGTTCGACTTAAATCTAAGAGTCTCGCAAAATGATAGTCACTCAGCTTGACTATTCTGTCGCTAGCACTGAGTCTGCTCATAAACGCGTTATAGGTCTCACGAAGTACAAAAAAAGCGAACAGTAAGTCAGGGTCGAAATCTATATTTAGTATTCTCTGAAACATTGAATAGATCGCACTAAAGTAGTACAGCTTTTCCTCTGGATAGGAACTTTCATCCATTTTTTGCGTTACAAACTCTATTTCTTTTATCAATATATCTCGGCTTGCTGGGCTAATGTCCATGCTTTCACCCCCTCAGAGAGATAATTCCGCTTTTTTGTCTCGTAAGGATCTTCAAGATCTTCGGCCGCCCGAGTAGGAAAAACTTGGCTAGGCTCTTCCCATTTCCCCTCGGAGATGATACCTCCTCGTCCAATAATATAGCACTGGTCTGCGGTTAGAGTGTTGCCCAGCCGCGCATAGTCAAAAGCGTCAAGTTCTCCACGTTCTATATTCTCTTCAACAAAGTTAATTTCCAATCTTCGTTCAAGTGCGTCGGCTATGGCGAGCAAAGTGCGAAGTGTGAAGTTGGAATTACCTCTAAGGATTTTTGTGACCGCTGCTGGGCTCACCTTCAGCCGCTGCGCAAAGTTGGTGCGCGTAATGTTCTTTTCGCGCATTATTTTTGCTATTTGCTCGGTCAGGTTAAGTAGGAGGTATTCAAACCTGAAGTCAAAGTCATCTTCATATTCTTTTAACAGAGTCTCAAACCAGCTTTTTAACATAGATACTTCCTCCTAAGTTATTTCACAGTCTAGGTTATTTCACAGTCCTGCATCAATCTCTTACGCAATCTTTGTGCCTTCTTCACCTCACGTTGGAAGGCCTTTACTTTCCCCTTGAGGAATCCATGTGTTAGCACGATCTTCCTTTGTCCTGCAAAAAAGCCTAGGATCCGTACGCCGGACCTAGTTTTTAATTCAAAGATTTTATCTTTTATCCATCTAAACTTCTCTGGGTTGTACAATGGTCCGTGGTCCGCCAAAAATTGCAGCTGTGCAAGCGCTTGTCCCTTCCTTTTCTCATCCAAGCTATTTATGAACTCTTGTATTGGGCATTTTTTGCCTTTCACTATGACATATAGAGTATATACCTTCCCGGAGTATAATTCTTCACAAACCATATATTTAACCTATAGGTTAAAACCTTGTCAAGCCCCCTTATCCAGGTTCAGTATATGAGACACCCCTGAGCTTCTCCATCAGGTACTCCCAAGGCTCTGGAAGGTGTATCCCCCTGGGCCCTCTCCACGTAACCCTGCTCCTCAGCTCACCACGCGTTGGCTCCTCGAAGGGTGGGTTGATGATGAGGTTGTCAACCAGGAAAAACATGGCTATCTAGCTTCCCAAGCTAATGGGTCATTTGGGTCCATTCCTCGCTGCCTTATCTCGTATTCTTGGATGAACTGCCTGAGTGCAATTTTCTGATTTTCGCTTAAATCGCCCTTGTCAAAGAGTCTCCTAACGCGATCAATGATCTCAGATGGGTCAAGAAAAGGCCTAAGCCATTCAGGATCAAGCCTATATTGGACTTGTCCAACCGCATCCAAAGAAGAAAAGCGGAAAGTCCTTTGAAGGCTCTTTTCTAAGAACTCAACCAACTTTTTATCATCGCTGACAACTTTTTGAACCCATTTCTTGGGTTCCTCTTCACCAGCCCAATCCCTCCATCGATAGAGGATATGCAATAAATCTGGTGCTTGCAGTAAAATATCTTCTTTGGCAGCGTTGCGAATTTTCTCCAAAGCAATCTTTTCCAATTCTTGAAGAT
>CAZPML010000141.1:0-3322 GCA_964587675.1 uncultured archaeon
AGCTGGCAGAGATTATGTGTGGATAGTCAGAAATAAGTAGTGAGGTGTTTGAAGCGAATAGGCTATTAGCGTTGCCAATAGTTGCAGCTTTAACATTGCCGGGGAACATTTGTAGCTATCTAACAACTTCTGTTGAATTTAATCGAAATCCAGACTACAGATTTGAGACAATCGGAGGGACACGTACCGCAGCGGACGATAAAAATATCTACATATCCTCTTACTTGAAAGCTAAAACACAGCTAACACTTTAAAATCGACTACAAAGAACAGATTCCGTTTAGGGGTTGTTATGGGTTCCGAAGTATCAGACATTTCAGTTTTCTTCAGATCACATTGGCAAAGTTCAGCTTGCTTGGAGGTAAGGGTATAACTTTTCTAGTTCTGAAGACTACAAAGTTGTTATCTCTCAACTTCAAGTTCTAACCATCTGTAAAACTTCCTCCGAATTTTGATTCCAAAAAATTTCCAACTTTACCGGATAGATGTGAATTGCGATTCCATATGTGGCTATGCTCCAAGTATGAGATAGATGATATCCCATATTGTTAATGCGTATCCAAAAAACAGCAAGCATGAGCCAGAATAAAATCATGAGGTATTTCTTTTTGTTTGGAAAATCCCTGCACTTCAGCTTAGCCTCTGCAGTTTCATAGATCTTATTCCATCATTTCTTAAAACTCTTATCAACGCAGGATGAAGTGAATCCTTTTAGAATTAGTTAATATCTGGCTAACACTTTTGAACTTGTAAAAGATTCCCTTAAACTTAAATTAAACTTTAAACAAGTTCAACACTTCCTCGAGTCTTATACAGTCTGCTCAATCTTCGACATCAAAGCTTTCAAATCCCCCTCTCTTGCTCTCTTAATTAGATAGTCATCTACTGCAACAAAGATTTAGCATAGAGTAACTATTTGCAGATATTAGGTGAATCGTCTGCAGAAACGTGCCTTTCAAGAATTATACGCCATGAAGCTTGTACAATTTGGGGTTTAACAGGTACCAAAATTAGATTGCCTTTTTTGGCCAATTCCATTGTTTTGTTCAGCAGGGTTGCAGTAACTAAGTCCCTATCTAAACTCAGCTCCCTCTTCCAGCTTTTTGTCTATCGCCGCTAGCTCTCGCTTAAAGCCCATTGAGAAGTGACCAAACAACCTTTCCATTTTCACGGGCCTAAAAAGTTGGAAATTGCTCACCAGTTTCTAGAGACAACTCTTTTAGATAGGCAGAGGTATCAAGATATACTCTCTTCATCTCTCTCATCTCTACAACTATTCTTGAGAGAGGTTCACCTCTCTTTAAGATGTCTCTCGTTCTCTTTAGATCAGCTCTTTTCAGGTCTATGTTAAGCTTGTACGCTGCCTCCTTAATCATCGAAGCTACTTCCTCACTCATCGTATATATTCCTGTTCTAAGAAGTCTTTCAGCAATTTTTGACATAATTTTACTTATCTTCGTTGCTTTAAAATGATTTTGGGAGAACATAATCTTACATTTGTCTATTCTAGCATCAAAACCTTCTCGCTCAAAACTGTATATAAGGCAGAATATAACTAGAAATTCATCGTCGGATTTTAGAACATTTATGAAATCATTCATACTGCGAGACAAAATTGAAAAAGTACTAATTGAAAAACGGAGACATATTATTTGTTCGAATTGGAGCGACAACAGGAAAGACATGTTTCATAGAATCGCCTCTAAAAGTGTTTGCTTCCTATTTGATAGGACTTAAAATGGAAACAGATGTTCATAGAAAGTTTATTACTGCACTCAGACACATATTGGTCAAGTAGAAGCTTAATAAGGAAGGAAAATAAAGGAAGGAATAAGTGCAACAAGTTTAAGGACTTTCAAACCTCTTCCTTCTTGAAGAACAAAAGCAAATCGCTACTAGGCACCGTTGACAGAAAAATAGAGGAGCAAAAAAGCAGGTTTTAAAAGAGCTAAGCATAAAACGGTGCTTCACAAATTAATGAGTGGGAAATAAGGCTTAAAGAGGTGGAGGTATGAACAAAGAAGAAATTCTAAAGAAGATAAGGGAAAACAGAGCTAAGATAAGAAGTTTTGGAGTCAAGAGAATAGGGATTTTTGGCTCCGCGGTAAGGGAAGAGATGACTGAAAAAAGCGATATCGATGTCGTTGTGGAATTTGAAAAGGGAAAGGCGACATTTAAGAATGTTTGCGGTCTTGTTGATTTTCTTGAGGAGCTTTTTGGCAGAGAAGTTGATATTTTGACTCCTGATGGAATTGATTCCATAAGAATAAAGCATGTTAAGGAGGAGATAAAGAAGGAGATTGAATATGTCTAAGCGATAGAGAGTTTTTAATTGATATGCTCATTCTTGCGAGAAAATAATAAAATACACAAAAGATTTATCTTATGAAGATTTTCGAATGATATTGTTATTAATGCTGTTGTAAGGAACATTGAAATCTTAGAAGCATCCAAAAGAATCTCGGAAGGGCTAAAGAAAAAGTATCCAGAAGTTGGATGGCAGGAGATCTCAAGAACAAGAGACAAAATAATTCATTTTTACTTTGGTGGATTTAAGCATAGTTTTGGGTATAACGGTGGATATTCCCGCTTTGAAAGAAAAAAACTAAGAGGATAATAAAGAGAGGTTGGGGGAAAAATGAGGCCAATAACAGAGAAAAAGGATGTTCAGGATAGGTAATAGAGTATTCGCAGGCGATAGGCCGGAAGTATATTCCGCCTGCTGATCTTCAGGAGAAGGGAGGATGCGATATTAAAGAGCCTTTATCTTTGAAATTCTTGAGAAGAAACCCAAGAGCTTAATCCCGGAATAATAACCGATGAGAACGTTCAGCATGTTATAAGAAGGCTAAGACTTGTACCTTCCTTACAGGAAATTGTTATCTTGGTAAATGCGTCCTCATTTGGATAGCTTTGTAAAGCAAAAAATTCGGAAAAATCACCAAGAGTAAGAATCCACGAGTTTTCCTGTCGAATCGTATAAGTAAGCTGTATCTCCGCCATTATTCCAGATAGCATGGCTTGAACCCCAGTACAACCTTCCATCCGAATCCGTTCCCTTCCCGCTGTGTACGTAAACGGTTTCTCCCGATTCCAGAGTGTAATCGGGAAAGATGTACGTATGCCCGGCTTCGTCCCTGAGTTTCCAGCCCTTTAGGTTGACCGGATCTGCACCGTAGTTCCTAATGACCACGTACTCCCCGTTGGGGTTGTAGTTGTCGTTCCCCGGAGCGTCGTAGTTCACGTAAGCTATGAGTACTCCCTTTTGTGTGGGGGTCTGAGCTACCGTGCACGCCCCCCACAGTCCGAGACCGCTTTCCAT
>CAZPML010000142.1:0-3322 GCA_964587675.1 uncultured archaeon
CTGAGTTTTACAAGAGAATAAACTAAAATTGCACTGAAAATAGCTATAAGCTTCATTATTAAATCAGATGCCTGCGAATATATAACTATACCAGCGGTAATAGCTCCTGGTCCAGTATAAAGCGGAAGAGCTAAGGGAAAAACCGCAATTGAATCAATATCTAGGCTTTCCTCAGCTCTTTTTCTATATGCCTCCCTCCTAACTCCACCAAGGAGTATGTCAACAGAGACTATAAAGAGCAGTATTCCGCCTGCAACTCTCAAACTATTTATTGATACGTGAAAAAAGTCAAGTATTGCGCCACCAGAGATCATTATGACTACAAGGAGAGAGAATGCAATTATCGTAGCTCTATCAGAGATTTTTCTCCTCATTTTTGCTTCAAGTCTTTCAGTAAGCGCAATGAAGATGGGTAAGTTACCAGGTGGGTCTACGATGACAAAGAGAGTTGTGAAGCACTTGAGAAAGTAACCTACATAATCCATTCTTTAAACCTCTCGAATGCAACTTTGACGTTCTCAAGTAACTTCACAGCATGTTCTTGAGATGGGAAAGAGAAGAGACCGCAATCTGGTCCTATATATGCCAAAAGGTCGTTAAATCTATCATAAGCAAGCTTTAATCTTTCGAAAATTTTATCTGAGGACTCGATCTCATCTATAGCTCTCATCATTAGCTCGTGATTGCCCCATGAATTAAGATTGTGTTTGGCGTTGAATTCTGCTATTATTCCGTCTATATCACTCCTCGCAACACCTATTCTTAACTTCTTCTCATAAGATTGAATGAGTTCCGAATCCAAGAAGTTCATGTTCCTAAGGTCTTTCGCGCATTCTATTCCTATTACATCAATTTTCGTTTCAAGAACTTTCTCATAATAAAGCGGATCGTGAAGGTGAATTTGTAGATCTGCAGGTATCTTTATGTCATAAACCATCGATATCAGTTCATCGCTTGGTTGAAGATCCGGTGCAAGACCTAAACTAGGTTCATCTAAGCTCACACATTCAACATTATCGTACTTGCACGCGTTTCTTGCAAACCTAGATACGGACTCCGCAATGTTCAACAGAATATCTTCGTATATCAAACCTTTAAATTCAGAATAGTACAATTCAAACGGTCCAGTTATGCACACTCTCACTCTTTCAACCTTCATCCTCTCAACATACTCAAGTTCAGGGATCCTTGCTTTACTCCAATCTATTAGATAAGCATCATCTTGGAACTCTGGATTTTTTATAGGATCCAAGAACATTGAAATCATATCCCTAAACTGAGGATAATTCGGTAACCCCACATACCTTGACTTCATGATAAATGCCCTTTGAACCATTTCCTCGTACTCCTTGCTAGAAATATTCCTTTCAATCCAGGCCCTATCTATCCCAGCAGGAAGCGGAAAACTTCCAATATCGTCGTACTTCACAAGATTTGTTGAGGGGTTAAATAAAAAACTTTTTAGCCCCTCATAGCTCTCTTTATTGCCTTCTCAACTGCTCTCTTATGCGCCCTTGCAGCCCTATGAATTCCCCCCTCAATCCCTCTTGAGGCCATACAAGGAAATATCTGAGTATAATATCCTGCCCTTGTTGGAGCTTCATCGATTTTGAGTCCTTTAATTTTTTCAGCAACAAAATAGGTGGCACCGCAAAATGCAGATCTTAAAACTCTAACTTCTTTTACAACATCTCCATCTAATTCAACTTCTACTTCAGGAGCCCCAAAATGCTCGAAAAATTCTTTAAACCTCTTATCTTCTATTCTCGGTGTAGAACAACATATCTCCTCCCATAACACCTTAACACCAAGCTTATCTCCCTCCTTTTTCAATTGAGCGAGAGACCCGCTTCTTGAACCGCCAGAGAAAATTATTAAGCCAATGTTTCTCATAGATGCTTGTCTAATCAGCTCCAAATTTATATCTGGATGGTCTGCAAAAGAGACTATCATATCGGGGTTGAAATCTGATGGAAGTTTAAGAAAATTCGAAGGTTCATCTATTAGTTCAGGTAACTCTTGTGGAAGTTCATGAATCAGAACCCTAAAAAACCTCGAGAACATCTCAATGTCCTGCTTCCTCTCTCCTTTCCTAACAATTACACCAAGTTTCATGCAAGCATCTCTTCAATTTTCTTTTTTATATCTTCAAAAGGTTTTAAGTCACAAATCTTGTAGGGCGGTATATTTTCCATATCGGCTTTTATGAAGCAATTGCTGAAGGGCACATATCCAAGAATCGGATACTTGACGCTTTCGAGTATTGTTTTAATCTTCCCCGATTCCATGTACTTGTTTACAACAACTGCGATCCTCTCTATCCCAATATCCCTTCCAAGTTTTTCTATTCTAGACACGGTTTCAATCGAGCGCATCCCAGGTTCTATGACAGCTATAAGCAAGTCTACCCCTCTCGCAGTACCCCTACCCAAATGCTCAATTCCCGCTTCCATATCGAGAATTAAGATGTCTTTTTTCTTGAATATCGCGTGCCTAAGAATTGCTCTAAGAAATGCATTTTCGGGGCAGAAGCAACCTTCTCCCCCCTTCTCTATCGTACCTAGAACTAGAACCCTCACTCCATCTTCGTTGTAAACCGAGTACTTTTCGAAGATGTCATCTACCTTCGGATTTAGTTTATACATTCCCAATGGGCCCAGAACTCTTTGCTCAATTATTTCATGAAGTTCCGATAGGGGTCTAAACCCACCTTTAATTCCAAGCGCTGAGGGCAGGTTTACATCTGAGTCGCAATCTATCGCCGTTACCTTATATCCATCCCTCGCGAAAAGGTAGGCGAGTATTGCCGCAAGAGTTGTCTTTCCAACGCCGCCTTTACCAGATATTGCAAGCTTCATTCAGTGCACCTTCAGCACTAAAATTTAGTTATTAACTTAAATCTAGAGATTTAAAGTTTTAGAATGAGAATTCCAGAGATTGTTAGAAAAATTTGGGACAAGTATGGTCTTGATAGAGGTGTAAGAGATCACTGCATAGCCGTTGCAAAACTTTCTCTAGAGATTGCAGAAAAAATAGAGAAGAACGGTCACAAAGTCGACATGGATTCAATTCTAATCGGAGCTCTACTACATGATATAGGCAGGGCAACTACCAATGCCCCACTTCTTCATTTTGTAAAATCAGGAGAAATACTAAGAGCTGAAGGACTTAACGAGAAGATAGTAAAGATAGCAGAGAGACACTTCAGCGCAGGACTAAGCAAAGAAGACGCATTAAAACTAGGTATTCCACCAAAAGACTATATTCCAGAGAGTCTAGAAGAAAAGATAGTTAGTTTAGCAGACAACCTAATTCTTAACAG
>CAZPML010000143.1:0-3306 GCA_964587675.1 uncultured archaeon
TCCTTAACTCGTCTTTTACTTCTTGGAGGTTTTTGAAGCGGTATTTGCCAAATAGAGATTCTAGGCTTGGTATTCTGCGAATTTTAACTTCAAGCTCATCTCCCTCTTTAAGCCCCTCCCTGATAACAACATCCTTAGGGATAACTATTCCAAGGGAGTTTCCCCACCTTCTCAGGTGGGCTTTAACCTCCAAAATTATACACCAAGTATAATTGCGGTTCTAACACTAAAAAATGTTACGCTCAGCGGTTTCCCAGCAGGAATCATATTTTGTTGGAGCGACTTGAAGGGTGTTTTGGATACGAGGACTGAGGCTTTAAGTTTCTGATCCCTAAACTTGAAGGCTACAGCCGGGAAGCCTCTTGTATGATTCCAGATGGGCTTTTACAACCTTTTCCATGCTGACCTTACAGCCAATACTGCCTAAGGCAGCTACATTCTCAATAGTAACGTAGAACCATGGGAAGCCCGACATATCTCCCCAACTATACTCCTAGAAGCGTGGGCTTAAAAGCTTCTTCACAAAAAACAAGTTTTAACACGGCTAAGGCCTTTTTTACTTATGTGAACTACCGCAGGCTGAAGCTAAAGCTCAGAAAAGGAAGAGTAACTAAAGAATTTTCTGCAATTTGGAATAAGCATCACCCTATTATTCAACTGTACCTTCCATACTTAGTATAATATCTTGTAATTTTTCCAATTTTTCCTTTTCAGTTTTCCAGTATCCTCTTCTTTCAGCTTCCACCAATAATTCAGCGATCCTCATTGTTGCATAGGGATTGTTTGATTGTAGTCTTTTTCTCATCCCCTCATCAAATATTAATCTATCAGCAAATTCATCAAAAATCCAGTTTTCAACCTTACCTGTTGTTGCTGCAAAAGCCAGTAAGTATTCCACTCTATCTTTTATTTTCTTTGCACCATGAAAGTCATGTTTTAACATTCCATCTATCCAGCGTGGGTTGAGAGTTCTTGTCCTTGTAGCTCTTTCAATTGCTATTTTTAAGTCTTCTACAGTAACATCCTCCTCCGTAGAATCTATAACCAGAACTTCTGCTTTTTCCCCTCTCTTATCTTGCACAGTTCTTGATAGTCCACCCAAGAACTCATAGTAATGGTCAAGATCCGTAACTTCGTATTCTGTGTTATCTCTTTCCTGGGTTACAAGGTCAATGGTTTTTAAAATACTGGAGAATGCCTGTTCATTCCTCTCAATTCTTCCTTTGAAATATGCATAACTCATGCTATCATCATAACTTTTAACTAAATCTTTTTCATCTTTCCAACTGCTACTTTCCACTAATGTTCTCATAGAGGTTGCATATTCTGTTGGTGATGGGCCAAAAATTCTTGCAAGGGCAAAATCTTTCAACTCTTTTTCATTCTGAAGGTAATGTTTCCTTATGAAGTTTCTTTCAGGGGGTTCATTAAGTTTGGCAACCATTTCTATTGCTCTATTTATCAAATCAATATGTGTTCTAAAGGTATCTCGGAAAATGCCGCAAATCGTAATCATAACGTCAATTCTTGGTCTCCCCAATTCTTCTAGTGGTATAACTTCAAGCTCCTTAAACCACGGATTCTTCTTGTATTTTATTCTTACTCCAAGTAGTGAGAGAATGGTGGCAATTGTATCACCTCCAGTCTTCATGGTTTCAAATCCCCATAAAACAATCCCAACACTTTCAGGGTATCTGCCATATTTTTTCAGATAGGAATCAATGAGCAAATCTGCTGCTTTCCTCCCTCTAGCCTCTGCTGCGACTGTTGGAATAAGTCTTGGGTCGAAAGCATACATTGCTCTGCCAGAAGGATATACTTCAGGATCACGAATAGGGTCGCCACCACGAGCAGGAAAAATATATTTTCCTTCTAAAGCGCGTAAGAGACTTTCACTCTCTTTTGATTTTTGAATGTTATCTACAATACTTCTTACTAATGTTCCATATTCTTTTGGTAACCATTCTGGTTTTTTGCCATCTAGTATTTCCCTAATAGTTTCTTTTGCTTTTGTTTCTATTTCATCTGCCATCTTTGTATCTTTTACTTCTTCCCAATCGAACCCCTCCTTCCTTGCTAGTAACTTTAAAATTGATGGATATTCTCTATCAATTCGTAGCACACCAAGCAAGTAGTCGAGAAGTTCTTCTTTGCTAGGTTTTCTGTCCATTACGTGTAATCCATAGGGGATAAGTCTCCTTTTCATCTTGTATAGTTCTCTTCTTAATTCTTGTGGTTCTAGAGGTAAGTGTAGTTCTTTCGCAGTATCTTTAATCATTTCTAAGGTTTTCTCATCTTTATTCTCCTCATACTGGTTGAGAAGATCCTCTAATATGATGTATTTCTCATAAAGCCCTGAGGTTTTCATTGGTGGCGAGGCATGTGAAATGCAAATTGCATAAGAACGCCTTTTTGCAATTGTTGATTCTGAGGTATTTCCTATCCAGTAATAATAGATGTGAGGTATATCTCCAATAAGTATGTCTGGAAAACATTCAGATGAAAGAGCAACCTCCTTACCTTTCATGAATTCAAGCGTTCCATGCATTCCAAAGTGTATTATTGCATCTGCACGAAATTCTTTTTGTAGGAATAGATAATACGCCAAATACTGGTGATGCGGTGGCAGATCTTTATCGTGATATGCTTTGTCAGGGTCTTCATACACACCTCTTGATGGTTGCACACCTAAGAATATGTTGCTTAGAATCACACCAGGAATCAAAATGCAGTCTTTATCCACCATTATGTCGCCTGGTGGTTCCCCCCAATGCTCTATTACTTCCTTCTGAACAGTGTCAGGGAGAGTTTTAAACCAGGAAGTATATTTATGCGCAGGAATTCTTATCCCTGCTTTCTGTATATAATTTGGACTGTTGACAACCCCTGATGAGAGGAAAAGGTCTTTCAAGCTTTCTTTGGGAACATGAACATTATATCCTCTTTCTTTCAATTTTTCTAGAAATATTTTCATGCTTTCAAACACATCCAGATATCCTGCACTTGCTAAATTGTCTTCACCTGGTGGATAGTTATATGTAATGATGGCAATTCGTTTTTCGCTGTTTAATTTGTTTCTTAGGGAGAGCCAATTTTTAATTCTGTTTCCAAGCTTTCCTATTCTATTCTCTAAAACCTTCATCTGTTTTACCTTTCCCAAATCCGGGTCGCTGAAACTTTGGAGCCCTGCAACAAAAATGGGTTCAATGGCACCATCAAGTTCTGGCAGAGTTACACCAAGCACGATTTCCAGCGGATTTATACCCTCCTTACTTTTACTCCATTTTTCTATCTCTGTTTCGTATG
>CAZPML010000144.1:0-3266 GCA_964587675.1 uncultured archaeon
GCTCTTCCGATCTTTTTCCCTTAATGTCTCTGGCTAAAGCTTCAATCGGTCCTCTGCCTGTGTAATATTTTTTAACGTCGATTCCAAGTATTGTAAGGTTAGCGATATCACTTCCAGGGCTGAATCCTTTGGGAATTGTGTATGCGAGCCCGCATGATCCATTTTCTGCGATAAAATCCATGTTTGGAGTTTCGGCAAATTCTAGAGGGGTTTTATATCCGAGCTTTTTTATTCTCCAATCCGCCATTCCGTCCGGAATCAGTATTAGGTATTTCATAGGAGTTCACCGCAGTTGAAAATGGATGTTAGGTCTATCTCAAAACCAGCTACAGGCATCGTAAGATCGAAGTTTTCTAATACTTCTGGATGGATTTCTCCAAAGGTACCAATTCTTTTGCCGTTTACTATAACATCTGCTCGCCTTCCATCTATAAATGCCTCATCGCAACTCTCGGTAACTCTCCACTCCAACCCAAATTCTCTCATTACTGCTTGGATGTAACTTCTAATTTCCGAAAAATTTGCCTTAGCGTGGGTTACACAGGCTGCCAATCTTAGTCTATTCTTCTTTGAAACTACAACGTCTCCGACTTCAAATATCCTTTGAGGCATCTCGTAATGCTTGTTGTGAGAAAGAAGTTCGAGTAATTTAGGTAATATATGTGTTCTCACGATTGTGTGTTCACTCGTAAGTGGATGCATCAGCGGAACGTAATCTTCCCATGGTTTGGCTCTCCTTCGCATGTAGTGGTACATCACCCTCTCGTTGGTTAGTGAAAAAGTGATAACCTCTAGAAAACCTAGCCCCACCATTATCTCTCTTGCTAGTTCCCTCAAGTCGTTCCATCGGTGAGTTGAACCCATGGTGCTCGTTTTTGGATATTCTGGTTTGATTTTGTCATAACCATACCCAATTGCTATATCCTCTATAACGTCCCATGGATGCATAATATCTGCTCTGTAAGGAGGGATGTAAACTTCAATTAGATCATCGATTAGCTTGCATCCAAATCTCATCTTTAATAAAGAATTAACGATCTCATCGTCGCTCATTTTCATCCCTAATAGCGAGAAAATTTCGTCCTTCTTAATTTCAATCCTTTTTGGACTCAAGTTTGGGCTGACCTCAAGTTTGGTGGGATAAACTATTTTAACCTCCTCTATTTTTCCACCCCTATCGCTTAGCATGCATACTATAATGTTTAGCGCTCTGTCAACGTTTTCGTCAAAACCCGTTACATCAATGAATAGATTCTTTGTATCTTCAGTAACTCTCGTTTTTTCTGCGTTTATTATTGGAGGGAAGGAAATGGCATCCCCGTTTGCATCGATAATCATTGGAAATTTGTCATACCCTTCTAGTATAAATGAGTACATTCTCCCCTTTGGATGTAATCGTAAAATTTCGGAGACCGACATAACTTTATCGCCATCGAGAGGAATAAATGAGAATGAACCATCTACCGCGGTATATTTTAGGGGAAACGTAAATTTATCAAGATCATGAACCCCTATGGCCATTTTTCTTCTGTTTCTACCTATTGTCCAATGTAAATCTTCTTGGACCTCCATTAGGCTTCTTATTACCTCATCCGTCATTTCAATTCCTTTTACAACACATCCTCTTATTCTAGGTCTTATTGGGATCACATCCTCTTCAACGATGATTTTCCACTCAGCTTTGGACACACTATATGTTTTTAGTCCCATTTCGACTCCTAAAAAACCTCTAAGAGCTCTTGCTACACCTTCTACGCTGTATAGGTCGGGTCTATTCGGGAAAAATTCGACATCGATGTGATCGTTTTCGATTCTCTCAATATCGCAACCGAGCATCGGGAGTCTATCGAGGATAATTTTCTTGTCCACTCCGACTAGTTTTTCAAGTTCGTCCCAGTACAATGTTATTACTGGCATTGCGCTAACTTTGTAGTTAGTATAAAATTTTTTACTATCGATTGCTGGGAAAGCCTTTGAAGGTGAATTAGAACTCTGGGAAGTTCAAGAATGAATGTAACTCTTTTCTGAATTTAAGAACGTATAGAAGACGAATTCGGAGCGGGAAGTGAAATGGGATATAAGGAAATTAATTGGAGTACCTGAGCTATTCTAAGCTATGAGGTTAATTCTAAGCACTTATAATTTGTTACAAGCGCAAAGACAAGATTAATCTATAACTCCTAACCAAAGTAAGAGTGACCTCCTCCCGCCTATCGGAGGGGCTTCCACCGTGAAGCTGGAGTTTGGTCGCATCCTAATAAGGACGACCATTATCCTTACTTGTTCACGAAGCAACTAACCCCATCCTTACGGATTCGGGGTCCTGCAAGCGACGGGAAGATAAAAAATATATTGGAACGAGCAACGCTATATGAATAAAAGTTGTTACATTTAGCTGGTGGATGTATGTCCGTCATAGGTTTCAACTTGGCGGGCCTTGTGTCGGAATCCTTGAGTAGAAAGACTGGCCTCATCGTTTTGAAAAGGATTTAGGTGGTAGTGTGCTCACGAAGAGAATTATTCCTTGCCTTGATGTAACCTTGGACAGAAGAGGTGCAAGAGTTGTAAAGGGTGTAGAATTTGTCAATCTAAGATATGCTGGAGATCCGGTTGAACTTGCCAAAAGATATGATGAAGAAGGTGCAGACGAATTGGTCTTTTTGGACATAACAGCATCGCCGGAAGGAAGGGAAACAATGATTGATGTCATAGAAAGAACAGCTGAACAAGTTTTCATTCCCCTTACTGTTGGAGGTGGAATAAAGAATGTCAAGGACATTAACCGAATCCTCTCTTCCGGTGCGGATAAAGTTTCAATAAATACAGCTGCTGTGAAAAACCCAAATCTTATAAGAGAAGCAGCCGATATATTTGGTTCTCAGTGCATCGTTGTAGCAATCGATTGTAGAAGAAACTACGATGTTTCTAAGGGTACTAATATAATTACACTGGAAGACGGCAGCAAGGCTTGGTATGAAGTGGTGATATACGGTGGTAGGAAGCCGACGGGATTAGATGCCGTTGAATGGGCCAAAAAAGTAGAGAAGTTGGGTGCAGGCGAAATACTTCTAACCTCCATGAACAGAGATGGGACGAAGGATGGGTATGATATCCCTATAACCAGGACGATTAGCGAAAAGGTCAATATACCTGTGATTGCTTCTGGAGGGGCCGGAAAACTTGAACATTTCTACGAAGGTTTTGTTGAAGGAAAAGCTGATGCATGCCTTGCTGCCAGTATATTTCATTTTAGGGAAATATCAATA
>CAZPML010000145.1:0-3254 GCA_964587675.1 uncultured archaeon
AGTATAGATCAAGCCTAGTTGTTGTGTATTCTTCCACGACTTTTGCATATTCCTGCAAATTGGCGGCTTTTCTCCACGAAGAAGGTGGGTCAAGTAAATATTCTTGGTACTTCTCATTGAGTCTTTGTGGGTATATCTCCTGTCGTGGGGCCGCCCAGTCGGAGACGATTATATTATCTTTTTTGAATCTAATACCATCAAAGGGATATGTCATTGGTAGATTAATAAGAATGCTTTTCAGGCCGTGCATATTGAGTAGCTCTGAGATTCTATAGTATTTCACATCATGAGAAGTTGTGAGTCTTGGTGTAAAAGTCTTGAAGTCAATTTTCTGAAAGTCCATAACCCCATGTTTTGCAGGATTCACTCCCGTTAATATTGACGTCCATGCTGGAGGAGTGTATGGGGGGATCGTTGATAACATCTCATGAACATTTTTTAGATCTAACCCCATAAATCCTGCAGTGTTTTTATTTGCCCCGTCCAACCCAATTATAACGATTTTTTTATCTCTCTTCATGTGCTGTTTCGCCTCCTATGTTTGATTAGATATCTCTTCATAAGCTACTTCATATCTTTTAATGACATTCTTTAATGAATGTTCAATTTCTGCATATCTTTTGGCTTTCCTTCCCATTTTTTTGGCTTCATCTGGGTTTTCTAGGAAGTATAGTATCTTCTCCGCAATGTCCATCTCATCAAAGGGATCAATTAGGAGCCCCCGCTCATTATCCCCTGTCATATATTGGGTTCCACCAACGTTAGATGCTATCACAGGTTTTCCAGCGGCAAATGCTTCCGATATTACCATGGGGGCCGTTTCTTGGAAAGAGGGCAAAATTAAGAAACTCATTTTGGAAAACTCTTCATATTTTTTCTCTTCGTCTATTGTGCCTAAAAACTCAACATTATTTGATAATTCATATTTGATGATGTATTTTTGTATTTGTTCAAAGTAGGTTTTATCTCTAACTTTTCCAGCAACTACAAGCTTAAAATCTTTAACTTCCTTTTTCACGTGGGGGAGAGCTTTTATTAAATTAAATAAGTTCTTTCTTTTTCCAATTATTCCAATGTAGAACATTCTGTTTTCCTTGGTTATGTTTGTGGGTAATTCGAAAAGAGGTTCAGGTACTGGGTTTGGGATATCAAAAATTGTTGCCTTGGTTTTGCCCTTTACTACGTCTCTTACATATGGATTAATTGCTATTAGGTACTTTAAATTATCTAGCGCCTTCTTGAGACGCTTTACATATAGGATGTCCCATCCAATCTGGCTCCATTTTGAAAGATACTTTTTTTCTTCCCAAGTCACTCCATGTAATGTAAAGACTAGGTTGTCTGCTTTCTTTTCGGTAATGCCATAATATGCGAAATCTAAAGAGTGGGCATTAATAACATCAAACTCAATTTTTCGTATTTGGGATTTTATTCTAAACGGGTACATAGATAAAAACGTACTTCCTATGGCTTTTTTGGGCTTTTTTATGTAGATAATATTCTCATGAATCTCATAATCCTCTTTAGCTTCTGGAGTCCCACTAAGAACTTTAATCGAGACTTTATTTCCATATTTACAGAATCCGTGATGGAGGTTAAATACTACTGCGGAAGCACCCCCAGTAATTTTTTGACCTATATATGGATATGGACCAGCCAATAATGCCTTTATCATGCTTTGAACACCTCAATGATCATAAGTTTAGTTTTCTCATTTTAATCCTCACTTTGGATAACTCTATCTCTTTCAAATGCTCTCTAATCTTATTTTTCATGTATGAAACAATCTCTTGAGAGTTCGGGTCACTAATTAAATTATTTCTCTCCTCTGGATCGTCTTCAAAATTGTAAAGTTGATAACTGTTGTCGCCTTCATAGTAAATCAGCTTGTATGGGTACTCAACATATGCAATCGCCTTTTTTCTTTCTTTCATGATGTTGCCTACGATCTCGCTCTCCTGGTATTCATGCTCCGAGTAGAATGCCCTGTGTTCCTCTTCTTCTCCACTCATTAAAGGTAATAAACTCTTCCCCATAAATTTCTTCACTTTCTGGCCCGAAACGAGATCTACAATGGTCGGGGCAAGATCCATTAGGGAGACATTAGACTTAACATCTTGACAATCCCAACTTCCGCTGTAAAATATCAAAGGCACATGAACGTGGACATTGTAAAGGGTTGGCTTGTCTTTATCGACTCTGTGAGTGAAGTCCTCATGCTCACCAAATTCTTCTCCATGGTCTGCTGTTATTACAATTAGGGTTTCATCAAGCAATCCATTTTCGTCAAGATACTCAAGGATTTTCTTAATCTCTTGATCTATCGTATAAATTTGAGCATCGTAAAGGTTGATTAGAATCTGGGCCTCCTCTGGAGTAACTTTCTCTGGGGCATTGAGCATCTTGGTGAAAAGTCTTGCTTTTTTGAAGTCGTTAACGTCTTTAAAACCGAGTTTTTTCATTACTTCTTTATCTGGGAGGTAGGGATAATGAGCATCCATAAAATGGGCCCATAGAAAGAGTTTTTCATCCTTATATTCCTCCAGATGATCAATAACCCTTTCTCTGAGTTCACCTGCTGTGATGTATGGGGTTTTATGGTTTTTTATCGCCCTGTATTTATCAGCAAATTGGAGGAATCTATAAACTATACTTCCCTTTGGAATCTTCTTTCTCAATTTTACAGCAAGAGAGCTCTTTTTCTTGGCTTCCTCTCCACTTAGAAAGTCATTGAATATATCGAACCCTTTTCCATATCCAAAGTACTCCGAAAGAAATGGGTTGGAGTTCAGTCCAATGGTTTTGAATCCAAGCATCTTCATAACTTCGGCTAAAGTTATTCTTCCGACTCCTATTTTTGGGCCCTCAAACATAAGGGGGTAGGTTGATGTGAGAATTGATGGAAATGAGTAGTGAGTGTGAGGACCATTTGAGAAGGCCATGAAGAAGTTTGAGCCCTCTTTGGCGAGTTTATCTATTGTAGGGGTTATATTTCTTTCATAGCCATTATAATGAACGTGATCACCACGAAGACAGTCAATTGTGATAAGCAGCACTTTTTTGATTTCACTCATATTTGCTCACCTTTAGACTCATCTCGGGAGATAACTTATATGTTTTGCGGCATCAGAGAATTATAAATTTGCTTTATATTTCGTCCATAGCTTTCCCAGGTGTAGCCGAGCCTAAATAATAACTGTCGACTCTCCTTTTTCATTCTTTCCAACTCTTGTGGGTTTTCTAGTAGGTAGAGT
>CAZPML010000146.1:0-578 GCA_964587675.1 uncultured archaeon
TTATCTTCTTTCCCTGTTTAAGCCTGTTTAAATCGACTGTTGCCACTGTAGTGTCTAATCCGTAGATTTTGTCAGCCTTTCCTTCAACATTCCTCTTTATTATAGTTAATTCTAACTTTTAGCTTATGCAGTTTCTTCCTGAAATCTTCGTAGTTTGAGAATGTTTTGAACACTTTGAGGTTGAGAATTTCTCTCAGCTCCTTATCCACTCTCAGATTGGTGTAAAAGAGGATAAGAGGATAACCGAAGAAGAACCTCATTGTCTCAACAATATAATATTCTATGATGTAGTCGTCATATTTCTCTTTCGTTTTGAACATCCCCTTGCCTTCTCAAACCAGATGTAGCAGCGAGTAAGATTGCAACTCTGGTTCTTAATCTCAGCGGTTCGTACTTGACCTTAGAATCCACTTCCCTAATAAGGTTTCTTATATGAATGGGCTTTAACACAAGCTTACGCTTCTTTGGCACTTTAGGCGACTTAATCAGCTCAGCTAATGGATAATTTATGAATCTCAGAAACCGCTTGATTGTTATGATGTGTTTTCTAACCGTTTCTGGCTCGAATTGCTCTTTTA
>CAZPML010000146.1:588-3222 GCA_964587675.1 uncultured archaeon
TTTATATAAATAATTATGCGGTCATCATTAATTCGGTAACAACAAGCCTCAAGAAATCGTTTCAATCTTGGCATGTTTTTGTTTATTTCTCGATCGGAGATATTTGAGAACTTTAACATCCGATAGAAATCGTTTACTTGGTTTTGCTTTATCAAAATAGACATGCGCCGACCGGGATTTGAACCCGGGGCAGGGGCGTGGCAGGCCCCTGTGTTTCCAGGCTACACCATCGGCGCTTAAAATGACTTGGTTGAGTGTTTAATAACACTTTCGCTAGATCCTTAACACCTTCTCAGTTATCTTCTGGAGCGAATTTATAAATTCCCTCTGGGCCTCAAAAGAATTTACAATTCCCTCTATAGTCGTTCCCCCTGGGGTCGCTACCCTTTCAGTAACACCACCTAGCCCATACCTCATGTACAATTTTAGAGCTGAGCTAAACGAATGGAAAGCAATCTTGCTTTAGTGAACTACCCCGCCCTCACGGACGGGGCTTACTAAAATCCCCATACTCTCTTAATGACATTATGCTATATAAGCACAATACTTTGGAAATTCTTTAATTTACTCAGAACAATTTTAAATATTTTTTAAATTTTTTACGAGATAAACGAAAAAATTTATATATGTGCCATTGACCGTGAGCTGGGGGAAAGATGGAAGAAGTTGAGAAAGCGAAGAAAATACTAACAGATAATAACGTGAAACAGGTACTTTGCGCATTTTCCGATGTTAGAGGGTATCTCCAAATGTTTTCAATCCCGGTCAGAGAATTCGTAGAAGGGAACGCATTTGAGGATGGCATAGGTTTTGATGGATCCTCAGTAAGGGGCTTCAAAACCATAGAGCAGAGCGACATGGTTTGGAAGCCTGACACGAGGACGCTAAAAATTGTTCCATGGATCGATGATCCGATCCATAAAACCGCACTAATGTTCGGGGACGTCCATGAAGCGTGGGGTGGAGGAGTGGCAGAGTGCGATCCGAGGGGGTACGTTGCAAAGAAATTGGAGAAGAAAATAAAAGATGATGGTCTTTCGGCAATATTTGGTCCGGAGATAGAGTTCTTCGTTTTCGAGAAGGTTGACCCGACAAAGCTTTACTGGGATCTTTGGGTCTCCCCTAACGGTGGAGTTGGGGATAGCTGGGGACCACCAAGAGTCATGCCCGAAAGCAAAGAACTACAGGGTGGATACGTTATAAGGCCAAAAGAGGGGTATTTCAGGGCCCCTCCAGAAGACACAACCGTCGAGTACAGAAACGAGCTAACATACTATCTGGACAAACTGGGAGTTTTCATCGAATACCACCACCACGAAGTTGCTACCGCTGGCCAAATTGAGCTAGATTTCAAACCAAAAGAGCTGGTTGATGTTGGAGATGCTTTCTACCTCTACAAGTTCGCCGCAAAGAACATCGCTGCCATGAGGGGGCTGGTTGCAACTTTCATGCCAAAGCCGCTTTACCTCGACAACGCAAGCGGAATGCATACTCACCAAAGCCTCTGGAAGGGAGAACCATTCAAGGGGGAACCAATATTTGCCGATCCCGATGATGAATTCATGCTGAGCCAAACGGCGAGATATTACATCGGCGGATTGCTCGAACATGCAAAGGCCCTAACAGCTCTTTGCGCCCCAACCGTTAACAGCTACAAGAGGCTCGTCCCTGGTTTTGAGGCTCCAATTTACATTTGCTGGAGTCCGAGGAACAGATCCGCACTTGTGAGAGTTCCCCTCTACATCAAAAAGCCCTCACACATAAGAGTTGAGTACAGAGGTGTTGATCCAAGCTGCAATCCGTATTTGGCAATTACTGCACAACTCGCTGCCGGCCTGGATGGGATAAAGAAGAAAACTGACCCCGGAGATCCATTGATGCTCGATATTTTTGAACTATCTCCAAGGGAGAAGAGAGAGTACGGCGTTGGGGAGCTACCAACAACGCTGAGAGATGCACTAGATCATCTTGCGAGCGATGAGGTTCTTCAGAAAGTGCTAGGTTCCCACATATTCGACGCATTCATGAGCTTAAAGATAGATGAGTGGAACCAGTACTGCCTCTACATCACACCCTGGGAATTCCTTAAGTACTTCGACATCTAGATTTATTTTTAACATTTAATTTATACAACGTATCTATTAAATTGTTGGAGAATAAAGCGAAATTCAGCTTTTCCCAAGCCAATCGATTGCTTTCCAGCGGACTTTCATTTAACCAAAAGCTTTATATAGAAATACCTATCCACCAAAATCTGCAGGAGGTGGTGAGGTGGCCACGCTGCAAGGTACTCCGGTTCTAATACTCAAGGAAGGCACCCAGAGAACGGTCGGTAAGGATGCCCAGAGGATGAACATAATGGCAGCTAGAGTAATAGCTGAAGCTGTGAGGAGCACGCTGGGACCAAAGGGTATGGACAAGATGCTCGTTGATAGCCTTGGAGACGTTGTGATCACGAACGATGGTGTTACGATCCTGAAGGAAATAGACGTTGAGCATCCAGCGGCAAAGATGGTGATAGAGGTTGCCAAAACCCAGGACAACGAGGTCGGGGATGGGACAACAACTGCGGTCGTTTTGGCTGGGGAGTTGCTGAAGAGGGCTGAGGAGTTGCTCGATCAGGATATTCATCCA
>CAZPML010000147.1:0-3209 GCA_964587675.1 uncultured archaeon
TCCTCTAATTATCCAAAAAACTTCAGGTTTGAAAGGCTTAAAGGTTTAATTAGTTATCCTCTTTTTATATTTAACTCGAAGAACGTTGAGAAGGAGAAGAAGAGGTATAAGAAATTAGTTAAGTTATTTGAAGGGTTAAAGCTAAATCTTAAGACTTTGAGAAGTATAATAGAGGACGTAATAAAACGGGGAAAGAAGCTTTCAGTTTGAAGAAATTGCACTGCTATTCTTTTGAAGTTAAAAAGAGGTGTTCTCTTTCTGTCCTGTTAGCAGGTATGACTTTTAAGCTTGGATTCAGGGAAAAGAAAGTAATTCAGAAGTTATCAGAGTGGTGATGTGGGGAAGACCTTAAAGCTCTTCTTTCCCTTAATCCTAACGAGCTTCTCGTAGACGTCATCCGATATTGTTATAGTTTTCTCATGTTTCGTGTGTTGTAAACAAAATATATAACTTTCCCGACGGAGGCTTTTTCGGTTAAATTCTCTGTAGTTGAATCAATTCTCCAGAATTAATTCTATTAGTGACTATATTTTTAATTTTTCAGCAATTTCTTTTGATTATTAAAATGTTTGGAAGAGACCTTATATGACTTGAAATTAGCTCAGGGCAAAAATTCTATTTTAATATGGGCCCTACATCAGGAAGACCCTGCCTCTGTCCTGTTCCGGCCAATTTTTGAAGTTTTTTGGGGTTTAGGAGTAAATCAACGGCATTTCTAACGTGTTCGCGGACTCTATTTTCTGTTAATTTTAGTAACTCCTTTGGAGATTCTGCCTCGTCTTCATGTACTGTGACATCAATTACATGTTTGTTTGTCAAAATTTGAACTAAAATCAGTCCAATGCTTAGTGCTAGATAGCTAAATAAGTCTTTTTGGGTCCTGCCAACCCAACCCAAAGTTATTACAACGTCACAATTTCTCTCCTCAATGAGTTTTTTGGCAGCAACTGGAATATCCTTTATTCCTGGAACTGTATAACGCTCGTAGGGTAAAGAGCATATTTTTTTCAGTTCATCTATTGCTATTTTTCCCATATCTATCCTTGAAAAAGTTGTGTCGACGATACCAATTCTCATCTCTTTTTTTTACCAATTGAAAATTTAAAGTTTTAGTGAAAAAATTTGTGTTATAACTCGCTAACTTAAATTGGAGAATTGGTCGCTAAATCTCTTAATGCGATTTGTGCTACATGTATTGCTGGTTTAATCAAATTCTTTCTTAGCAGTATTTCTTCGATTGCGGCAAGTGTTAGTAGCACTTCGGATTTTCCGATGTTACCCATAGCCCCAATTCTGAAGATTTTACCTTTTAATTTTCCTTGGCCACCACTAACTAGGATTCCATACTCATCTTTTAGCGATCCCCTTAACTCTCTATCACTAATTTTCTTGGGAATTTTTATTGCCGTAATTGTGTTCGAATAGCTGGAATATCTGTTCAGTTGTGGAAATAGTTCTAATCCGGCTTCTAAAGCCCATTTTCTTATGCTGGAATTTAGAATTCTGTGTCTTTGAATTCTATTCTCGAGCCCTTCCTCTTCAATTATCCTCAATGCCTCTTCTAATGCAAAAAACAATGGAACTGCGGGAGTATACGGTGTTTGAAAGTCCTCCAACTTCTTTCTGTACGAGGCTAAGTCCAAGTAGTAGGGACATTTACTGTTGTAGAAACTCCAAGCTTCGTCGCTAACTGCGACGAATGCTAATCCGGGGGGCGCACCTATGCATTTCTGACTACCGGCAATGGTTACGTGTATTCCCCATTCATCCATTTTGACATAATCCCCACCGGCAGACGTTATAGCATCCATTATTACCAGTGCGTTATATTTCTCAGCAATCTTTGCAATCTGCTTTGCGGGATTCAAAATTCCGGTTGAAGTCTCGTTGTGAACAAAAACAACGGCGTCACACCCATCACTTAAAGCATTTTCAACGTCGTCAAGTTCGATAGATTTTCCCCAGTCGTATCTTATTCTGTGGACGTTGCAGTATTTCGAAGCTATTTCTCCAAGTCTTTCACCAAACTTTCCGTTTTCAATCGTTAGCATTTTATTTACATTACTGAAAGACGCGATTGCTGCTTCTAATCCTGCTGTCCCTGAGCCAGAGATGATAAAAACGTCACCTTTTGTTCCAAACACTTTTTTTAAATTTTTGTAGCAGAAGTATAGAATTTGGCTAAAATCCTCCGTTCTATGACCTATCATTTGCCTACACATAGCTCTGATAACTCTTTCGTGTAAATTTACAGGTCCTGGAATCATTAAAAGCATAGATCACCTCCCATATTTTTTTAAGATCCTCTCAATAATCTTATGCGAACTACAAAATTCGCAATCCTCTCTAACGTTGATCCTGATAACTTTGCAATCTAGATTTCTCTTTCTCAATTCTTGCTCAATCCACTTCTCGTCAAAATGTTGATCAAAACCAAGAACAATTATGTCCGGCTTTAGCTTTTCTATCGGTTTAAATATATCGTTTTCATCTCCCAAAACAGCTTTATCAACAAATTTTAGAGCTTCTACAACTCTTTTTCTCTGTTCTTCAGGTATCACGGGTTTGGGTTTATGTTTAACGTTCTTCTCTCTTGCGATTATAACTATTAGTTCATCTCCAAGTTTTTTTGCCTCCTCGAGGAATCTAATATGACCGGGATGGATTATGTCAAATGTACCAGTTGCTATAACTCTTTTCATCTCCAACTCAAGTACGTAATTGAATAAAAGCTTATTCTCTTATTGGGGTATATCATGTGTGTTTGCATGTGGAGTAATCCATCTTCTCGTTGCAGGACTTGCGAGTGCAATATAAACAAGAGAATGTGTGTTAAATTTTTAAATGATATTCCACGCAATATTGGTGAAAATCCACTGAAATTCACCGAATTTGGAAAAAACTCATTCATGGATCTATTAGAGAATTTGCAAAATCAAAAAATTCAAATGAGCATCCTTAGAAGTATTTAAGCAGCAAAAGTCGGTGGGAGCAGGCTTATCTGAAAACGGTGGTTCTCTTAAATGACTAGAATTTTTTGAGGAATTAGAGCTTACATTGAGGTTTGCCATTGTAAACTGCAACATCGGGTCGTTCAACAATCAAGTAATTTGGTACTGAGGAAAGCTGCGAGATTCTTCTCTACAAATCCACGTGGATTGTTAATGAGGGTAGACCAAATCCAGTACTAAGCTGCTGTCAAATTATTT
>CAZPML010000148.1:0-3198 GCA_964587675.1 uncultured archaeon
TAAAGTACGGTCTGAAGCAACTTCTTGCCGGAGCCAGGAAGTTTGGAATAGATCTGATCGACAGGAGCGACTTGGCATCGCTTGATCCGCTCGCAGCCGAAGTTACCGGAATACCGATGATTCACGAGGTCGACAAGGAGCTGTTCGAGCAAATGCTGGATGCCGACGTGATCGAGTAAATTTCTTTAACTTTTTACAGAGGGTATTAGATGCGAATGGCAAGCTAATATGCGGATTTTCGAGTAAGGTTTTTCTGAAGTTAACCATATCCTATTGCAGTTCAGAACTCGCTTTTTTCTGTTTAAACGATTATCTTTCGCCAATATCGCTTCTGCGAATTGGGAGACTCAAGCTCTCTTACTACTGCTCATTCTCCACCGTTTATCACAATAGTAAAGTAAAGAGGGAAGACTAAAAGAACTGTTTACCAAAGAGGACTTTAAACCTTGCTCCGGATTTGAGGAAGTAACATATAATCCTTCGTTTACACGATGACTAAAAGAAAGAATAGCTTAATTTGAGAATGGGCCTAAGAGAATTTTCTTTTTTCGGTAAGAGGGCAGACTTTGCGGCATTCAGAGATCGTGTGAGTTACAAAGCCATTCTGTTAAGTTCGGAAAAATAAGCATAGAAGAGTGACGTTAAGCTTTTTGCAAGAGCATAACTGGGATATAACAAGTGCAATCAAAAGGAAGGATATCGAAAAAAAACTCAGAGCCGAAGAGGTTGTTGAGAAGTTAAAGTCCTGTGGGAAACGCAATTGATATCAACAATACTAAAAAAGCGCCCACCGCGACCAAATTTGGAGGTTAAATACACACAAATTTACAGGGGTTCAAATAGCAACAGTGACGACATTAAGATCGTGAAGCGAGTCGATATGGACACCTGGAGGTCTATAGACTACGAGAGAAAGATGAGGCGAGAACTCGCAACTCTTGAGAAGAGCCAGATATCCGACAAGAACAAGAGGTTGATTTTGATGTACAAGAACTGGAGGCTCGCGAGCGATGTGAGTGTTGCGGGGGTACAGAGAGAGCTCGTCTCTCTCAGGGTTTTGTGTGAGAGGTTTGATGTAGAGCTGGATTGATGAGAACAATCTGATAGACATCCTGGCGGCCATTGAGACCTGCAGCTGGAAATTGACGACGGTGAACGAGTACAAGCTGGCTCTGCAGTTTCTGAAGATGGTCGGTAAGGAGGAGCTTGCGGCTAAGATCAAAAAGGAACCCAAGGACAACGAGCTTACGAAGGATGACCTGCTTACGGTGGATGAGGTCATGAGGCTCGTCAGTGTGGCGATGAACGAGAGGGATCCAGCGTTGATCATGTGCACCTCGACCTAGCCTGCAGGCCGGAGGAGATCCTCACGCTAACTTGGCTAAATGTGCACCCACTTAGGAACGACTTGGGCGCCCCTATGTGGCTCGATATCAACAAGTTTAGGAAAGGGGTCGTGGCACCATCGACCACTACATACCACAGAACTCGTGGCGTGGCTGATGAGGGGGGCTGGCATCAAAAAGAGGAGGGGTTCTCACCGTACAACTTCAGACACACCGGTATTACGATGTGGGCAGTCCTGCTGACGGAGCAGCAGCTGAGCAAGAGGACCGGCACGTGGTTGGATCGAGGAGCTTGAGGAGGTACACCAAGCTGGTAGATGCCGATATCGACTGCGAGAGCTCGGGCTGATCAACGGAGATGAGATGGAGGCCGAGGTGAAGAGGCTTCAGCCAATCAAGTGTGGGATCTGCGGGGAGTTCAACGAGCCCTTCAGGTAGAGATGCTGGGAGTGCAAGGCGGCTCTGGATCCGGCGAAGCTGGCTAAGTAGTTCGGGGATGAGGAGATAATCGAGGCCGTAATGGACGAGAACCTCGAAAGGCCGATAGAGAAGAAAATCGAGAAGATGCTGGTGGAAATGCTAATGGCCGAGGGGAAAAAATCAAGCATTACAGTCGATCGTAAACTCGTTCACGCTTGTTGATCCTCAGAATACGAATTTCTTTTTCCCTGATCGAGTAGATGATCCTGTAGCCGCCGACACGGACGCTGTAGGTTTTATCTCTGTCCTTGACCTTCTTGTAAGGCAGGGCGAAAGGATTCTCGGTGAGGAGCTTGAGTTTTTCCACAATTCTGCTCCTCGTTACAGCATCGAGCCTGTCGAGAAACTTCCTCGCCTGCCGGCTGAGAGCGATTTCGAACTTCATTCGAGCGGATACTTCTCTCCTTTCTCCATCTCAGCCTCGATCTCGTCGAGCTCCTTCAGCTCCTCTTCGCTTAACTCTTCGAAGCCCAAGAAGTTATCAAGCTTGCTGTTGATGATCTCGAGCTGCTTTTCGATTCGTTGCAGGTGTTCAAGAATGGCTTTTTCTTGCATGCTTGATAATCTGTTAGTAGAAGTTGATAAAAGTTACCTCCTCAAGCTCCTCGAGGACAAAGCAGTCGAATTCTGCGTATATGCTTAGAATTTTAAGTGAAAGTGAATAATTAGGCAATCTTTCCCTTCTCTGTCAGCTTCATCCCGCCTTCCAGACCTCCTCCTCTGAAATCCCATACTCCCCCGACACTTTCTTCACGGCTTTGTGCACGACCTCCCTCAGCCTCAAACTACCCTCACCTCCTTGATCAGTCCAACAGCCTTCAGATGCCCCAAACAAATCAAAAAAGATATCCATGCCGAACATGTTGGCGGCATCCCGAATCGTTTTGTTGTTAGCTCTCCTGAGGTCGTCTAGACTTATGTTCCAGCGATGTATGAAGTAGTACGCCGCAGATCCCGCAGCCTCTTCTCAACCCTTATCATGATCCGAAAGACGAGAGCATGAGCTGCCTACGTTCAGTGTTGAATGTGAACTCAACGCGGTTCCTCCTGCACTCCACGATCTTCTCCGCCGGCACGCCTTGGCTTAGTAGGTAGCTGAAGCTCTGGAGAGCGGAGAGACGGACGAGAGAATAAAGGTAATGATAATGGACGACGCTGGAGTTTGGCTGGGCAAATCGAGCTGGTGGGAGGAGAACAAGCAGTTTGGGAGCTCTTCGACCTGTTGACATCTTCCCCGCACTAAAGTGCGAGGATTCCCTGCGGGGAGGTTTGTGCTTCTACAGGAGAGACCCGTAGAAGCACGGGGTGTGCCAGCACCCCGTTATCCCTACCCCAGCTGGGGTTCGGGATTATAACCTTACACTTCTTAGCA
>CAZPML010000149.1:0-3181 GCA_964587675.1 uncultured archaeon
CAACCATAAAAGGTGTTCTCGCCTCTTTGGCGGCAATAGCTATCTGAGACGTACCAATCTTGTTTATGAGGGCTCCGTTCGCCGTAATAGTATCCGCTCCCACTATAACACAGTCTACATTATTTATGAAGTACCTAACAGCTGAATCAACGATTAGAGTTACTTCTATTCCAAAGCTCTTCAATTCTTTGGCCGTAAGATGGCCCTGAAGTCTTGGTCTAGACTCGGTTGCTATCACTTCTATTTTTTTCCCGTTCTCATGGGCTTTCTTAATAACCGAGAGGGCCGCCGAAGAATTGCAATGGGTTAGTATAACATACCCATCCTTTATTCTCTTCTCACCTATTTCCCCTATCCTCTGTTGAGCCGTTTCAACCCAACTAATGAACTCCCTGGCCCTTCTTACTAGATCCGATCTTTTTTCTTCTATTGTACTTCCAGAGTAATTCATTACAAAATTTATAGCATTGTACAAACTCACCGCAGTAGGTCTAGTATTCAAAAGAATTTCAGAAGCTTTCTTCATCTCCCTATCAAAGTCCCTAGCCCTATTAGCATACTTCATCAAGACTTCTGCAGCATACTTCGCGATCCTGGCCGCACCTCTAATCTCCATTGTTTTAATTTTCTCTGCTGCTTGAATGACTTCCTCCATAGACTAAATTAATGAGTGTGCTTTTTACTCTAGCGGTCGACGATCCTAATATTCTTAGTGTTCAGTCCCAAAACCTTCTAGTTCTAATATAATTCCTTTCCGCTTCCAAAAGGGCTTTAAAGAATTTGTCTTCGTTTTCGTAGAACTTGGAGAGAATTCGTGTTGCGGTCTCAACGCCTACTCCATAAGCACTTAAAGCGTATACAGCTCTCTTACCGTATGCCATTACTAGATTTGCGATTCTGTATAATTCTTCCTTCCTAACCTCTTTGATATCTCTGTTCTTATTGAGAACCGCCAACATACTCGACCCGCATTTAAAACATTTAAATTTATTAAATTCGCTTACTTTTTCCAAGTAATTCGCTCCACAATTTATACAGTAAATTCTACAAAATTCATTTTTTATTCTCTCCTTGAACGCTTTTAAGATGGCTGATGTTGGTCGAATGGATAAGATGTCGATAACATGTCTTCTTGAAGCTAAGCTAATCGGACTTAGTGAATTATAAACCGAATAGGTTATCTTCCTACCTAAATTCCCAAAAATTTCTTTAGTCCTTTTTAAATCCATTTTCTCCAAGAATATTTCCCTCAGTGCTTCCTTGTATACGGGGGAATCGCGAAGTTTTATAACCAAATTCTTAAGATTTACGCGACTTAGATCCTCATCTTTATCTAATAAACCAAATTTTCTCGCCGAATTTACCACTTTCCACTGCATTAATCTAGTTTCAAGCAATGCCCTCTCCGCCAACACTTCAACACTTTGAGGATTTACACTGAGCAAAATTTCCTCCACTGTTTTAGGATCAGCTGGAGCGATTTTTATTCTGTAGGGATCAATTTCCACTGAGACGTTGCCACCTCTCCTGGCTGATAAAAGAAGTCCAATAATCCTCCCAATAGTTTCGTTAACTTTATGTCCAAAACACGCATTAACCACAACGACGTTCTCGGCACCCTCAATTGTTAAATGTAAATCTGATGGAATTGAAAAACCTTCATTAATTTGCTTCTTAATTTTGTTCACAATGTACTTAGCTGCTTCCAAGTTTAAATTAAATTCGCGTAAAATTGTTTCTAATGCCTTCTTTTCTCCATGTATTGAAATTAATCCAGCGATCCAAACTCTTAATCTACCCACATCCTGAGCAACTTCAAATGGAACAGGTATTTCCTCACCCGCCCAGGAGGGGATCTCTCCCTCGATCGAAACTGGTTCAACTTTAACAACTTCGTTTTCCACACTTAAAACTCGCCATAGTTCACCACGCATTGCAAACGTTTCTCCGCTGAATGTGGAAAGGAAACTCTCATCGAGCACTCCTATACTTCTATTTGAAGTTATGTCGACGACTTTCAGTTTCTTTTCGTCAGGAATCATTGATATATTATTATAAAAATATCTTCTCGTCCTAATTCTAGCTGCTATTTCGTCTCCATCAAAGAATATTCTTCCAATTCCGGCGAGATACTGACATATTTCTAAAAACTCTTCGAACTCTAGAGATCTATATGGGTGGGATCTCTTTACGATTTTATAAACTTCATCGACTTTTACTCTGCCATACTCCAAAGCCATCGCGCAAATTTGGTTGGCCAACACGTCCAAGCTAGCATAATGAATATCCGGTTTCTCAAGCTTTCCCTCTTTTGCTCTACTTACAATTGCCATGGATTCAAGGATGTCATCGAATGAGCTTGCGACAATATAGCCAACGGATTCTCTTCCAAGTCCATGCCCACTTCTCCCGACCCTCTGGATCAATCTCACCACTTGTCTAGGACTGCCGTACTGGATCACTACATCCACATGACCAATATCAATTCCAAGCTCCATTGAAGACGTACAGATCAACGCTTTTAGCTCGCCCATAGCAAACTTCTCTTCAGATTCAACTCTCGCTTCCCGAGATAAACTTCCATGATGTACTTCTACGTCGACCATTTTCTTAAGTCTAACACCTAAAGCTTCAGCTGTTTGACGTGTATTGACGAATATCAATGTAGAATTGTGTTTTTCAATGATTTCCTTAATAAGAGATATTTCCGCTTGGATTTCATCCAACTCACCCGAGTTACCAATAAGTTTTGGTTTTACGATCCTAAATCGGTAGGGTTTACTGTGAGGCTCAGAAACCACCTCAGCAGCTATTCCCAAAAAATCAACAAATTTCTTTGGACTACTTACGGTTGCTGAAAGAGCGACTATTTGAAACTTGGTAATTTTCTTAAGCCTCTCTATGGCTATCGATAACTGCACACCCCTTTCACTTGAAATCAACTCATGGATCTCATCAATAACCAAATATTTAACATTTTTAAGAGCCGCTTTTAAGTTCTTACCGAGAAATAACAATTGGAAGGTTTCTGGAGTAGTAATAAGGACTATTGGAGGTTTTTTCGACTGTTTATTTCTAATTCTTTCTGGAGTGTCTCCATGTCTTACATCTATAGTGATTCCCAAGAGTTCGGATAATCTCCTTAATCTTCTGAACATGTCTCGGTTTAAAGCTCTTAGTG
>CAZPML010000150.1:0-3103 GCA_964587675.1 uncultured archaeon
TATTGGAATGATTTAGTATGTATGTTAAGATGTTTGAGAAGGTTAATCAGCACTTCTCGGGACACATCCTAATCGACCTGGAAGACGAAATAAAGGTTAAAAAAAGGGTAGGTGGAGAAATTAAAATTGAGCTTCAGAGGGTTACTAGATGCGAGGAAGTTAAGTTTGCGTACTTTCCAAAGATCTCTTGGAGTACTGAGATACCACATGTAATCGTCGTACTCGGCCGTGAAAGTATCGCCAGATTACTGGCGACCGCTATTGAAAGGATAGTTGGGCATACTGCCTTTCTAAGAGTGCGCTTCTCCTTTACACCGTCCAATGAGGCTGCCATCAGGAATAGCTTTGATGACATCGTGAGAATTCGCGGTGAAGATGTAGTTGACGCTGTAATCTCGGGAATATCGATCAAAGGAAGCAGACTTTATCAAGCCTCTTCAGAATACCAGAAAGCCCTGAGCGGCGAGGTTAAGCAAATCGGAGTGGCACTGAGCGAAGATTGGTTCATTGTAACCAGCTCTGGAAGGGTAACGACCTACAAGAGGCTTTCGGATGAAGAGTTTATTGAGAGGGTGCATCAGATCGTCACCCGCTTTTAAGGGCTGGAGCTGTGGTCTTGTAACGTTACTCACTTTTTTACAGTATCTTCTTCTTGATCTTATACAAGTATCCGCCAAATAGCTCGTTTTCTATAATTTCGAAGGCCGCCGTCACTTTTGCAATACTTAAGACTATCACATCAACCAGGTTATTTGATTGATATATTGATTGTCTAACATCCAGCTTATTAAGCTGTTCTTGGCTTGCTTGGGAAGCTGTTGTAAACGATATCAAACAAACAGAGAAACTTCAGGAATGGCTCGATAGCCTTCCTGAAATTGTAAGGCAGAGGGTATCAGCGAATGTCTTAGCTTTCGTCTTTTTTGTTGAGGTGTTGAAGGGAAAAGAAAGAAAAGATGGAGGTGCTGGCAACAATGCTAAGCGCTAGAGTGAATACAGGGCTGCTGAAGAGGGTCATCGAAGCTTCAAACGCTTCTCAATGAAACAAGGGTAAGGGTAAGCGAGAAAGAGTAGAAAAAGAGAAAACGCCCTATATGTTGTTACGAACTTCAAAGATACGAGGATCATATTTAAAGGGAAAGAAATCTATGTTTTAAATATTTTCACAAAGTTATGTGTAGATTGGTGAGATTATGACGTATTGGCTCTGCATAACCACCGGAGAAAACTGGAAAGTAATAAAGGAGAAGAACGTCTGGGGAGTGTCGGAGAGACACAAAAACACCATTGCAAAGGTTAAACCAGGAGACAAACTTCTGATCTACCTCAAGCAGGAAAGAGATAAGGATAAAGTCGTAGAACCCCGGATTGTTGCTGTTTACGAAGCAACGTCAGAAGTTTTCAAAGACAGTAAAAGAATCTTCAAATCCCCTCCAAATATGGGCAACGAAGTATTCCCACTTCGCATAAAGCTGAAACCCGTCAAAATCTTCGAAAAACCTGTTGACTTCAAGTCTCTCATCCCGAAGCTGAAGTTCATCAAGAACAAACAGAAGTGGACAGGGCATCTAATGGGAAAAGCAATGAGAGAGATCCCCGAAGAGGACTTTAAACTCATAATGGATTCAGCATGACAAAGAAGAGAGAAATCTACGAGAAGCTGAAAAACAATCCAAGGAACGTCCGATTCGAAGAACTTTGCAAGGCAGCCGAACTTTTCGGTTTCCAATTTAGAGGTGGAAAAGGCAGCCATAGAGTTTACATCAGAGAGAGGGTCAAAGAGATCCTTAAACTTCCAAAATGTCAAGGGCAAGGCTAAACCCTATCAGGTAACTTTTAAAAGTGATTGAGAAATATAATTTGCTTGAGGAGGATTGAGATGTACAAATACACAATCGAAATCTTCTACAGCGAGGAGGATGAAGGATACATCGCTGTAGTTCCCGAACTGCCTGGCTGTTCTGCTTTTGGTGAGACTGAGGAGAAAGCGTTGAAGGAAATCAAAGTCGCGATCGAGCTATGGATAGAGGCTGCTAAGAAAGAGGGCAGAGAAATCCCAAAACCTATGGGGAAAGAACTGCTCAAGGCTGTTATGGGCAAGAAAAAAGGTGAAGTTTAATGATGGCTGAGATCGTGGGAGTTACATATCTTATTCCCAAACAATTTATGGATCGTTTTTTTAGAGATGCAAAGATGTATTTATAAAACCGGCCACCGTCTGGAAGCAGTTAAAAACTTTTAAAGTTAATGCTTGAAATGGCCATCTTGGTTCTTGTACTCTAACCTAGTGTTAGAAAACCTGAGAATTTTCCCCATATTGTAAGGAAAGAAGACTTGACGCTAGGATTTCAAATACTTCTCGTGATAACCCAAACTTCTTAGAAGAACTTCGGTTTCTTGAACATCGAAGCATAGCCCTTTGTACCAGAAATGTGTCCGCAAACCACACATCACAGAAAATGAAGATTAAAAAATCAGAAGTGAGAGATTACTTCATCGATCAAATCGTAGGATGCCTTTATCTTGGTCACATCTCCGAAGTAAGTTAAATTCCAGATGACTACATGTTCAACTCCAAGTTTTTCATAATCCTCGAAGATTTCAATTATCCTTTCCGGAGTACCAGATATGAAGGCAATTTTCAGGATTTCGTCTGGAACTTTGCTTGCTGCACTAAGCAATTGTTCTTTTGTATACTTTGTTGGAATGTAGTCGAGAAGACCATAGAACTTCCCAAAAGGATGCTTAAATCCTTTCATTTCATACATCTCTGAAGGTAGGAGTAATGCGTGAACTCTTAGAATTGGAGTTCTCAAAATCCTTAAAACCTCCTCCTCGTTCTCTCCAATGACCAAGCATGCAAACAGAGCCTTAGTTATTTCTCCAGGGTCTCTACCAAGCTTTTTTGAGTGATCCTCAAGCTTCTTGAGTTTTTCTGAGTAAACTTCTGGAGGTAGAGTTGTCGGTAACCATCCATCTCCATACTTCGCGGTCAACCTAAGCATCCTGTCGCCGTGAGCACCGATCCAGACGGGAATCCTACCAACAGGTTTTAAATCGAAAACGGCATCCTCCAACTTGTAAAATTTCCCTTCAAATCTAA
>CAZPML010000151.1:0-3090 GCA_964587675.1 uncultured archaeon
AAGAGCTATATTTTCCTCCACAGCCACCTTTAGAAGTTTCTTCCAATCTGATGGCGATAACGGTTTAACACTTTTCCCTCTGCCCACGGGACTCATTCGTTCCGCTCCAAATTGGACTCCTAAGCCCTTAGCTATTCTATAAGTTTCCTCCAAATAATCTTTATTCAAAGAATGCAGTGTCATGAGGAATGAAACAGACACACCAGCATTTTTCAAATATTTACTCGCTTCTATTGCCTCTTCAAAGGTACCTACACCCCTTATTTTTTCGTGAATTTCTTTAGGACCATCTAAACTAATCTGAACATCATCAAAGATTTTAAAGAGATAGGCGGGAAATTTTCTAATTAATTGCCCATTTGTAGTTAAATAGAGCTTTTGGCAAGTTCTTTTCATCTTTTTTGCAATCTCAAAAAACCTTTCACCCAATAAAAGTGGTTCTCCACCAGAAAGAATTAAGTAATGAGGCTTAACTCTCTCTAATTCCTCGACAACGATTTTGAGATTGTCGTTATTAATATCTTCACAATTTTCAAGAACGTCATTATAGCAATGAATACATCTCAAATTACATCGGGTAGTTAGCTCTAAAACTATCAGATGGATACCTAAATCAGTCATGTTTACACCCCCTTCTTAGAAAATTGTAAAGCTGCTCTATCCATGCAGATTGAAAATGCAAACCAAGGCTCATGTTTCAGCTCCACACAATGTTATTAACCCCTTTTCTGCCAATTGATTGAGGAAATCAGTAATCTCCTTAACGGCTTTTTCTCTAGGAACATTATATTTACTAACCACTACCTCGGCCATATCGTCTATTGTATGTTTCCCGTCACACAAGCGCCATATCTCAGCCGCATAAGTTCCCATAACAAAGAGACGGTGGCTACTATAAAGGACGAGTTTATCATCTTCTTCCCTTTCCATTACCTGATTTTTTCTCGGTTTACAATGGGGCAGTACGGGTCGGCACATAAATAATCACCCTCCAGAAAATAAGCTAAACCACGACATCCTCCACGGCAGCCGTCACGGTAAACACAAGTAGCGCAAGCACCTTTAAGTAATGTGGGGTCACGTAATTTCTTTAGCATAGGCGAGTTAAGCCAGACATCGCTTATTGAGTCACGATAGACATTACCAATAGGGAGATCTGACATATATGCACAAGGGAACATATCCCCACTTGAGTTTATCCATAAACGTAGATAACCTGCTTCGCAAGGAGAAGGGCGGCGTTTTTCAGGTGAGAGAAAAAGGAATTCCCAGGGCATGTGGAAACCTATATTGATTTTGAAAATCCTACTCCATTCGTGCTTTTCTCGGAGAATGTTATAATATTTGTCAGGGGGAAGCAGTTCTTCTTTGTATTTCTTGCCCCTCCCCACAGGCATGAAAGGGAGAAATCTTACATCTGAAATATTTAACATCGAAAGGAAATTTAGAAATTCAGGGATTTTTTTGATATTTGCTTTATTTAAAACACATAAAACATGTACCTTAATATCAGCTTTATGCAAAAGGTTGATTGCTTCTATCACAGATTCAAAGGATTCCTTGGGACGGAAGTAGCCATGTAATTCTGGCGTATGACCGTCAAGGCTTATCCCTACTTGAAGCGATTTATTATACTTTCGGAACTTTATGAAAAAGTCTATCTTTTCTGGCACAAGTGTGCCATTAGTCACAAAGGATAAATTTAGTCCCTTAGATAGGGCATATTCGCATATTTCAAAGAAATTCTCGTAGAGAAGAGGCTCACCACCACCCAGTACTAACTCTTTCACACCTATACGCTCAGCTTCGTCAATAATTGAAACAACCATATCCTGAGGAAGGCTTCTCCCTTTTGGATTAGCGTCAACTGAGCAGTGAGGACAGTTAAGATTACATTTAGTAGTAAGCTCAATACCCAATACAAAAGGGCTTTTAGGTATATACATTTTCCATCTCCACCTCCTTTCTAAAAAATAAAGGGTTAGGCTGGGAATTTTCCCAGCCTAACCAAATTTTCTTCAGATTTCAAATTGCTAGACCCTCGCTTGCATTCCAGTGTGGTTGTCCATGCATCCCGCGAACTCAAACTCCTCCAGTTCGAGTTTCCATTCCACTTCCGGCTCCTTCTCCATTTTTACATCACCTCCTATTGTCCTACTCTGATAGGTAGGACCTTGATTTATACATCTATCCTCCTATAAGCGGGTAAGCCCAGACCCCTTTATATTCCACGCCGATCCATTCTTCAAAGTATTCGCGGTGAATCTCCTCCGGATTCAAGTCCTCAAATTGTTCGGGGTAGAACCACTTTGCGCAATAGAGAACTGCAATGTTATTCCTGCACGCTGTCAACACACCAGGCCCATCGATTACATAAACTCTACCATTTTTTACTGCATAGGTCTCCTTTAAACCTGTCCTGTTATATGCATTCTCTATAAGTTGTTTCACACCTTCGTAGCTATCAATATAGTATCCGGTAAGACCTGTCCATTCTACAAGTAGTATTACCTTAGGATTTTCCCGAATCACCCATTCAGGGTCCACTATGCCGAAGTATCCGACTTCATCACCGGCGATATTATAACCACCCGCAGCTGTTATCACAGAGTGAAGACCTGAACCTTTTCCACCGGTCCCCCACTCCACATCAGTATATTCACCGAATACTTTAACCTTTGATTCTATTCCCTCTGTTCTCTCTTTTACCATTTCCAAATGTTTCTGTCTCCACGAGATGAACTCTTCCGCTCTTTCGTCTTTCCCCAGTATTTTTGCGAGGATTTTAAACTCGGGATCGAATTTTTCTATCTCAACTAATTGCAGTGCAACCACTGTTATACCAGCAGGCGCCAGTTTTTCTTCCATTTCTTCCACCGCCTTCTTGCTAGCTATTACAATATCCGGCTTGAGTTCTATTATCTTCTCGTAATCAAGCTCCTTCCGTCTGCCAATAGCAGGTATATCTTGAATTCTTGGAAGCCATGGATAATCATCTTCCTTGGCTTCTGTCCTCACACCCACGACTTTATCTTGTGCCCCAAGAACCCAAATAGGTTCATATAACGTTATGGGTTGAGGAACTATCCT
>CAZPML010000152.1:0-3070 GCA_964587675.1 uncultured archaeon
TAAAAGGTATAAACGGCAAGGATAGTCCAGAAAGTAAAATGGTAATAGCCTACTTAATTAATTGCAAAAAGAAGACAACAAAGATAAAAGACTCCTCCATTAATTTCTCTTAAATGTCATTATTGGTATATTAATTGATGCATGATTACATTAATGTCTGCTGTTATATGCAATAAGATGATCCTTCCACCATTTGTCTTAAGTAAAAAATAAAAAGTCTTTGTTTTCATAAATAATGAAAGGGGCATATATTTGAAGAGAAATAAAGAATCAGCGAAGTTATTCCAACTTTTAAATGACGAAGAACTCAAGAAATTGTTTTGGTCTATTGAAAGGGACCAGCAAGTCAGGAACGTTTCAAGAGGTTTCATTATTCATAAACTACAGGAAATCCCGGAAAAAGAGTTGCTAAGAAATGATTACGTATCGAATTTACTCAAAACTAAGCTAATTCAAGCAATGGAGGCGATTAAGCTTATTTTAAAGCAACTTGATAAAGATGAGCTAATTAAAATGTATAAAGATTTTGGAAGAGGAGAAATTGTAACGGACAAAATGAAAAAGTCAAAGATCATCGAAAAAATGATCATGGAGATTCCTTTACCAGATATTTTAAAGAATAAGCGATTCCGTGCAAAGTTAAAACCTAAACAAGTCCCTTTAACTCATTTAAAGTCTTTACAGAAAGAAATTGGTAATCTCAAAAAAGAGGTGGATAAAATCAACCAAGGGGTGGAAATCCTTTTCGAAAAAATCTCCGAAGTGAGCAGAGGAATACGGGATCTTTCAATAAAATTGGAGTCGGTTGAGAATTTATTTAATGTAGAATCAGCACCAGATCTGTACGTATATCTTAAGGCAGTATATGATGAAATCGTCGCAACCGACGGTAGACTTATCCCAGAAGTTTTTCCGGCTTTAAGTGAGAAAATTAGGGAAAAATTAGGAATTAGTGAGAATACATTTATTTTGAAAGGTCTTGAGCTGCTACTGTTGCATTATCTTCTTACCAATGTGAAATCGCTACATTGGAGACCCTCTTTTGAAGAATTTTGGAAAATTTTAAAAGATGAATTCGAAAAGGTCAAAATTTTAGAAAATCAGGCTGAAATACCTACATTAAGAGACCATGTATGTAAAAGGATGGGAATAAGTGAAGATATGTTTGATGAATTGCTTATTGAAGCAGCAGATCGAGATTATGTTAAGCTAGATGTAGGACGCCCAATTGGAGAATACGATGTGAAATATCTTACCACTAAAGATGGTTTAAAGTTTTATTATGTTAAACTTTTAAGGTGATTTTATGACTGAAAATGATGAGTTTGATAAGAAATTATTAACCGAGGACAACCCCTTCAAATATCCTGATCCACCTTCTAGACCTCCTTTTATGGTGGGAGGAGAGGAATATCTTAGATGGTTTGAGAATACATTTGAACATAGCATAAAACATGGTTACAGCATAAGTTTTATTGTTGGTGAGCCGGGCGCTGGCAAATCGCATTTTTTGCGTTATCTTGACTATCTTTTTTACGAAGCAAATAAATTCAGAGGAATTTATGCTATTTATAATGCTCGTCACGAAGAAATAGAAGAAAAAGATTTATGGCTTCAACTATTATTCAATAATGACGCTATTCATAAACTACGGCAAATTCTATCCATAGCAAAGATTCAAAGTTTCCCCATTAGGCAAGATATAAAGACCAACATTATCTCTCTTCTAAATGGATCACTTGAAATAAAATCATTAGATCCAACAATGCTTCATCAAATTGGAGAAACTTTGAGTGAACTTCTTGTTCATGCAGGCGCTGGGATGTGTATAGCTATAGATAATATTGATGAACATTTTCGATATTTGAGCGACAAGTACGGAAAAGAAAAAGCCCTTGAAAAGTTTTTTGGAATGTTAAGAAGCTTGACCGCAGGAGTAAGGCAAATTCTAATTTTACTTGCTTGCACTACTCCTGTTTATAGTGAAATCAAGTCAGTAACAGTCGATAGGACGCATGCAAGAAGAATAGAATTTCAGGAGCAAACTTTGAAAGAGTTGACATTACCTCAGTCCTTTCAACTTGTGCATAATTACCTCAATTGGTGGGCTGAGAAACATGGCGTATCTGTCCCTATGCATAGCGAATGCATAGTTGATGATGAGGATCTGTCCATTTATCCTTTTTCAAAGACCGCAATAGAGTATTTTTATAAGGTGACCGCCAGATATGCGGGAGATATAGTACTCGTTTGTTGCGAGTGTATTAATGATATGAAAAGCGAAGGAAAGGTTTTAATTGTAAAGGATGAACTGATTTTCTATGCTCTAGAAAAGGCTTTCAAGAGAAGACCTCAAATAATCTCAAAAATCGATATTCTGAAAAAAGATAGGCTAAAAATACTGGAAAAGTTACTGGATAAAAAACTCAAAGAGATAGAATCTCGTATAAGGCAGAAGTATTCGGCAGGTATTGAACACGATGTCCTGATTGATCGAGTCGAGGCTTTTGTGGAAATGCTTGGTATCAGAGTGAATGATGCTCCTGCTGTAATCAACTATTACAATCCTTCACGTTTGGTATCATCAAGTGAATACCTTAAAATATGGCAATACAGAGACAAAAAAATAGCCGTTAAATACATCATCGGCGACAAACCTCCTATTGGTAGCCAAGAAAGACCGACATACTTTAGACAAATAACATTACAAGACATTGTAGATATAGGTTCATTGATTGAAGCTAATGAAGCTACTCATGGACTGTTTGCCCTGTATTGGGCAGGTGAGTATGCGAAACCATTATACAAGATATGGGAACAAAAAAATAAATTTGGACCTATTCTCGATGAAATCGTATTGGATGACCATATTTTCAAAATTATTGGTGTTGTCGAAGAAGGGGAAGATGACAAAAACGACCTCGCGACATATGTTGATAACTATTACTTAAGATTAGTGGAAAAATTAGATAGATTAATAGAACAGAAACCTCCAGAAGGACGTAAAGAAGATGATTTTCCTCCCATTCGCTACTTTTAATTGTACGCCTTTTTAACATTTTGATTTTCC
>CAZPML010000153.1:0-3019 GCA_964587675.1 uncultured archaeon
ATGAATTTCATGGCACGATCAATGGTATTGGTGAAAGAGCGGGTAATGCCGCAATCGAAGAAGTTGTTTTGGCTTTAGAGTATCTTTATGGTATAAAAACAAAAATCAAGAAGGAGAAAATTTACAATACTTCAAAACTTGTCGAAAAACTAACAAGGGTTATAGTTCCCCCAAATAAACCCATAGTTGGCGAGAATGCGTTTACCCATGAGAGCGGAATTCATACCTCAGCATTGTTCAAGGATTCTTCAACCTACGAACCGATATCGCCGGAGGTAGTTGGTAGGAAGAGATTGATTGTTTTGGGAAAGCACGCTGGAAAGGCTAGCATCGAGGCAATAATGAGAGATCTAGGGTACAAAGCTACTGAAGACCAAATGAGAGAAATACTCACACGAATTAAGGAGATAGGAGATAGAGGAAAGAGAGTTACTGATGCGGATGTCAGAACAATAGTGGAGACAGTTTTACAGGTTAAAAAAGAGAGAAAAGTAAAACTTGAAGATCTGACCATTTTCAGCGGGATGAAGTCCATGCCCATGGCAAGTGTAAAATTGAAAATCGATGGAGATGAGAAGGTGGAAGCGGCCGTTGGTGTAGGTCCTGTTGATGCGGCTATTAATGCAATAAGGAAAGCTATTAGGGATTTTGCGGACATTAAACTAGTCAGTTACCATGTCGATGCCATCACGGGAGGTACCGATGCGCTAGTTGATGTAGTAATACAACTGAAGCGGGGTAACAAAATAGTTACCGCGCGTGGTGCAAGAACCGATATAATTATGGCTTCGGTCGAAGCTTTTATCGAAGGTTTGAACATGCTAATTTGAACCGAATAAAAAACCGAACCTTCATTAAGATTACACCACGTGATCCGAAACTAACATCGAAATCGAAAGGATGAGAGCCGTATACATCGCTATTATTGCTAGGCCTACGAAATCCACAAAGCCGGCTAAGGCCGCCTTCGAAACTTTTAAAGTTAAGACTAAACTCGGGAAGATGACTGGGAAAAGTAGAATTGGTATTAAAAGTTCTCTGGCTTTAGATTTGGACGAGAGTGGAGCCAAACTCGTTATAACTAGCGAAATTGACGAGTTTCCAACTAGGAAAATTAAGAAGCAGAGGATAAAATTTCCATCCACATCGAACAACGCGAAACAGATAGGAAACAAGACAAATTGAACCGTAATCATTAGAAAAAGATTAAAGAAAACTTTACCCATTACTATCTCCTGTGGAGTTAAAGGTGAGGCCTTTAAGGCATCAATTGTTTCGGAATCGTACTCTCGAAGGAAAGATATTGAATAACCTATTATTCCGGTAAATATCGAAATTAGAAGTATTAATGGTAGAAATAATTCTCTCTCACCGACAACGTAACTAAAGAGGAATGCGCATGATAAGCCAAACAATAGCATCAGGCATAGCGTGGACTTTGTTTTGAATTCCAGCTTTAGGTCCTTCTTCGTAACTTCAAGGAACATTAAGAGTCTCAAATGCCTCATGAAAAGAATTACCGTAATATTTTAGCTCACCACCTTCTAACACTACGAATTTATCACAAAACTTTGATTCCTCCAAATTATGGGTTATAAAAATGAGGCACCCGTCGAATTTCCTAATCAAGTTCATGGTGATTTTTTTCCCTTCAAGATCTAAACTGTTCATTATTTCGTCCATGATAATAATTTCAGGATCGGAAATCAACGCCCTCGCGATCGAAACACGCTGGATATACCCTCTTGAAAGGTTTGAAACTCTCTCGTTCAAAACGTTCGATATTCCAAGTTCTTCGATGATCTTTGTATGACCCTTTTTTATTTGGTATATTCTCAAAAAGAATTCCAAGTTCTCTTTCACCGTCAGTTCTTTGTATAATAGTGGATTATGGGTTACAAGTCCAATGCGCCTCCTTATAAATGGAGCCTCGTATGGGTCGTGGCCCATTACTTCTATTTTACCCGTTGTTGGTCTTAGAACCCCTGCAATTAATTTTGCTAAGGTCGATTTCCCTGCACCATTGGGTCCGAAGACTGCTACTTTTTCTCGATTAATTTTAATATTTATATTTTTCAATGCAAACCTTCCTTGGAATTTTTTAGATAAGTTTGTAACCTGAATCAATCCAGTACCCCCTTAGCGCTGCGATATTCATTGCTAGTCTTTTTGATTGCGGTTTTTAGTGAAATTGCGAATGCCTTAAAAGCCGACTCCATAACGTGGTGTGGATCGAGTCCTGAAACTTTAATATAGGCATTTATTCCGGCATTTCTGCACAACGTATCGAAAAAATGAACGAATTCCGAAAAACTTATTTCTCCATCTTTTATTTCTCCATCGAAAATTAGATGCCCTCTTCCGCTGAAATCTAATCCACAAATGGTCACCGCATCGTCCATTGGGATGATCGCAAAACCGAATCTCTCTATTCCCTTTTTATCAATTTCAGAAAGGGTTCTTCCAAGGCATAGAGCAACATCCTCGATTACATGATGTCTCAAGTCCCCTTTAGCTCGAACAATTAGATTACGACCCAAATACTTTGAGAAGGTCAATAGCATGTGGTTCAGGAAAGGGATGTCCGTTTTAATCTCAGTTTTATCGGAATCGAGGACGACCTCAACCTCTGTTTCTAGAGTTTTTCTTTTAAATTTTCTCATATTGAAGTTTTAAAATTTCTTCAAATTTAAGCTTTCCAGTGTAGAGGGCGGTTCCCACTATGACTCCGGCAGCTCCTATCTCTTTTATGAACAATACATCATCCACAGAGGATATGCCCCCAGCTACATAGACCGGGGAAGATAATGAATTTACAACTTTTTTTACTTCTTCTCTATTTATTCCCTTCTGCAATCCTTCGACGTTGATATTGGTATACAAGAACGAGACATCCAAATCATCGTAGATGCTTCCAAATTCAATTGGATCAAAATTAGTGATTTCCTTCCATCCTTTTATTGCCAGTTTACCACCTTTCGTATCCAAAGCAATCATCATTCTATTTTTACATTTTTCA
>CAZPML010000154.1:0-2992 GCA_964587675.1 uncultured archaeon
AACGACAGTTACGTTGAGACTATAAAAAGTCCAGAAATAGGGGAGAAATTCGGAGAAGATGCCGTTCGAGTTTATGAATCTTTAATAGATGAGGCAAAATCTTCGGGCTTTGCAGTAATTGTTATACTGGAGTATGGAGTCGAAACTGATGGAGAGATTTCCAAGAAAGTTAAAGACGTGGATGAATTCGTCAACGAATTCAGTAAACTGGCATTAAAATGGGCTAGAATTGCAGAAGAACACAATGCGGAGTTTTTCTCACCAATTAATGAGTTTGATCAAGTTTTGAAGGAGAACAATCTAGATACAGAGGAGATTATCGAAAAAGAGAGGGAATTTTATAACAATTTGCTTCCCAAGATCGAGGATGAATTTTCGGGAAAAATTTTCTGCAAGCTTGGTTCTGTGCATAAAAATGAGGTATTTAACGTTACGGGATGCAACATCATTGGAATAACTATCACCCCATCTCGAGTTGATGAAACTCCAGATGAATTCAGGGGAGAAGTAAGGGAATATCTCTCGAGCATCCAATCATCATCTAGAGAACTCAAGATTCCCTGGATCGTTGGTGAGGCGGTTGTTACCAGTCATGTCGTTGAATATACAAAACATTCATACGGCGAATATTTTGAAGTGATTATAGAAGAATTCAAAAAAGCTGAAAACAAATCGAGCGGTTTCGCATTCATGGGATGGGAACATCCAATCGCAGGAATCAAAGGAACCGATGCGGAGGGTAAAGTTAAACAGCTGTTCGAAGAGATAGATGAATTCACCGTTACAATCGAGTCGTATGCTAATCTATTTAGTGAAGTACCCGTGGCAGACTTGGTTGCAATGACGCCGCTTTGGCCAACCTTATCCGGCGGTCCAAAAGTTATAAATTTTGACAATACAGCACCAGGTGGTATAACCTCGGATGGTAGATATCTGTACGTTTCCGATACAAACAACAACAGGATCCTAGTTTTCGATCTTAAGAACCTAACCGACCAAGCAGAAGCGATAAATGTGATCGGTCAGGAAAATGAAAGTTTAAGAATTCCAAGTAGCGATACTAAAGGTCTGTATCGCCCCGTTGGAATCGCTACAGATGGCAAATGGTTATTTATAGCAGATAGTGGGAACGAAAGATTAGTTATTTACAATCTCACAACTCAGCGACCCGTCCTAATGCTGGGAAAACCAAATCCGAATGTCACAGTCCCTATCATAGAATTCCCCTACACCCAGATTGACGATCTAGCTTGGGATGGAGAAAAACTCTATGCAACAGTTAGAGGATCAAATGTAGTTGTAATCATTGAAAACCTCCTGGAGATTTTAAATTCGGAGAATAAATCGGATTCCAAAATCGAGCTCTCAGTTCTTGGAGTTGAAGGAGTTTCTGGATGTTCAAAAAATCTCTTTAATTCTCCGGTCGGCTTGGATGTGGATGACAAGTACTTGTATGTTGCGGATAGATTGAATGGTAGAGTACTTATTTGGGACAAATCCAAATTGCCCGATCCAATGTTTGTATTAGGTTACGAGGACTTCAACTGTGAAATTGATGTTGAAGATCCTTCTGGCAACATCAACGTCGGAAATTACGATGTTGCTTCAAATGGAGAGTACCTCTTCGTTGATGATGGGCGAGGAAGAGTGTTGGTTTTTGAAAGAGATAACCTATCCAACGGTGCCCTAGCAAGTTTCGTTATTGGAAGATCTGAAATAAGCGATCTATCAGCTAGGCAAGTTCCGACGAAAGGTGAAACGGCTGTGCCACGAGGTTTATTTGCCGATGAAACCTATCTTTACGTTGCAGACAAAAACTTCTACTATCCAGCCGTCCTAGTTTTTAACATATCCTCGGGAATCAAAAATGGAATGGAAGCAGAATACATTTTAGGAGTCAAATGGCCAAGAAATCCAAAATATGACATCGATATAATTAACGATAAGCTCTTTCTAGCGGGGCAGGAATATATAGGAGTCTTCAATGAACTCCCATCCGAAAACTACCAGTATCCAGATTTCTACCTTGGTGGTCCATTTGGCGGAGGATTGGGGGGTGTAGGTGTCAGCAGTGATGGCAAACACCTCTGTATAATTGCAAAAGATGGAACAGTAGGTATCTACAACGAGATTCCAGATGAGCCGAAAGATCCAGATATCAGTATTGAAGAAGTGGGGAAGTACGGAAGAATTTCGGGTGGTGCGGCTTCGGGAATAGCTTGTAAAGATGGAAAGCTTGCTGCGGTTTCCTCAAATCCATCCGATAGCAAGGTCTTGGTTTGGAAGAGCATGCCAACCCGAGATGATCAAGAACCGGATGTATGTCTTACGCAAGCTGGAGGGGAAAAGATTTCAGAACCCTACAACGTTTTCATATACAACGATACCCTGTTTGTAGCGGTACACACGGGATCTAAACTTTTGATCTACAATAACATTTCTGCACTCACAGATACAAGCGAACCGGATTTAATTATTGATAAGATCACGGGTGGTGTCCATGATGTTTTCTATGATGGTGTACACCTATTCGTCTCCGCTGGATCGGGAGTCCATGTTTACCATGAATTACCAACCAAAAATAGAGATGCCGATGAGATCATTGAATACGTCTATTTCAATGGCACAGAACTAAAAATCGATCCATGGGGGATGTACTTCGATGGTGAATACCTATGGGTGATGACCGGTTGTTCAGAACACTACTCTTTTTTGATAAGGATTCCTACAAAGGATAAAGAAGTTACGCCCGTGAAAAAATTGATGCGTGAAGATTTCAGAGATTATCTCGAGAGGGGTACAGAACCGAGTTTTTTAAAAGCTTTCTCAGGTATTTTTGGGGTTGAGGAGAAAGAGAAAGAAATAAAATATGACGAGAATTCAAATGGAATAATCGAAGTGGGAGAGGTGGATGAGCTGATAAACCACTACAAGTCGGATGGAGCCATAGATGATCTCGAACTTCTTGAGGCGATTCAGTACTGGCTTGATG
>CAZPML010000155.1:0-2944 GCA_964587675.1 uncultured archaeon
GAGATTCTTCGAAATTTGAAAAATCCCTTAAATTTTTGAATTCTATATACTAATTTAATTATAGTATAAAAATCAGTAAAGAATTTTAACTGTAGATGCAAATTTTAAAATTAGTGCTAGGTGATAAAATTTTAAGTCTGTTACCTGAGTACACGAAAGATGCAGTTGTTGTGGTAAACTCAGATGGTAGAATCGTTTATTGGAACAAATCTGCTGAGGAAATGTCTGGATTCTCGAAAAGTGAGGCTTTAGGCAGGAAAATATGGGAGCTGATTGTTCCTAAAGAGTTCATCGAACCAAAAGTTAAGGGTTTCAGAAAGTTTAAGGAAACTGGAGAGGGTCCATTGATTGGAAAAACCATCGAATTGGAGGCAATCAGAAAAAACGGCGAGAGGTTCCCTATAGAATTGTCGCTCTCCGCTTTTTACTATAGGGGAGAATACTACGCAGTTGCTACAATCAGAGACATAACTGAGAAAGTTAAGCTTAGAGAAGAACTTAAGTCTGCGAAAGACATGTACGAATTTATCGTTGGTAATATCCTTGACCCAATCTTTGTTGTTGGAGTGGATGGAAAAGTCAAGTTCATAAGCCCAAACGTCAAAATTTCTTTTGGTTATGAACCCAACGAAGTTGTTGGCAGGCATATTTTGGATTTCGTTCATCCAGACGACAAACATTTGATCCTGGAGAAGTTTACGAAATTTAGTGAGACCCAACCCTTCTTCTTGGAATGCAGATTTTTGGCAAAGGATGGAAGTATTAGGTACTGCCAAACTACTAGCAGGCCTGTTTATGAGGATGGTAAACTAATAGCATTTGCTGGTACTATCAGAGATCTGACGGAGAGGAAGCTCATAGAGAAGAAACTTAGGGAGGTAGAGAAGATTCACAGACTCGTACTTGAAAACATCTTGGATGCAGTTTTCATGCTCGATGAGAAGGGTATAATACGATACATTAGTCCAGGAGTTAAAAACTTTGGCTACGAAGTTGAGGATGTTCTCGGGAAACGCCTCCTCGATTTTATTCATCCAGAGGATAGGAAAACTCTTGAAGAAGTTTTTTGGAAGAGATTTGAGGGATTTGGTGAGACCCAACCCTTCTTCTTGGAATGCAGATTTTTGGCAAAGGATGGAAGCGTGAGGTATTGCCAAAGTGTTAGTTCTCCAATCTACAAAAATAAGAAAGTTTTTGGGGCGGTTGGAGTTATAAGAGATATAACTGATAGGAAGAGAATAGAGAATGAGCTGAGGGAGAGAGAGGAGCTTTTCAGAACCCTTACCGAAGGATCACCAACCGGGGTTTACCTGATAAAAAAGGGTAAGTTTATCTACGTTAATCCTACAATGGAAAGGATCACTGGATGCTCTAGGAAAGAGCTGTTGCAGGTAGATCCATTCGAACTAATACATCCCGATTACAGAGACATGGTTGAGGAGAGGCACTTTAGAAGGGAAGCAGGAGAAGAAGTTCCTGAGAGGTATGAGTTCAAGATAATAACGAAGAATGGGGAGAGATGGGTAGACCTAACGGCGAAGAGGGTCAAGATTGGTGGTGAATATGCAATTCTAGGAAACTTCTTTGATGTTACAAGCAAAAAAGAAGCTGAGGAGAAGCTGAAGAAGTTCAACAGGCTACTCGTTGCAATTGGGGAAATCAACCAATTGATCGTTAGGGGGATATCTACGAGAAGATTGCTGAGCAGGACCTGCAAGATACTTTCCGACACCGGAAACTTTCCAACAGTTCTGATCTGTACGCTAGACAGAACTTTACAACCGGTAGCCATGTCTACCAGGGTCAAGCTTTATCAGGTGAGGGAGAAGGTCAGGAACTGCGAAGTCATTAAGCTGGCTTTAGACTCTAGAAAGCACGTCCTAAACGATTGTAAAAGGATGGAGTGCGAAGAGTGCTGGATTCCTGAAGATGTTGGAAGAAAAGTCGTTCTTGCAGCTCCACTATGCTACAAGAGGAGAGTCTATGGTGCAATAGCTTTGGTTGCCGATACCTTTGAGGAAGAGGAGGTTCAGTACATCTTGGATGTTGCGAGGAACTTGGGTCTGGCTTTGAGGCATTTAGAAGTTACAAGGGAAAAAGAGAGGGCGTTTGAACAGATAAAAAAGAATCTTGAGCAGTTTGAGATGCTTGCAGATAAATTGAGGAATCCCCTAGCGATTATGAAGGGGTTCATTGAGCTTAAATCCCAGCTAGATCATGGGAAGATATTTTCTGAACTCGAAAATCAAATCAGTAGGATTGAGGAATACCTCGACCAACTCAGTACTGAGGAACTCAGAACGATCGAATTAGAGAAGTTATTTAAGAGATTTTAGCTACTTCACTAGGATTACAGGTTTCTTCGAGTTGAGTATCACGTACTTCGTTGTATCCCTCAACTCGTGGGTGAACTGGTCTTTTACAATCCCACATCCCATGACGATCATTTCTGCTTTTATTTCCTCTGAAAAGCTCACTATATCCTCTCCTGCGCCTTTTCCCCTCACTGAAAGAACTTTTTCAGCATCCACACCCTTACTCTTTGCAATTTCTACGGCCTCGTTTAGCAGGTTTTCAGCCCTTTCAACGTCTTCGGAAGTCGTCTTGTCCCCTCCTGGAAGTGAACACATCACAACTACTTTCCAGTTTCTTAGCTTTGCCTCATCTATTGCGACATCTAAAGCCCTAAAACCCAACTTCCTATCTGCTATCGGCACCAAAATTCTCATCCAATACCTCCCTAAACCTCCTGATCACCTCATCTTCTCCAACATCCTCATCGAATGAAATACTGCAGTTGACCTCATCGATGGTGCATGCTCTTTTGCAACCATTTATGCAAACAACTAGGTCGAACTCCTCTCCTTCACTCAAGTAATGGAATTCAACATCCTTAAAGTTTTTCCTAAGGAACTCCTCGATTTTTTCCCTTCTGTAGCTCGGA
>CAZPML010000156.1:0-2903 GCA_964587675.1 uncultured archaeon
TTTTGAAGATTTTAATGTCCTTTATCTTGGCATCGAATGCTACGAAAGCCCAAGGACGCTTATCCTTCGCGGCAAGATCTATGGTAGCGAGCAAAACAGCTTTAGCTCACTGCTCTCTTCCCAGCCATCGAGCCCGATAAATCCAAAGCGATTACTATTGGTCCCTTAGCCTCTTTTTCCCTCCTCTTTAGATCGTAATGTAAGAGTTTACCCTCATAATAGTCTTTGTGGAAAATGGGTTTGAATTTCCTAAGCTTTAGAATTTCTGAAGGTAGCAATCTTTCGATTTCTCTGCCCATTGCAACGTTGTGCAGCTCAAGTCTGCTTTTCCTTGGTTTAGCCTTTGCCGTTGATTTGAGCAAGTTTCTCATCCTTCCAAGCAGTTCGACCATCTTTTTCACGTATTGGTTGTTCTTCAGCTCCACGGCGAGCTTTATTGCTGTTTCGGGATCTACTTGTATAGGCTGTCCGGGCTCGCTTCCAAATCCCAACGCTGCTATGGCATTCTGTACTTCTTCAAAGTCCTGCTGGGCTTTTCTCACAGCAACGCTAACTGCTCCCTGCGTTACAATGCTTTGTAACGCTTCAGCGTGTTGCTCGATCTGCTGAACAATCTGCTTAAACTCACGCTTGCCTGCATTCGGCAACTGGCTTCTTAGCTGTTGAATCTTTTCAGTATGCTCTTTTATCTCTTTAAGCTTACTTTTCAGCTCTTCATATAGCCTTTCCGTAAGAATTACGGTTGCTATTGCCGAATTTACGTCGTCAAGAACCGTCGTTTCCTTTAACTCGTTAAAAGTGTCCGTATTCATGACTTTCTCCAGCACACGCTTGTTTATCCTGAATTCCGGGGCTATCTGGCCATCATCTAAAAATTGTGGATTGGGCTTGTAAAAAATGCTGAATGTGTCAGCTATCAGCGGTGGGAGCTGCGGTACATATAATATTATTAACAGTAATCGTCAGTTTTGGCATATAGTCTAAATTATAAAAATATCATTTAAAAGTAATTTATAAACGGATTTGAACCAAAAGACAGATGATATCGAAGAGGCTACTGAACGGTAGTGGTAGGCTATACCTGAGGAAGTGCAGCGCACCTTTTTACAGGGTGGGGAGTGTGTTCAGGATTCCACATCTTGGGGAGACCTATATAAGCGGTGAAAGGCCCGATCCAGATGAACCAGCGTTTCCGAACGGTTTCGGATACAGGTACAACGGCTCCTACGTCTTCAGGAGAGTCGACAGGGTATGGATAATGATATCCGACGACAGGCTTGCTAGGATCGTCGAAGAGGCTGTGGAGAGCTGGAAGAACGGGCTGGAGCTCAGCTTCAACGATCTTCAAGGTTTAACCTATGCGGACGCCCCTCTGATAGCCGTTGCTTACTCCACCGGGATCCTGGGAGAGCAGGAATTCAGGACCGAGCCAGAAAAGTTTCCCAAGGTGAGGATTTGGGAAGGGTGGTTCGAGGACAACCTCTTCGAATACATGGTTTACAGGGACGGGCTTGCCGTTTACGAAGTCTTCTCCCAGGAGCTCCCTCACGTCATGACCGCTTACAGACTGCACAGACCCGTTTTGAGAGCGAAGCTGAACTCGGAGAGGATAGAAACGGAAAACGTTGTTGTTGAAGATTCGAGCCTGGTGGAGATAGCTGAGTTCTGCGACACATGCGTGAGCATTGGAGAAATACTTAAGGAGTGCGGGAGTCTTTACGAGGAGGAGGTGGCCTGGGGTATTGCTGTTCTGGTAGGTTTGGGCTGCCTCGACCTCTCCTTTTCGCGGCAAAGTTAATATATTTCCGTAACAAACTTTTTTCGTGAAGTTCCGCACCCACGTGCGGATGACTCTCGACGTCCTCAAGGATTGGGAAGATGTCCTCGGTTTTGATCCCACGGACTTTGAGGATGTCGTAAGAGACGTAAATGCCAATATAGACAAGAAACCCTGGTTCGTGACGAGGTTCGGGAAGCTTTTCGCCGTTCCCCACCACAGGACGAAGAATTTCTCCCCAGACACCGCAGCTTTGATACGCTTCTACGCCCTGAAGGCGAGGGCTGGCTGGCTGAACATGAAGGAAAGGTCGGAGGGCAAGCTCAGGGAGCTCATCACCGATCTCTGTACAGCCCTGCACATTGCCCAGGACTTCTGCGCTTGGTCTCTCCCGGCTAACCAGCACGAGGACTTCGAGAACAGGGTTGACGAGATCTACAAACCTCTCAGGAAAAAATTCAGGGCTAAGAGGAGCAAGATCTACAACACCTACTGGACCCTCACCGACGGCGAGTTCTCAACAACGAACGACCCGAAAAAGTACGTCAAGGAAGCGTATAGGAGGAGTTCAGAGCTCGTTAGCTTCGTGGTTTCTGAGAGAAAGATGGTAAGGGGCTGGGCTGAGAACCTCTTCAGGAAGTACGGGGAGTTCTTTCCCGAATCCCTTGATGAGTACAAGTACTGGAAGATATTCTATCCCTTCTTCCGGATTGGATGTGCTGTGCTGCTGGGATACTTCGGAATCCAGTACCTGCTGAAAAGCTTCAACTCCTCCGTCTGCCTCTTCACCTTCATCGTTTACTTTGCCGTTTCAATTCTCATCTACATCGCGAGCAAATTGGCGGAGTTCAAGCACAGCGGGAAGAGATACGACATACTTCCAGATGCCGCTGAGATGGTGGTCGGTTACTACCTCAGGAAATACTTCAACGTCCTACCGCAGGTAGATGAGAGGACCAAGCTCTTAAGGCAGGATTACTACATACGTTAGTTTTATTGCCCTCAATAAATGAAATCAAAGTTGACTTTCTAAGGGTCAGAACGGCCCTCCGCCCGTGTAGTCCTCCATTTCACTTTCAAGGTCGTGAAGCTGGCTCGTTTGGGCTGTAAAAACTCTCCTCTCCAT
>CAZPML010000157.1:0-2844 GCA_964587675.1 uncultured archaeon
TTCTTATACAACTCCCTAAATGGAGGCATCTCCTTAAATGGTGGATGCCTGTAGTAGTCCTCTGCTGGCACTGACTGCAGATTTGTTAGAACTGGTATTGGGTAGGATGGATCGTGCTTTATCTGGCCGTATGGAACGCTGTAAACTGCTTGATGGTCTTTTTTCCTTATAAACCTGACTCCTGCTGGTGAATAGACCGTTGAATCCTCTAACGTCTTAATGTGGGTATCAATGTCGAGTGTCTTGGTCATTTCTATTAGCTTTTTGATCATGTACACGGCTGTGTAGGAAGTCTCTCCACTGTAGGCTGGGAAGTGTCCCCAGCGGTCGAGATGAGCTTTGACAAATTTCTTGTTGAGTGGTGTGTCTGGGTACATCCAGATGTACCTTCCAGACACCCAGCATCCTTCAGGATATTCGCTCTTCAAAGCTTCCATTGCATCTATCGAGTAACCCATTGGATTTATCCATGCATATCCACCATCGTACTTCACGGCATCGAATAGACCAGTTTGTTTTGCCTGCCTTACAAAAGTGAAGAGATCGAATCCCCATTCAACAGTGTGTATTCCATCGGGCTTTTTCTCCATTATTGAGGATATCAGAGGTGTAAAGTCTGTAGTTCCAATCTTTGCCCAAGCTTCTCCAACAAACTCAACGTCAGGCCTTAGTTTTGCGAGGGTCTTTTTGAAGAGTTCCCAAGAAGCATAGCCGTATTCGTAGTCTGAATGCACGCAGCCCCATCTCTTGGCAGGGAGTTTGCTTGCTATAAATGCGGCCATTATTCCATCTTGGTAAACGGGAACAGCTATTCTAAAAACTTGCTTTATGCCCTTCTTGTAGACGAGTTCTTCAGTTAATCTGTGGGTTGCTGCGTGGGTTACAAACAGGAGCTTGTTTACCTCAGGCATAACTTCAGCAACCGCCAAAACAACGCCGCTTGAATCAATTCCTATGATAAAATCGCACCCTTCACTCTCGACCAAGCTTCTAACTTGCTTAACAGCCTCAGCTGGCTTTGCAGCAGAGTCTCTGTAGATTATTTCAACTTTGCTTCCCATTATTCCTCCCGCTTTGTTTATTTCCTCAACAGCGAGCAGTGAACCTCTCTTTTGGAGTTCTCCATAGGTGCTGAATGGACCGGAAAAGATGGCGATATGTCCAATCTTTATCTTCTCCTTTATTTTGCCACCAACCTCTTCAGCACCCTTCTTTACAATTTTAACTTCAGGTTTCCTAGCACTGTAACCAATTCCACCGCCAATAGCAAGACCAACGCCTAAAGCTGCGATGTACTTCAAAAACTCTCTTCTACTTACTTCAGCCATTTTGGCCACCTCTTTTAGCTGATTAAATTATGTACAATTTAATTTAAAAAATTTTTGGTCTATTGATTTATTATATTAAAAAATAATTTTTATATTGATATTATTAATGATAGAAAGACTTTAATATTCTTCTAAAGAAATACAGGAGGTGCACGGAGAATATTGGGATAAAAAGAAAGAGACATTAAAAAGAGAAGAGTTGGAGAAGTTGCAATTCAAACTACTTAAGTATCAAGTCAAGAGATGTTATGAGAACTCAAGCTTTTATAGGTTAAAATTCAAAAAAGCGGGCTTCTATCCCTGGGATTTAAGAAAATTAGATGACGTATCTAAGATTCCTTTCCTATACAAGGGCGAACTGAGGGAAGAGCAGAGGAGATACGGTCCATCTAGGTACATAGTAACTTCAAAAAATTTAATTGAAGCATACGCAACTTCAGGTACCACGGGCCCACCAATCCTGAGTTTTTGGACACACAACGATAGAGAGTACATAGTTGATGTGACGGCAAGAACTCTTTGGGCTATGGGAATGAGACCAGGACTAAAAGTTCAGAACGCATTCAGCTACGAACTCTGGCCCCCTGGATTCGCTGTTCACTACGCAGTTCAGAGAATAGGGGGATTTGTCCTTCCTATTGGTGGAGGAAAGAGCATGCTCCAATCGGAGTTTATCATTGGAATCCAGCCGGATGTTCTAATCTCAACACCAACTCTCGCTTTGAGAATTGCCAAGAGGCTTCAGGAAATGGGAGTCGATACTGGAGATTTGTCCCTGAAGTTCGGGGCTTTCGGTGGAGACATTGGTGCTGCAATCCCAAATACCAGAGACTTGATAGAGAAGCTACTGAATCTGGATGCCTACGATTACTATGGAATTATCGAGATTGGACCAACGTTTGCCGGTGAATGCAAGGAAAAATCTGGTCTACACTGGAGTGAGGATTACCACTTAGTTGAAGTAATTGACCCAAATACTGGAGAGAGGGTTTCTGAGGGGGAAAAGGGCGTGTTAGTATTAACCCACTTGGTGAAGGAAGCAACTCCAATGATAAGATACTGGACTGGAGATCTGACAGAGATTGAGTACGAGAAGTGTGGTTGCGGTAGAACTTTTGCCAGATCGCCTAGGGGAATTCTAGGTAGAACTGACGACATGATTTCTTATCAGGGAATAAACTTCTATCCAAGTGATGTTGAGAACATAATTAGGGAATTTCCTGAACTTGGAGTTGAATATGTCATCAGGCAAGATAGAGATAGGTGCGTGCTCGAGATAGAGTACGATAGGAATCTTGTTAACACCAAAAGAGATCTTGAGAATTTGAGAGATGAAATTAGAGAGAGGATAGAGGAATCACTGGGAATAAGAATTACTGTAAAGTTGGTTGACAAGATAATTGTACCTTACATTGGTGTAAAGGCTAGGCGAGTAATTGTAAACATTTAATTCTCATTTAATTTTTCTTACTTGTTCTTAAAATTTTCAATTATGTTCAGAAAAAGTTATAAACTT
>CAZPML010000158.1:0-2805 GCA_964587675.1 uncultured archaeon
TTCCCTAAATGATGCGGAGTTAAGGTTCTAACTTATCCACGATTTTTGATAATAGCTCCCATTTCTCGTCTCCTTCTACTGGATTTTCTGGTAGTTCCCTCCAATCACCGAGAAAATCAAAAATCAATGAGATTTATTAATTTTACTGTTTATTGTTGATTTATTTTTAATTTAGAGTTGGTTTTGTCCTTGAAATAGAAGATGAATTAGCTATCTGTTTTGAGTGTAGAGTTGTTTGAGTGAAGATTGGAGAGTGAGTTGGTGGAACACCTTAACTGATTATTGACTTCCGCCACACACACCGAATAGCTGGAGAAATCCTGCCGATAATTATGGAGGTCATTAAAGAATTAATAACAATTAATAGTTAAATTAAAATGAAAAGTTTTATCTGTAACTATGAGTCAAAGATACAGAGATACATAGACTCAAGGTGTTGTATGAGGGTCTTCGGCATGCTTCCCGAAACGTTTGCATGTTTTGTAATCACACTTGCAGTCCAGCTACTCTTGTTGCTGATGTGGGGACTTAGATGGAGGGGTGAGTGATGGACGTCATTGCCGCCATTGTTTTTATCATCTACCTCTTTTCAATTGCAGTTATCGCACATTATGGGGCTAAGAGAACTAAAACTGTAGCCGACTTCATCGCTGCGAGCGGTAAGCTGGGCTTCTGGACGTACTGCCTGCTAATGCTCGGCTCGGTTTTCAGCGGGATGACACTTATAGGTGTTGCCGGCTTGGGATTCACGACGGGATGGGCGAATCTCTGGGAGAGAGTTATAGGGCCCCCATTTGCAATCGTCTTCGGAACGATACTCATAGGCTACAAACTGTTCCCGTTGAGAAAAAAATTTACGATTCTCACGATGCAGGACTACCTCGCCCTAAGGTTCAACGATCCGAAGGTTCTGAGAGCCATAGCCGGGGTTATCTCAGCCATCACGTGCTTCGTTTACTTGATTGGTCAGTACACGGCAATAGGTGTTGTTAGTGAGGTCGTTCTCGGAATTCCGTACTGGCTCGGAGCAGCGATTGCTGCAGTAATAGTAATCGGCTACGTTTTAGCTGGCGGGATGTTCTCAACTGCTTGGACAACTTTCCTTCAATCTGTACTGATGCTGCTGGGCATATACATTACCGTGCCGATTATAGTGTCGTGGTCGGGTGGTTTTACAGCCCTTAATGAGGCTCTCTCAAGTGTTCCGCTACTCCAGACGAATCTAGGAAAATCTGAGGACTTCATGTTTGCCCAGTTTCTGGACAAGCCCTTCGCCCCTGCAAACGTTCCGCTTGCTGGATGGGTTTACAATATAACGCTCTTCGGCATAACAGTGCCGCTCGGATTGATGGTCGCTCCGCACATCGTCAACAACGTCTTAACTTTTAAAGAGATTAGGTACACCAGATGGGGGCCACTTGTCATGTACTTGCTTGGAGTTGCCGGAATTCTTCTAACGTCCATTGCAGGAATGGCCGCAAGAGTTGCGTGGGCCAAGGGTCTAATTACAATCCCCACACTCGAGATGGGTGGAATTAAGGTTAGCTGGTCAGACATGGCATACCCGACTATAGCGAAGGTTGCCTTACCTTACGGCCTGTTTATTCTTCTGCTGCCAACAATTCTCGCGGGAGTCATGTCGACAACAGACAGGCTCATTCTGACGGCGGCGAGCAACATATCCTATGATATCGTTAGAAACGTGCTGAAGCCTGAGATGTCTGAAAGGGCTACAAAGTGGATAGGCAGAGTTGTTGTAATCGTGGTCGGCTTAGGCTCCCTCTTTATAGCTTTGAATCCCCAACCCTTGCTTGCATGGTTCATCTGGGCGGCACTCTCACTAATGGTTAACTGCTTTTTCTGGCCAATAATCGGCGGAATTTATTGGAAAAAGATGAACAAGCATGCTGCGAGGTGGAGCATGATTACCGGTTTTATCGTAACAACAGCAACCTTTGTAGTGTTCGGGAAAACTGTGAAGATCTTTGACATTCCGCTTTATTCAGTGCTTCCTGGCTTTGTTGCAAGCTCTCTTGCTGCAGTAGTTTTATCGCTGGCACTAAAAACAGAATCGCCTGCGCGCTAACTTTTTGTTGCTAGGTTCAGCATAAGTATGACCGAGCCAAAATTTATCTGTAACAGAAACGTGATACATCTACGCTTTCCTATCCAGATTCGATTTGAAAAGCCTCACATCCATGATTCTAAGGTCGAGAGACGCGAAACAAACGTTGACATAAACTGGTTCAGGAAACGTAAGCAGAAAGATTTCGAAGGAAAAAAATTACAGGTGACGATACTCATCCAAGGGATTGTTTATGGGCATGAAACTGACTTCTTTTCTAGAATCTTTTTACCCTCTAGCTTAAGGTATATGCTGAAAGTATATTTAATCTTACGTCTTTTCATCTCTTCTTCTCCTCTTGATAATCTTCTTAACTTAATTTCACGAATGGCAAGATATAAAATAACTCCAATCAACAAAGCCATAGAATTCCCTAAAGTCATCATTTTAGCTATGTTTTCGAGTTGGAGATATCTTATGCTGCTAGGTAAATAAACGATATGAACTGAGAAAGTTCTTAAGGATAGAAGAGGAGATAAAACTGAAATCTACAATTTCAGGCAAAATTTGAAGCAGAGCAGTTCATAAACTCCGTTTTCTCAATTCTTAACGTAAATTCAAGGAGAAGAAGAAATAAAACCTCTAATATTAGATTGACCACATGTGGAACCCCTTTTCAGCAGACCGATGTAAAAGCCTGCAGTTCGGTCCATGCATCTGGAATGCGTGGACTTAACAGG
>CAZPML010000159.1:0-2767 GCA_964587675.1 uncultured archaeon
CAATCCAATATTAGTATAGAAGAGTTCTTTCTTCTTTTCTTTGAATTAACGTTAAGAGAAAATGAAGTTTACAAATTGTTCTGCTTCGAATTTTGATGAAGTTTACAAATTGTTCTGCTTCGAATTTTGATGAATTGTAAACTGATCTCAGTTTAACCTCCTCTTCTACCCTCAAGAACTTTCTCAGTTCATATCGTTTATTTAGTTCGCTAACAGCGTAGGATATCTCCAGTTCGAAGAACATTGCCAGAATTATGACTTTAAGCATTTTTATTGTTTACTGGTGTAATCTCGCCAGAGCTTTCTTCGCTTCCTTTCAAACTTACGATTTTCGATAGAAGCTCCCATTTCTCGTCTCATTTCTGTATAACTGGTAATCTCATTCCAACTGAGAAAAGTAAAAATCTTTGAGATTTATTAATTTTACGGTTTATCTATGCTTTATTTCTGATTTTAAGTTGTTTGGTTTTGTCCCGTTGGAATAGAAGGTAGGAAAGTTGTTTGTTTCGGATATTAAGGTTTGTGAATGGAGATAGGGTTGTAAGTTAGTAGAACACCATATATCAAGAACATCTGCGCCAAGCTTTTCTATAGCTGGTTTTACAAGCTCAGCAATCTTTTCATGCTCAAGCGCACGTCGTATTCCTCCAATAACATCCTTTCTACCGTCAATAACTTCTTTCCTGAGTCTTTCAAGAGCTTCTTTTCTGTCAACTAGCTTAAAGGAGTCCTTATAGTTTTTCCGGGAGTAGTGAAAGGGTCTAATCTTACCAGCGGCTGCAAGCAGAAGGATTATCGTAGGTATTTCAGCGCTGTATCCTCCACTGTACAAGCTTACGAGGGAGTCCTCAATTTCCTCTTTTAGCTCCTCATCCCACTCATCTGTGTTCGTCTGTGCCAAGTTTAGGCTCCCACATTCATAACACTCAAAAGTACTCTCCTCTTCCTCCCCATCATCTTCCCCTTCAGCGAAACCGTTGCACATATGCTTCTTGATTACTTTAGCATAAGTTCCAAAAGTCAAACAATCCCAGCAAAATACTTCCTATAGCAACTATAGGCTACCCTGAAAGCCTCTTTTGAACTTTATTCTGATCAAAATCAATTCGAAGTCTCGATTCATATATTTTATTGAACAGTTTACACAATTTCATCTAGATCGGAAATCGGGGAATAAAAACCCTTTGCGATCATCTCCCTTAAGATTTGATTTCCCTCCTCTTTAGAGATTATATTCTTTCTAATACAATGAACTAAAGCACCGATGGTTCCGGACACAGGAACTCCTAAAATATTTGCAACTTTTCTTGCATCTGAATCATCTGTTAGAAATTTCATGTTCTTTGCAATAGCTAAGCAAATGCTTCTCCCTTTCCCAACTTTACCCTTAACGAATTGTAAAGCTCAGTCTCCTCTTCTCCTAACTTTAACACTTCAAAATCGAGAGATAGGTAAAACTCCTCTCTTAACACCCTTCTTAAACTCCTCTAAAACCTGCTCCGTCACATATAATTTCTCGAAGGTTTCTTGAGCAAATCTAACCTATTCACTTTTGCAAAGTTTGAAAGAACAGTATTATCGACTAAAACCATTTGATCGCCTCTACTTCAGCTATTACGTCTTCCTTACTCAAGGCCCTTATCGGAATACCCCTTTTCTTAAGAATCTCGATCAGTTCGTCCCGCGTAATTTCGAGTAATTCCGAGGCTTTAGACAAGCTAATTAATCCTTCTACATATGCAGAAATGACGATCTCCTCGAACAATTCCTTATCCTTCTTGAGACTCCTAAGTAAGTCCTCTAACTTCTTAGGATTTGCTTTAACTACGTTCTCTATACCTTTTACAACCCAAACAGCCTCCATTTCGATCCTCTCCCCTTTCTCAAGACAATTAAACTTCTTCAATATCCTCAAAGTATTTACGATATTCTTTGATGTTATATATCTCACGCTTTTCAATCCTTATTCTTACCCCCTCTCTCTCCTTCAAATCGAATTTCTCAAGAGGCTTGAAAACTTTTTCATATATCGCCTCGATTACCTTTCCCATGTTTTTAAATCACCCCAAATCGCAATGATTTCATCAGGAAAATCTTTTAAAATCATAGCACCAACTAGCATGTGGATAGTTATTACCAGTGATTCTCCTAACTTCTTCAATAATCTCTGGTACATAATCCTGAAGATAATTTGTAAGATTTTACCAATATCATGTAAACATTGATGCGAGTATGAGCTTCTCCATCATAGGATTTATTATAGCATTAAATATAAAGGCTTTAGAATTTTTACCTATATTAAAGAGATTTTTCATTGATTTTGTATTCAAAAGCTATTGGAGGTTTAGATAAACTGTACGAGTTGTATTTTAGCTCAAACAACATACAATGGTTTAAATATTTTTCTAAAAATTAATCTAAGCTTCTTCTTCTGTATCTTGATAGTTCGACTATTATTATTGCATTTTTGATTTCATCTTCGCTAACAGAGTTCAAAAATTCCTTTAACTTTTCATTTATCTCCTTTGCAGTAAAAGTGTATGGAAGCCTAAAAATTATGGCTCCTAGATGTTTTGGATACCTAAGCACTTCTCCAAAATCGATATCTCTCGTCACTATTATCCGATTATTTTTTAAGGCATACTCAATTATTTCTCTATCCTTTGCGGATCCTAACCCAATGTCTCTTACGTCTTCAACATCGTATCCAAAGCTTCTGATTACTTCAGCGCTTGAATGTGGTATATCCGCATCCAAGAGAAATTTC
>CAZPML010000160.1:0-2720 GCA_964587675.1 uncultured archaeon
TGGTGGCATATTGAGGGATGTTCTGTGTATGGGCGCACAACCCGTAGCTCTAGTCGATCCCCTATTTTTCGGCAACTTTGATACACCATATAACAAAATTCCAAGAGGGACTAAACACCCACTATACCTATTTACAGGCGTTGTTTCTGGAATAAGAGACTATGGTAATAGGGTTGGTATACCAACAATTGCTGGGATGGTCTTCTTTGATGATGGATATTTAACGAATTGTATAGTGAATGTGGGATGCATAGGATTGGTAAGGAAAGACAGGATTATTCACAGTAAAGCCGGTGGTGTTGGGGATTTGTTTGTCTTAGTTGGTGGAAAAACAGGTAGAGATGGTATCCACGGTGTAACATTTGCTTCTGCAGAATTAGATGAAAGGAGTGAAGAGGAATCGAGAGGAGCCGTTCAGCTTGGAGATCCCATAATGAAAGAGCCGCTAATACATGCCTGTCTTGAAGTCGTAGAGAAAAAACTACTTACTGGAATGAAAGATCTAGGTGGAGGGGGTTTAAGTTGTGTAATTGGTGAAATGGCCCATTCTGCAGGATTTGGAGCTGAAATATACTTGGATAAAGTTCCACTCAAAGAGAGAGGAATGGCACCTTGGGAAATTTGGATATCTGAAAGTCAGGAGAGGATGATGCTCACCGTTAAACCTGAATATATTGATGAGGTTCTTTATATTTTCCAGAAATGGGACGTTCCAGCTTCAGTGATTGGTAAGGTTATAGAGGACAAGGTATTGAGGATATACTATAAGGGATACAAGATTTACGAAATGGACATCGAATTTTTGGTTAGTGGTCCTGAATACTGCAGGACATACGAAATTCGGAGGGAAAGGAAGGGTTATGATGGTAAAATACCGAAACCAGTAGACATTAAGAATACTTTTCTTAAAATGCTGTCCAATCCAAATGTAGCGTTTCGAGATTGGATCATTAGACAGTATGACCACGAAGTGAGAGGGTGCACCGTCGTTAAACCACTTGTTGGGGATCTTAACTCCGAGACCCATAGTGATGCGGCGGTCATTAAGCCAGTTGAAAATTCTTGGAGAGGGCTGGCCATAACATCTGACGTTAATCCATGGATGTGCAAAATTGACCCCTTTTGGGGTGCAGCTAGTTCATTTGACGAGATGATAAGAAATTTAGTTGCAGTAAATTCGATCCCCCATTCGTTTAACGACTGCCTCAATTTTGGAAATCCAGAAAAACCTGAGAGGATGGGGGAATTCGTTCAGTCAGTTAAGGCAATTGGATGGATGGCAAGAGGTTATGGAATTCCATGCGTTAGTGGGAATGTAAGTTTTTATAATGAGACTCCTTATGGCTCGGTAGCTCCCACTCCTACTTTATTAGGTATTGGAATAGTTGAGGATATTAGGAGAATCAATACGAGCTATTTCCAAGGAGGCACAGTTGTTCTGGTTGGAGAGACCAGAACTGAGTTTGGTGGTTCGCTTTACTCCTATGTTATGGGTTTTAATTGCTGTAACGTTCCGAAAACCTCACCTACGAGACTGAAAAAATATTCTAACGCAATTTTAGAGTCTTTTAAGTCCTTCGAAGTTTTAGCATGTCACGATGTTTCTGAGGGGGGACTCGCTGTTGCCTTAGCTGAAATGAGTTTTGGGAGGGGTGTAGGGTTTGTTTCGAATACTGAATTGGACTTCATTAAACTCTTCTCTGAGTCAAATACAAGATGGTTAATTGAATTGAAAAATGAAAGGGATTCAAAGAAATACATTAACTTCATGCAAGAGAGGGGAATTAAAGCGGAGCTTTTGGGCTTTAGCGAGGGGAATGAACTAGACTTTGGTACCTTCAAAGTTAATTTAGAAGAAGCAGATAAAGTCTGGAGAAGCGGTTTATCAAGGTATTTAGCTTGAATAAATTTTTATATTGCTGAATCTCAGCATTTGCTAGATAGCCGTAGCATATCAGAATTAGTATTAAGCATATAAACTGAAATTTAACGATCAGATTTTTCGCAGATTTAAAAAATTTGGAGAATATTAGAGGTCAATTGGATAAAAATAAAGATAGGTGAAAATAGCAAAGACTGCACTTCAAAGAAAAGTTATAAATATAACGTTAGGCCGCTCCTAAACATGAGACAGCAAGCGGAAGTGAGGCAATTGAAGGAAGGAGGCTATGTTGTCATTGATGATGAACCGTGTGAAATCATCAGTATTTCAATAAGTAAGCCAGGTAAACACGGTGCCGCTAAAGCCAGAATTGATGCAATTGGAATCTTTGACGGTCAAAAAAGGAGCATAGTCCAGCCCGTTACGGCAAAAATATACATACCAATTGTTGAGCGTAAAAGAGCCCAAGTTTTAAGTGTGAGCGGGGACACAGTTCAGTTGATGGACATGGAAAACTTCGAGACATTTGATTTGTATATACCCGAGGAGATTAAAAATAAAATAGAACCAGGAAGAGAAGTGATTTACCTCGAATCACTTGGAAAAAGAAAGATTGAAAGAATGGCATAATGCACTTAGATAATTACTTCTCACTTTCAAATTCTAGTATTAATGAAGCAGAATTTGTCTTGCTAGGTATACCCTACGATAGATCTCAAAGCTTTAAGTCTGGATCAAGATTTGCTCCAGCAGCCATTCGAGAGGCAAGCTGGAATTTTGAGGAGTACTCTTTTCTGCATAAGTACGATTTAAGCAGGGTTAAAGTTTGCGACGTTGG
>CAZPML010000161.1:0-2695 GCA_964587675.1 uncultured archaeon
GGATATCGCTTATAAAAAACAAGCTACGCTAGCCTCTCATTTAAAATCGTTACGAAGCAAAACCTTAGATTCTCTCATTAACTTTATCCATTCAGGAATACCAAGCTAAATAATTTTAAAATTAAAAGATAAAAGACCACTTCCAGCCAATATGGAACCAAAAGCTGTTTTTCGTAAAAACTGATGGAAGAAAAAATCCCTAAGTCCCTAAGATTTTTAAAGTTCCTCAGGAGCTGGGAAGTTTTCATACCCGGCATACAAAGCATATCCACTACGATCGGCATACTTGGTGATGCCTGTTCGCTTACCATAAGGCAAAAACCCTAATTTCTTCCATGTTAGTTTTGAACGATTGGTAATGAGGCGTCCATTTATTAGTTCACCAAGGTAGTGGCCCTTTGGACTGTATATTTCATTGCCATAAAATCGACCAACATGACGACCATCATAAGTCCACAAATCCTTGCTCTCTCGATAGCCAAAGAACCGACCTATCCATGTCCAAAGTAACTCCATTCTTTGTTTTAGCAAAACTCTATTTTCACCCCGAAATCATTGAGAACTTCGCTAATTACTTCATCCGCTGCATTGCAGAATTTTTCTGAGAAAGAAACCACCTTTTCTATTAAATCTTCTATTTTTTTTGAATCCTGATTACTTGTTAAATTTAGCAAATAATTAACAACTATCACATCAGCTAGGATATATACTACATCACCAGCTCCCTGGCTGTGGCTTTTGGCAAACGTAAGTTCGCGTAAATCTACATTTTTTAATGTTTCAGAAATTGTATTCATATCAAAATGAAACACAATCTTTTTTCTCAAGGGTCCGAGGACGAAGGAACACAAAGATTCTATTTCCTTATCTCGGAATAAAGGAACAAAATTTTGTCGAAATGAAGAATAATGTCTGAGCACTTTATTAATTTCTCCTTTAACGGCTTGTATTCCCTCATATAGAAGAGCCCCTAAATACAGAAAGGAATTGATTCGCTGTCTGGAGGCTTCCGGCGTATCGCGATCTTTGGAATCAATAGCCGCACGGAGAACAAATCTAATGGAATTTACAATCCGAGCTAATGCTAAAATTGCACAAAAATGCTCAGATAGTTTAATTTCCTCACAGTGTTTTATTGGAAGCACTGTTCTCCAACGCATTGGCGAAGACTTTTTATGCTTTTAAATGCACCTGCAAAATCATTAATAAAAAGCGCCTCATTGCTTAGTACTTACTCATAATTTTTCTTAGCCTTCTGATTTCTTTTTCAATTTTTTCCTTCGAAACACCTCGTAGCTCCATTGAAATTATCCTTAAAGCCAACACAACTGGTATTTTTTGATTTCTATAATCATTGTAAAATTGATCTACGGCAGTTATAAGATGTTCAAAAGACGTTTTAGTGTAATATTCGTGTATGAAAGGGGAACGCCCAAACATTAATCCATCATAGATACCGCGGATAATTAAAAGTTTTTCAACTTTTCCATCATTCGGGAGTTCACTAAGCATTGCCCAAATGCGTCCATCCATTCCGAATCGTACCTCATCACCTGCATATGCTGATTTCCTTAGACCAGTAAAATCCTGCGCCAAAATTATAACGATGCTCACAATAAAAACGAATGATAATAACTTTCGTGTCTTAGCCTTCATTATAATCCTCCTTCTTTAACGATGTTCTAGGGAAGTCATTTAATTGGGATTACCTTCAGACCACCAGTGTCCATAAATCTTTTATCGGCGGTTACGAGGGTTAAACCGTACACAATAGCCGTTGCTGCGATGAATCTGTCAGCAGGGTCTTGATGGGGGAGAGCAACCTTTCTGCTCTCAATTGCTACTTCGGTATTGATAGGTGCCTCTCTCAAAGGCACCTTTTGAAGGACTGCACGGATAAATTTCCCAGCCTCCATTTCCACTTCAATTCTGCCCTTTTCCGCAAGGATCAGAATAAGGATCAGAATCTCCCAGAGAGTTATAGGCGAATACCATAACTCAGTTGAAGGATCTTCAAGCTTTTCTGCTATGTCCTTTGGTAGTCTCTCAGGAGAAGCGATAGCCCATAGGATAATATGAGTATCAAGGAGAAGTCTCAATATTGAGGGCCTCCCAATCTTCTTCTCCCACCACAGAAGAAACGATATCTCCTTTTATCTTCACAGTTCCCCTCATACAACCCAGCCATCCCTTTTCCTTGGATGGAGGAGAGGGTGGAATCACCAACGCAATAGGCTCTCCCTTTTTCGTTATAAGTATTCTTTTCCTTCTCTTTTTCACATTATCCAAGACCTTTAAGCAAGTGGCCTTGAATTTCGATATCGCCATTACCTCTTCCATTATTTTAAATTTACCATAATCACTGACCACGGGCAATAAAACCCTTTTCCTCGCCTGCTCCAGAAGCTCTGTCCTGTCTATCAATAGAACCCACCTTTCGGGATTGAAATCGAGGTTAATAAGGAGTCCCTGCCTACTGTTGTGCTTTCCTTTCTTAGGAGAGAGAGGATCGAGCAGGGAATAACCCTTGGTAGGAACAAAATCGAGAAGTAGTTTTCATATTTGGGAAGGAGATCTGTTGTGTCGCCTATGGAAGGAATCAGGGGAATATGTCGTGATAGAGACGATGACCACGTACTGGGCATGTGCCCTTGGGGCCAAGGCACGATATCTGGTCACAGGGGATAAGGACTTG
>CAZPML010000162.1:0-2691 GCA_964587675.1 uncultured archaeon
CTCCAGTTTCCGTCATTTTTTCTATGCTTTGCAGGACTTCCAAGGGAAAGACGCTTGAATCAATTATCCTTCCTCCCCTGTTTGAGATCACTACGGCCTCGCAACCCGCTTTAATTGCGAGATCGTAGTCTCTCTCGCTTAATATTCCCTTGGCAATGAATGGGAGTTTGGTGGAGGATGCCAGGTCTTTGAGTTCTGGATAATCGATCGGCTTCAGGAATTTGTAGGTATATATGTTTCCACTTATGCACTCAAATGCTGAACAGTCCAGATCTATTCCTACGGCAACACAATGCTTTTCGGCGTACTCTATTTCAGAGTAAATCAGATTTCTATCTTTTAGCGGTTTTATTATCCAGACAAAGTCCTTCAAGTCGTATAGGTCTTCTCTTTTAGCAGGGTATCCTATCCAGGGTATTACACCGCTTGATGCGCTACCATCGGCTATCTTCTTGAAGCAATCCTTATCGATAGCCTTTATGATCCCCGACAATGGTGCAGGCATGACGGGAAGGGATATTTTTCTGCCAAGGAACTTTGATTCGGTGCTTGGAACGAAGTCCGATCTTATGACGTTTGTTTTCAGTCCGATGGTTTTCAGTACTAACCTGGCCCTTTCCGCACTCCAGCCTACGTCATCAACCAGGTGGAAATTTAATCCCCTCTCCTCAAAAAAACTTTTAGCTCTGGATTTTATCTCGTCAAGTTTCAACTTTCTCCCCTTCCTCTTTCTCCTCTCCTTCCCCCTTCTCCTCTCTTTCCCCCTCTTTAGCTTCCTCTGATCCTTCCTCGGGTTCTTTGACCTCCTTCTCTTTTTCGCGTTTAAATCTCTCGAAAATACGGACTTCGTCCAATTTCAGATGCTTGAAAATGTCATCAACAATCCTGAATCTGCTTATGATGAAGACTTGGTTAAAATATGCCCTGTTTGGAACCTCAATTACCGCTTTGTTATCCTCAACCTTAACATTTAAAACTTCTAGTCCGGAATGAATGAGGAATATGGCTTTTATTTTGTCCTCTGGCTTCTCTATCCTTTCTTTTATTTCGTACTCAAATAGGATGCTTTTTCCAGCTAGTGGGTGGTTGAAATCTACGATCGCCCTCCTTCCTATTATCCTCTCCACCAATCCCACTCTGTTTCCAATCCTAACTCTCTGACCAATTCTTGGTTTCTCCCTAAATTTTGACAGGCTTAGAACCTCTTTTTTGTCTGGATCATAGCTTCCAAAGGCTTTTTCAGGTGGCACAAGTACTTCTCCCTTGTATCCAACCTCTTTCCCCTCTAAATCATCATCTAGTCCCTCAACGACGTGTCTCTCCCCGACAATTACGTAGATATCTCCATACTTTGTGCCCTCGTTGTAGATACCGTATTCTCTCGCCGTCTCCTCGTTCGTCGTGTCTACTACGGTCCCATCTTCGAGTTTAGCTGTGTAGCTGAGCTTGATAAAGTCACCTTTTGATATCATTTCACCACCTTTTTAAAGCGAGCTGTAGCGGATATAAAAAGGTTGAGATGGAGATCGAGGTGAAGTTTAGGTATAAAAAAGGTGTTGAGGAAAAAATTAGGGAAATTGCGGATTTTGTAATAGAAAAACTAGAAGTTGACCTTTATTTAAATCACCCATGCAGAAACTTCAAGGAGACGGACGAGGCGCTTAGAATTAGAAAAGACATCGAGGGAATAAAGTTGACGTATAAGGGGCCTAGGATAGATACAGAGACGAAGAGCAGGGAGGAAATAAAAGTTGAAGTGGAAGATTTCGATTCAGCTCTGCTCTTATTTGAAAAATTGGGTTTTAAGGAAGTGAGAGAAATTAAAAAGATAAGAAGAATATATAGAATGGAGGATGCTATTATTTGCATAGATGAGGTTGAGGGATTGGGGAAGTTCTTGGAAATAGAACTAACGAGTGAGGACATCCTAAATAAGGAACGATTATTCGAGGTAGCTGAGATGATCGGATATTCAAAAAGCGAAGCTATAACGGAATCTTACTTAGAAATGCTTGAAAGAGGTAGGTAACTTGTAATCCAAAATCCTTAAATACATCAATTGCAAAACAAATATACCAGAGAGCCCGGTAATTAAGTAAAACCAACCTAACAAAAGCCTTATAAACCTCTAATTAAAGTATCTCTACCACTGGTGCCGCGGACCCCGGCAAGTACCCCGAAGGGGGCGCAAGCCCATAATGAGGGGGAGGCTTCCCGTCCGCGGTATAGGGAGGGAGGACGCGTTCTCAGCTGAACGCGTCTGATGTGGGCTTACCAGCAGGGCAAATCGGCAGGCGAGACGTATTCACCGCATAACCCCCGCCAATTCTGGTTGATCCTGCCAGAGGCCGCTGCTATCCGGCTGGGACTAAGCCATGCGAGTCATGGGGCGTGGGCCGCTCTGCGGTTCACGCACCGGCGGACGGCTCAGTAACACGTGGCCAACCTGCCCTCGGGAGGGGGATAACCCCGGGAAACTGGGGCTAAACCCCCATAGGGGATGGGTACTGGAATGTCCCGTCTCCGAAAGTGCACGGTCACCGTAAGGTACCGTGCAGCCCGAGGATGGGGCTGCGGCGGATTAGGTAGTTGGCGGGGTAACGGCCCGCCAAGCCGAAGATCCGTACGGGCCATGGGAGTGGGAGCCCGGAGATGGACCCTGAGACAAGGGTCCAGGCCCTACGGGGCGCA
>CAZPML010000163.1:0-2664 GCA_964587675.1 uncultured archaeon
CCCTAAAATCGCAAATGTTTTTTTAGTGAACTTAACTTTCGTGTATGAGGTCCATCGTATTTTTACTTGTTTTATTAACCCCGTTATTATTGTTTGGTTGCCAAGAAAGGGAAAAAATAGTGATTGGAATTCTGCCAATAGAAGACTCCTTACCAATTGTTGTTGCCAAAGATGAGAACTTATTCTCGAGATATGGATTAGAGATTGAAGTTGTAAATTTTAATAGTGCATTGGAAAGAGATGCGGCCTTAATGGCTGGGAAAGTTGATGCAGTAATTACTGACCCTCTGGCAGTACTGATTTTGCGTAGCAAGGGTTATGATGTGAAGATCGTAACACTATGTCTAGGAAAGAAACCTGATGAAGGTGTATTTGCAATACTAGCATCGCCTAACTCATCAATTAGTGGAATAGAAGATTTGAATGGAAAGGAAATTGCAATATCCAGCAATACAATTATTGAGTACGTTACTGATGAATTGCTTAGCAAGTTCAACGTAAGCTACAGGAAGTTAGATGTCAAGCAGATACCGATTAGGCTGAGAATGTTACTTGACAATAAGGTCGAACTAGCAACTCTTCCCGAACCGCTCGCTACCTATGCCCAAACAAAAGGAGCCAAATTAATCATTAGTGATGCTATGATCAACGAAAGTATTACGCAAACGGTTATCGTATTTAGAGGAGATGTGGTGAAAAGAAAACCAGAAAAGATCGAGAAATTTTTGGAATGTTATGCAGAGGCGGTTAGAAGAATAAATACGAATCCTGAGAAGTACAAGGAAGATTTTTATCAGCTTGCCAGAATTCCAAAAGACATTGCAAAATTTTATAAAATACCGAAATATCCTTTACCTCAAAAACTACCGGTTGAATTTTATGAAAGATATCTGAATTGGGCCTTGAACAAGAAATTAATATTAAAACCAATACCATATGAATCCGTTGTGTATGATCAAGGTTAAAGGTGTTTCAAAGACTTATCCGAACGGAGTAACTGCATTGGAGGAGGTAAATCTTAAAGTTGATAGGGGAAATAGTTGTGCAATAATAGGTCCTTCGGGCTGCGGAAAGTCAACTCTCCTTTTAATAATGGCTGGGTTGCTTAAACCAACAACTGGAGAGGTTATGATAGACGATTCTCCCGTCAATGGTCCTGTCAGGAATGCATCCTTAATTCTGCAAGATTATGGGCTATTCCCATGGAAAACCGTTTACGAAAACGCTGCTCTTGGTTTAAGGTTTAGAGGGGTCTCAAATGATGTTGAGAGAGAAATCGTTGGTAAATTATTGGAAAAGTTTGGTCTGTCGGAATTCGAGAAAGAGTATCCCAAGCGATTGAGTGGTGGAATGAAGCAGCGTTTGGCTATCGCGAGAGCTTTAGCCATAGAACCAGAGATTTTGTTCATGGATGAGCCGTTTTCGTCCCTCGATGCCCTTTCAAGGGAGCAAATGCAAAACTTTCTGGTCAATTTATGGAAGGAAACTAAAATGACAATTGTTTTTGTGACGCACAGTATAGAGGAAGCAGTATTTTTAGGTAAGAAGATCGTAATCTTTACCCCTAGACCAGGTAGAGTGAAGATCGAAATAAAAAATAGAAAAGCGGGGAGTATTGATTATAGAAATTCGAAGGAGTATTTTGAAAAATGCAGGGAAGTGAGACAAAGTATAGAATTCGCGGAAGCATTTTAGGAATAATTACAATTTTTGTGGTATGGAAAACTTTTTCGTTTATTTTAAAAAATCCAGCCTTACCCTCTCCAGAACTAGTTGCATACATTATAGTGGCCAATTCAAGGACGCTTCTCGTCCATTTAATTTCAAGTCTTTTAAGAGTTGCTTATTCAATTACTCTGGCATTCTCTTTAGCCTTCCCAATTGGGATTCTCAGTAGAGAAAATAAGTTCGACAGATTTTTTATGCCCTTTATATATCTACTCTATCCAATTCCCCATATAGTACTCTTGCCGATCTATATCCTAATATTTGGAATTGGGGATCTATCAAAGGTCGCGTTGATTGCGACGATATTGTTTTTCCAGATTGTGGTTACAACGAGAGATGCTTCGAGGCAAATTAGTGATTACTACATCTACTCTATTCTATCTCTTGGCGCATCCAAATTCGATGTTTACAAACATGTAGTAATTCCAGCATCACTGCCAAGGATACTAACGGCCATTCGCATTTCAATTGGAACTGCGATAGCAGTCCTTTTTTTTGCTGAAAGTTTTGCAACGAATCTGGGATTAGGTTACGTCATTCTAGATTCATGGGGTCGTGCAAATTTTGGTCTTATGTATGCATCTATGGTACTCTTGGCATTGTTGGGCTTCTCTCTTTACATTTTCTTGGAAAAGATAGAAAAAAGAATTTGTAGATGGATTTAAGCTAGGAAAGCTGAAATGTTTTAAACTTCATTTTTTCCCACAATGTAGAACATCTAGCACATCTCTTAGATGTGTTAGTCGGCTTAATCCACCCGCCTACCAGCTCTTTCAGCCTTGTAGGCGAGAAGTGAGAGGAATCTAGTTGATGTTCAGAGTTGGTTTCGCCTTGAACAAAATGTGAACGTGATCTATTCGTGAATTTTCTGCTTTAGGAAATCAATAACTTCGTCATCAGTAAAAACTTTTCTGCGATACTTTACAACTAAGATGA
>CAZPML010000164.1:0-2661 GCA_964587675.1 uncultured archaeon
GGTCGAATTAAGCGAGGAAAAAACCGAAAAGCTTAGAAAAGTGATGGAACAACTGGAGTTAATCTGAACTTTAAATTTTTTAAGATACTTGGTTATTCTTAATATGCAAATTGCAGTAGCAGGTGCAGCAGGTAGAATGGGTAGTCTGATCATCAAAAAGGCAATAGAAAATGGAATAAACGTTTCCCAAGCTTTTGACATAGTAAAGGTCGGATTGGATGTAGGAGAAGTGGCAGGTGTTGGTAGCATAGGTGTCAGGATCGAAGATGACATATCAAATTTGGATTCGGACATTTTGGTGGACTTCACAACCCCCGAAGCTTCGATAAAAAACGCAAAATTTGCATCTGAAAAGGGAGTGAAGTTGGTGATAGGAACCACTGGTTTTAACGAACTTCAGCAGAAAAAGCTTCTGGAGTACTGTGAAAAAGTTCCAACGGTAATTTCACCAAATTTTAGCGTTGGAGTAAATGTTTTTTGGAAAATTGCTGAATTTGCAGCAAAGTACTTGTACGAATACGACATTGAAATCATGGAAATCCACCATAAATACAAGAAGGATTCACCAAGTGGAACCGCACTAAAAGTTGCCGAAATAATAAAGAAGATCGTAAGCGAAAAATCTAAGGATTTGGAACTGAAGTTCTGTAGACATGGGATATCGCCTAGATCGAATGAAATAGGAGTTTTCGGAATTAGAGGTGGCGACGTTGTTGGTGAACATACGGTTTATTTCTTTGGTTCTGGAGAAAGAATCGAAATTACACATAGAGCACTAAGTAGGGAATGTTTCGCAAACGGAGCAATAATCGCGGTTAAGTGGATAAATAACATTGAAAAACCTGGAGTATATTCGATGAACGATGTCTTGGGATTTTAGAAAACTTTATTTCCCTATTTGAAAAAAGCTTACCCATGGCAAGAAAACCGGCAAAGATGTGGAGGAGGCTTGAAAGACCTTACACGAGGATAGAGTACATAGACGGTGTCCCAGGCTTGAGAGTGAGGATGTTCGACATGGGTAATAGGAAAGCATCATTTCCGGTAATGTTGACTCTAATCGCTAAGGAAGCCGTTCAAATTCGTGAGAACGCATTAGAGGCGGCGAGGGTTATGGCAAACAAGTACATATCTAGGATGGTCGGTGGCAGTAACTACAAACTTAAACTCAGGATATATCCCCATCACATACTGAGGGAACATAAAATGGCCGTTGGTGCGGGAGCAGATAGGATATCTCAGGGAATGAGAGCTGCATTTGGAAAACCCGTGGGAAGAGCGGCTAGAGTGAAACCGGGGGCGAAAATAATGTCAATTTGGATAAAGCCCGAACACTTCGAGTTCGCAAAAGAGGCCTTGAGAAGGGCCGCTATGAAACTTCCAACGCCCACAAAAATAGTCGTAGAGGAAGGTAAAGAGCTTTTGAAGGGGAAAATTTAATTCTTGTACTTTCTGTTCTTCTTTCCAATGTACTTTGCTCTAGGTCTTATCAACCTATTGTTTTCGTATTGTTCGATTATGTGGGCCAGCCAACCGGAGATTCTACCCATTGCGAAAATATTTACGAAGAGATCGTCGGGTATTCTCAAATTTGCATATACGCTGGCAGAGTAAAAATCGACGTTTGGTAGCAGTTTTTTGTATTTGAACGCCGCTCTGGCTATTGCCTCGCTAATCTGGAACCACTTTGATTCACCTTCACTGGCCAATTTTCTGGCAAGTTTTCTCAGCAATTCGGCTCTTGGGTCGATAACGTTTTTATATACCCTATGTCCAAATCCCATGAGCCTCTCTCCCCTCTTAAGTTTATTCTTGACGTAATCTTCCGCTCTCCTGGGCGTTGCAACCTCCCTTAACATTTTCATGACTTCTTGTGCAGCTCCTCCATGTAGAGGCCCCATTAGCGTTCCGGTTGCGGCGACAACACATGCATACATGTCGGCAAGAGTTGAAGCGGCGATTCGGGCGGCAAAGGTGGATGCGTTTAGTTCATGTTCTGCATGGAGAATTAGATCCATATCAAGCGCTTTTTCTGCGGTTTTACTCGGTTCCTCCCCATGCATCATGTACAAGAAGTTCGCGGCATGACCAAGGCTTAAGGTAGGTGGAATAAGATTCTTTCCCATCCTTATCCTATGATAGTACGCGATAACGGTGGGAAATCTTGCTATCAAATTTTTTGCCTTCTCCAAGTTCTCTTCCCTTGTCTTGACGTCAATTTTTTTATCTAGCGAGCCTAGATAGCTTGTAGCAGTTCTTAGTACAACCATTGGGTGCGTGTAGGGTGGTAGGTGAGTTAACAGACCAATTATTTGTGGTGGAAGCTCTCTACGCTCGGCCAACTCTATTTTAAAGTCTTGCAGTTCGTATTTCTTTGGAAGTTCGCCGTAAAGTAGAAGATAAACCACCTCTTCAAAACATGATTTCTTGGCGAGGTCTCTGATATCATAGCCTCTGTATTCCAGAATCGTCTTTTCTCCAGACAATTCTATTCGAGAAATGCTCGTTTCGCAGGCAATCACGTCCTCCAAACCCCTCATGAGATAACACCCCTTCTTCCGTAAACCTCCAAAACCATACCGGAAACAACAATCGGTCTTTCTGTTTGGGCAATTTCCACTGCATTATCCAACTTCCACTCTTTTTCCGCGTAGATCGTCA
>CAZPML010000165.1:0-2660 GCA_964587675.1 uncultured archaeon
TGTCAACTGATGTAAGGGATGGATCTATCTTGCCAAGGCTGTATCCGAGGTTGAGGAGACTCTGGAGTATCTTCTGCCAAATGCCTTCTTCTTGCAGTCTCTTTAGCCTCCTCCAGGCTGTTGTGGGATGGCCGTATCTTCTTGGCATGTCCGCCCAGCGGCAGCCTGTGGTAAGGACATACAGGATTCCGTTGAGAACTTTCCTATCATCAAGGCGAGGACGTCCTCTTTTGGGGGAAGGAGGCATGAAGCCTTGGAGGAAGCTCCATTGCTCGTCTGTGAGTTCTTTGAACTCCATGGCCTCCTCCTTAATCTCTAACAGAAACTTTGGTCCGTAAGCATGAGTACCAAAATCCTATTTCTAAATACACTTTACGATCCATATGTTGGGGGTGGAGCTGAAATAACTTTGAGGTACTTAACGCTGTTAGCTCAATCAGAGGGGTACGATACATTTGTGATTTCTCTCTGGGAGGGAGATTATATAAGGGAAGAAGATATAAACGGAATTTCCGTCTATAGACTGCCAATTGCCAATCTCTATTTTCCATACAGAAAAGATAAAACCAACAAATTGGAAAGGGTGATATGGCATCTTTTTGATGTTTACAATCCTGTAATGAAAAATTACCTGATGAAAATCTTGCAAGAGATAAGACCTAACTTAGTAAGTATCCATAACATATGTGGATGGTCATCTTCATGTTATGATGTCATGAACAAAATGAATGTTCCTTTTATTCAGGTATTACATGACCAATACCTGCTATGTCCGAAACGGATGTTTAAGAATGACAGTTTATGCTTAAAGCAATGTGCTTTGTGTAGAATTATAAGGTATCCATATAAGTTAAAATCTAATAAAGCCATAGCAGTCGTTGGTGTAAGTAAATTTATTTTAAAGAAAACCTTGTCATGTGGATATTTTAAAGGGACCCCCATTAAAACTTATATTTACAACTACAGACCACCTTTCAAAGAAATAGTAGAGCATAAAAGGGAAAAAGGAAAAATATACTTTGGGTTTATTGGAACATTGGCCCCTCATAAGGGAGTAGAAATATTGCTAAAGATATTTAAAAAGATAAAAAAGGAAAACTGGGTTTTACTAATAGCCGGTGAAGGAAAAAAAGATTACGAAGATTATCTGAAAACAAAATATAAGGATGAAAGTGTAATATTCTTGGGAAAGATAAAACCGGAAAAATTTTTTCCAAGAGTGAATGCAATTATAGTGCCTTCTATTTGGGAAGAACCTTTAGGTATGGTTATCCCTGAAGCTTTCTATTTCGGCATTCCTGTGTTAGGAAGTAAATTAGGAGGAATTCCCGAGATGATAAGGGAAGGGATAAACGGCTTATTATTTGATCCTTACGATGAGGAAAATTTTAAAAATACAATATTAGAATTCGTTAAAAATATCAGCTATTGGATGGCAAAAAAAGAGGATATTAAGAAAACAAGTCAACCTTTCTTTGATAGACAAAGATGGAAAAGAGAATGGACAGATATCTATGAAAGAGTTTTGCAGCTAAGCCATGAGTAGTATTCTTGTCATACGCCCTGATCATATCGGTGACGTGCTGCTAACTACCCCTCTGCTCGAAGCCCTCCGGAAGGGCTTTCCTGATGCTAAGATTAGCATATTGATAGGTTCCTGGAGCAGGGAAGTGTTGTACCGAAATCCCGATGTGGACGAAATTATAGTCTGTGATCTACCTTGGCTTGCAAGGAGTAAAGATAGCTGGAGCAAATGGAGCAGAGTATTCATTACAGCCTATCACATCCGGAAGAGAAGATTCGAAGTAACTGTTAACCCCAGAATTGCAGTTAAATCTGCCCTTTTTTCTTTCCTCTGCGGGGGGAAGTTCCGTTGGGGGTTTGACGTTCTAAAGTCCAGGTGGGCATGGACAAATGTTGTGAAATATAATACCAATAAACATGTAGTAGATTGCTACCTTGACATAGCCAAAAATTTAGGCTGTCCAGTTGATACCCCCCTTTTAAAGCTTTTCCCAAGTGAAGCTGATGAAATGTACGCTGAATCATTATTACACGACAAGCATAATGTAGTAGTTATCAGTCCGGGAGCAGGTTGTGAAGCCAGATTGTGGGAACCAGACAGATGGGCAAAGGTCGCAGACTACATTGTTGAAAACGGCTTTAAAGTATTGTTTACAGGGACCACAGCCGAAAGGGCTCTAATTGAGAGAATTCGTTCTCAAATGCGAAAAGAGTCGGTTTCTTTGGCAGGTCATCTGCGAATATTGCAGCTTGCTTCAGTAATAAAGAGGAGTATATGTGTACTATCTCTTGAATCTGCGCCAATGCATATAGCTGTGGCGATGCGCACTCCAGTTATCGCTCTATTTGGGCCAGGAAATAGTCAGCAGTGGGGTCCATATGAGAATGGGTTACCAAATGTAGTTGTAGAGAAACCTATAGAATGCAGAGCTTGTAAAAAGTCGAGATGCAGGTCTAGAAAATGTATGAAACTGATAGAAGTTTCCGATGTGATCGAAGCTTTCGATAATGTCATGTCTTTTTTAGGAATCTGAAAGGTAAGTAAATGGTGGACCAACTGAAAGGGAAGCTATCCGCTGCGGAGGAGTTCAAGAGGAGGCTCCTCGAGAGCAAGTTCGGAGAACGTCTGGTGAAGC
>CAZPML010000166.1:0-2624 GCA_964587675.1 uncultured archaeon
TCTTCATAACGATTGAGCTTAGATAAGACAATTGCCTTTAAGCCCAAAGCAGCAACGTTGGCCTCTTCTTTCTCAAGAACTTTATCACAATGTTTAGTAGGTTAACGTAGTCATAGGGTTGTATGCCGCTTCCTCCATGCTTCTCACCTTTAATTTGATTTTAATAATTCTTTTAGGCGCAGTATATAATTTCTTATGGACTTGTATATTAAAAAGCTTACACCACAGGAGCTGATAGGCAAATAGAAGAAATAAAGCCAAGGAAGTACTCTTATCAAACAAGCAAAGCTTACATCTCAGTTGTGAAAAGCTTTCTGAAATCTGGGAAAACACCGAGAGAATTTTTTACTTTCTTACTCAAATAAAAGCAGGTCTCACCAACAATAAGTTAACAGAACCTCGCCTCAGAACCTTTAAGAATCCGTTTTACTTTGTGCATGAGCATCAAACATCACTCAAAGTTTTGTAATTACAAAATTTAAGGAAACTTTTATTAACGATTTAAATTTAAAAAATAATGGGGGTGATAGCCAAGAGCCTAAAAATCGTACCTCGTGACTGGTTCTATCTCTCCCACAAAATTTTTACTTACCAGTTTTTTCGCCTCTTCCAAATCGTAATTTGCCAATAACCACATTACCTTTATCAGGGCCACTTCTGGTAACATGTCCTCCCCTTCTATGACTCCCGCCTTCAACAAATCTCTTCCAGTATCATAAACTCTACCACAAACTCTGCCCCACAAACATTGAGAGGTCATAACCACAAGTGAGTCCATCGAAATTCTCTTTATGGTATCTATCCAATCGGTTGAAACATGACCCAATCCAGTTCCCTCGATTACAAAACCTTTATATCCTTTCGAATAGTAATACTCAAGCACGTCACTACCGAGTCCTGGGAAAAATTTTATCAAAACAACTTTTTTCTCCAGCTTGTCCACTAATCTTAGTTCCCTCTCACCCCTCTTATATCTCCATGTCATCCACTCAACTTCTAAAGAGGGGTAAACGACCTTGGCTATTGGTCTCGTGTTGATCGATTTGAAGGCATCTCTCCTTGAGGTATGACACTTCCTAACCTTAACACCCCTGTGAACATAACAGAAGTCATCGGAAGTGCTACCGTGCATGTTAACCACAACTTCGCCTAAATCATCAATCGCTATTTTAGCTGCACAGATCAAATTCATCGAGGCATCACTGCTTGGCCTATCACTACTCCGTTGCGCACCTACGAAAACTACGGGTTTTGGGGTAGAGATCATAAATGCCAATGCTGCTGCTGAGAAGTGCATCGTGTCAGTCCCATGAGTTACTATTACGCCATCGTACTTCTTTAGTGCCTTGTAAACGTGTCTCGCAAGTTCGATCCAATTTTCCGGTTTCATGTTTTCACTTAAGATGTTATACAATAGTTCTGCATCTACATTGCAGATTTTTGTTATTTCAGGCACTTCAGAGGCTATCTCTTCAGCGGTGAATTGACTGGTTACCGCTCCAGTTCTATAATCGACTTTACTAGCTATAGTTCCACCAGTTGATATTATTTTTATTTCCGGAAGATCCTCCTTCCTTTCCAGTTTCTTTATTGTAGGCTGTTGGATACTCTCTTCTAGAACTTCCAACAGCTCGTATTCCTTAAATCCTACGTTATAACCATTATCTAATTTTAGTACGAAATTTCCAGTGAAACTCGGCATTGCTATACCTTCGAATATCCTACCTTTTGCTCTTATCCTAACTCTCCTTCCCACAACGTCATCTAGCATCCAAAAATTCCTCCACACGACCAAGCTTTCTAATCAAAGACATCTGTTTTAAAACCAAAGATCTAGCTTTATGCATATCAACTACAGTTTCATCCAAGATCCTCCCTTTTTCAATGACCTTTCTAAGTAGTGGTTGCATATGATTGGGCCGTTTCTCATTATATAAGGTGATAATATCTTCAAAAGTATCCCAGTTTCTATACACTTGCTTCATACCGCCCCTCTTTCCCCTCTTTGCAACGAATCTGCCTTCCATCTCAACGATATCAAGTGCGAAATCAATTGGCCTTGCTCCACTAATTGACGTTCCAACTCCAAATGCATCGACTATGTCTCTTAATTCAAATACATCCTTCAAGCTCACTCCACCGCTTACGAAAATCTTTACATTCTTTTTTCCTCTAATCTTCAATTCCCATTTGACTTCCTCAATTATTTTCCTAAACTTCCCTCGCCTTGAAGATGGTGTATCCAGCCGAACCGCATCTACGCGTTCAACATTTTCGACGGCGAGTATGCTTTCAGTCTTCTCGTCATAATATGTATCAACGAGCATGGTCCTCGGTACGCTGTCATCTACAACTTCGTCAAAACTTCTCCAAGCATCAATTTGATTTCCAAAGCATATTATTAGAGCGTGAGGCATAGTTCCCATGCTCGGTATCCCAATATACTTTTCTGCTGCATAATTACTAACACCATCTACTCCACCAATGTAAGCCGATCTCTCAACCATTGCGGCCAATGCGGGGTGAACTCTTCGTGTGCCGAACGAGAAAACTTTTTTATCCTCAGCTGCGAGCTTAAATCTGAAAGCTTCGGTCGCAACTGCGCTTGCATGACATAAGAATCC
>CAZPML010000167.1:0-2623 GCA_964587675.1 uncultured archaeon
GTTAAAGGGTTAGACGCCCTACCTAAATCTCCAGTAATTGACATCAAAAGCGGCTAAATTTAAAGATTGGTGGACCGGGCGGGACTAAAACCTAAAAGGGTTCAAGTCTTAATTTCACAATTTTATCAATTTAATTGATGTTTAACAAAACAATAATCTCCCCTCCTTTATGTCAAATGCTACCACTGAACTCTTTTATTATTCAAAGTTTTAATTTTGGCCATTCGCTTGCACCTTTACTGAATTATACAAAGACAAGTTACGTAATGAATTGAACGGTTAATATATACTCGCACAAGTAATAATTTATTAATAAGAAATTACCTTAAACTATATTAACGTTAGAAAGAGCGAACAAAAATGAGCGATATATCGTTACTGAGTCTCTATATTGCTTTGATTCCTATAGGCTTTATTATTGGAACGGTTGCTGGATATAAGTACAAAATTAAGAAAACTATACCATTAGTTAAATTTGTTCATACAAAGGATAAGGAGAAAGTCTTGAAAGAGTACGGAGTCCACTTAGATGACTCTGCTAAATGTGCCATCTGTGGCGATACTATTACTCTTGAAAATATAGGTGCAGTAATCCCAACTGAACAAGAAAACGTGTTTGTATTTATATGCTCAAAGAGTAAATGCATGACTGTTAGTGACCTTTGGAGGCCGATACATAAATTTAAAAAATAGTTGTTTTGATACATTCAATGGCGTTAAAGAACATGATTACGATCGAGTTGCTAGTAGCTCTCTGTACATTAATTTCCTTTATTATAGGATTTCTTACAGCCGTAATAAAATTAGGACACAGTGCTACACTAGAAAAATATTACAAGAAAACAATCGTCGAAATAATCGAAAAACCTGGATATCTTCCTAAATCTATTGCCGAAATTCCTACCGAAATAATTGTAGACACGAAAGATAAGTTATCTCCTCTTAGAATTTTTTTAAAGAAGAAGATAGCTCAACTGCGTAGAAAAAAAGTCCCACCAGTAATCTTAATTTTTAGTGATTTCTCCGAGGAAGAACAAAAAGCATTTATTATAGAGAAAGCTCTCGCGTCAAGCTTGACCTCGGATCTTCTTGATCTAGATTTTCTTGAATCTCTTATTTTATATCTTGCATATAAATACGCTTATGAATCTAATGAAATCGAAAAAGAAGTTGTAACGGTAATTCGGAGGGATTTTGAAAAATCTAAATATAGAAATCACGTAGTTACGCTTGACTCGCTTGATTTTTCTACGAGCACGATACTTAATCCACCCCCAGAAGAACAGCCCTTGTTGAGGAACATCATTTTACCAATGATAAGGGAAAAAGAAAAAGAACTTAGGCGTACAGGAGCAAATTTATCAATAATTGAGAAATGGAAATCATTTTTCATGACATTAATTCATGAAATCTATTCCAAAAACTGTGCCGTTATCCTTATAGGTGTCAGGCCTCCCGAGCAATATTTAGACATGTTAAATGAAGCACTACAAGGATTTGATAATATACTTATTTGTGCTAGAGGAACCTATATTCGGCTAATGGATCAAATTATCCAAGCCCAATATGATTTAGAAAGCTCAAAACCCATCAATGAACGGATAATCAATAACTATAATAGAGTGAACATAACTGGATGGTGGGAGTTTCCTGGCGAAAAGAGAGTAAGATGCAAATGGGTAATACTTACAAAAACAAAGTTTTTCTAACTTACACATGAGGTCAAAAATAGAACTGAATAAAACAAAACATTAACGATCATAAAATACTCTGTTAAGGATATTTTACCATATGCCCCGTGGTTACAAGCAATTTCTATGAAGTATCTCATAAAAGTAGGGGCCTTGGATTTTTCTTTCACATATATCTCATAGGGGGTCGAATTCTTTGTTGTTCTTTCCATTATGTCTATTCCTTTGGTCATTTCGTCTTCTTAACATTCCTTGCATAGGCCATCATCCTCGTATTTCTTCTTGCTATTTTTTGATTGCAAACTCTGCAACGATATTCTTCTTTTCATTCACATATTTCCCCGGGCTATTTCGTTTTACTTATCGTCATATTGTTTGTTAAGGCTAACTACAGATTCAAGATTCATAAATCTACTAATTCTCTGGCAATTTTCAGATAAGCCTATTTCAACTATTTGGTTATATGATACCTTTACTAAAAATGGCATCCAAAAAATTGGTGGACCGAGGACTAATACTAGAAGAGGTTCAAGTCCAATTCTGAAATCCATGAATAGGTCTATTTTATGGTCGCGTAGAACCGTATGGAAGAGGCACGGAGGCCGAATTCTCTAAACAAAAAGCACTCAATATTAAGGTGTGTTGAATTTTGGATGAGCATAAATTTCCCGAACATAACGCGGTTCATATAGGCAAATCAAAAGAAGGATGAAGAAAACGTACAAGCAACAAGCCGAACCGTGGCTAATACTATCAGGCTTTAAGCAAGCCCAAAAGCTGAATCTTTTGGCATAATCTTAATGGGAACTGCAAGGTCCGATGGATATGATGTGAATGGGGGAGAAAATGTCAACTTAAGATCAAAAGCAACATTTCACTGGGCACTATTTTCCCACAGTTATTAAGGCGTTGCCTAGAATTAGGAATACTAT
>CAZPML010000168.1:0-2623 GCA_964587675.1 uncultured archaeon
CAAGTTGTACCAAAAAGGCGTCTGCATCGTTAAGTATGCTGGGTACCTCACTTTTCGGCACCGGCTGACGAAATTCGACGTTGCGAAGCCCCAGATCTTTCGCTAGAGCTACGAGCCGCGGCTTCTCCGGGCCATCACCTACCAAGACAAACTTCACCTCGTCCAAGTCCTTATCTTGAACGATCTTGGCTGCCTGGATAAGCACATCAAGGGCATTAGCCTGTCCATGTGCCCCGAGATACATCACCTTGAAGCCCTCGCCGAACGAAGCAGCGGGCTCGAAGTCCTCAAACCGGGAGAAATCGACTCCGTTGGGGATCCAGACGACCTTATCCCACGGAACCCCGCAGGCAGTAATGTATTCATGCGCCATGGGAAGTAGCGTTATGATTCTCTCTGCCCGGTGGTAGAGGAACTTCTCCAGGGCTTGTAGAGATTTGGTGATCGGGTTGCGTGCACTCAACTCCCCCATGTCGATGATCGTCTGGGGCCAGAGATCTCGAACTTCCATAACGAACTTGGCCCGATAGTGTCGAGCTACCCAGTAGGCAGCAAGAGGCGTGAGCAGGTGTGGCGAAGAACCGATTATCACATTGGGTTTCCCGACCTCCGGAGCAAGCTTGGGCAACTTTCGCCCTACCCGCCACGCCCGGAACATGAACGTGACCATATTCCGCACACGACGCCGATCGTTGCGCTGGTAAGGAGGCGTGCGAAGCCAGACAAACTTAACGCTATCGGCATCTTCGATTTTCCACCGCTCTTTCGATCGTAAGCGCATCTCGCGATGCAAGTAGTGGTGGAAGCTCGAAGCCAAAACAGTCACTCGATGCCCCCGTCGCACCAGCTCACGGCCAAGATCATAATGCCGGGTTCCTCCAGGCATATCCGGCGTGATGGCATATTGATTGAAGATCCAAATGTTCATCGCTTCAGCAGCTCCTCGTAGAGTTTGATCAGTTTCTCCTCCTCTCGCTCCCAATTATATTCTTCCACGACCGCACACCGGCCGTTCTCCCTCCACCTTTCATGCTTCCTCGGGTCTCACGATAGGGGGAATGATGATATACATACTGGTTTACCTTCATCCATTTGCTATCCTCCCCCTGCAAGCTTAGCCATAGAGGCTACCGAATGAGCATCTAATCCTATTACTAATTTTGCTCCGGGTATATTTTTCATAATTGACATTGGAGGCAGTTTATATTTTAAATTATGCTCAATAAATACATCTTCTTTTAGTGCACAAGATACAAGTTTACTGAGTAAATCTAAATAATCGTCCATTACCCCAAGGCGCTTTAAAAAATGTCCAGGGTGAACCCAAACTCTGACATGACTTTTCCACCGGTTATCTGAACACACTGTTTTAAGTGATTTTTCATATAAATCAATGTCCTTAGGAAAAGAATGGCAGGCAAAACAAATAATTTGAATTTCAGGTAATATTTTATCAGGTATGTCAAGCTCTCCATTAGGCAGTATCTTTACTTCAACGCCAATCCAGATATCCATATTGGCAAATTTCTGCCTTGCATTTTTTATATCAGATAAAAAGCTATAAAAATCATATGATAGATTTTTCCTCACATGTTCTGTGAAAACTATAGCATTATATCCATTTTTTGAAGCCCAAGAACAATACTCTTCTACAGAGTTTAAGCCATCCGTGTAGTTCGTATGTAAATGGAAAATATACTTGCTCCTCAGTAAATTTTCAAACTTTTCCAATAAATTCATCTTTATTTATTGCTATTCCTCCCCAATAACGCTTAAATTTAAGACCATCCTTAAGGTTCAAGTTGTCAATTTTTGCTGGCTTTCCTAATGCTTCCATCACAGAATAGTAAATAAGATTAAATCCAGCGAATACGCTAGCCACCATAGTTCCTTGAACTCTCGGATTACATTCAAGCAACTTGGGAATACCTTCTTCAGAAAGTTTGAACTGGAATCCAAAACAGTACCTAAGGTTCAAAGCTTCCGCCAATTTTGTTGAATATTCTATGAGGTCAGCTCTTAAATCAACTTTAGCATCAAAAGTTATTCCGCTCCTAATTTTTTCTCGCAGTCGTGGTATAACTACAGTTCCGTATCTCCCTCTGAAAACATCAGTTGTATATTCATTTCCTGGGAGATACTCTGTCACAAGCAATTCAGGCCAACTGCCTCTACGTAATATATCTAAAAGTGCATCTAAGCTTATTTCCACTCCATCTGGTTTCTCCCTTAAAAATTTCTGCACATTCCACGGTTCTTCAGTAATTATTCTTAGACCACGCATTCCATTTGATGTTCTTGGTTTTACAACAATCTTCTTCTCAGGATAACCAAGTAACTTCACAGCTTCAACCAAGGAGGCTTCAGAATCAGTAAGATAATAAGTAGGATATGGCACTCCTATCTCTTTTGCCTTTTCTAAGAGAAGAAACTTATCATTTGCAATCCTTATACTTTCAAAAGCTGAGACAGTGATAGTTGTATCTAAATCAGCAAATTTTTCCATATTCTTAGATAGAATCATTATCTCTCTGGTTGTTTGAGGAATTATAACTTTTACTTCCTCTTTTCGAACTATCTCTTGTAACATCGGGATATATTCCTGGCTTTCAGGAGGAGGAAC
>CAZPML010000169.1:0-2609 GCA_964587675.1 uncultured archaeon
GTAGCAAATATGGAGAACAAAGTAAGCGTTAGAAAGAAGTAGTATATAAAAGAGTTTTTCTCGGACGTAGTAATTCTGTATAACAAGAGTACAAGTAATATTTTCAGAGGTATGGCCACGACATGTGCATGGAGATCAGCGTGGATAAAGCTGAAATATGGAAACTCATTAATGGTTCCCTTAACGACTCTGCTAGCATCCCAGAAAAAACTCCCATCGATTGGAGTTTTAAAATATAATCTTCTTATTAAATCCAGAACTGAGTACAAATTCCCTGAAAACAATGTAATTAGCACTCCTAATAATGCAAGCTTCCCTCTTCTTTTTAGTATGCCATAAATTAATAACGATGAATATGCAGGAATCGATGAAATTGATATATTGTATCCAATTTCGGGTGTTGTAAAAGACATGCATATTATACAGGATGATATAAAATGACCAAAATAATAATAAAAATCTAATTTTTCACCTGCAAAGAACGGATCTTCAGGATGTAAACTTTTAGATTTAATAATGGCGTTAACAAAAGCCATATCCATTAATTTCTCGGCATCCAGTATGGTTGGGTCTAACCATCTGAGAAAGATGAAAAAGAAGAAAACTGATAAAAATACAACTTCGTCGGACTTAAATTTGATGTATTTCATAAATAATATGGAGAGAATTAATAATAAAGTAAATACAATATAAAAAGATATTTTAAAAGGTATAAATACACTGAGAAGGAATGTGAAGGATGCCAATGCTATAATGGAACACGTTCTAGCTTCTGGATAATCCATAAATTTCATAAAAGGTATTGATACCAGATAAGACGAAATACAGAAGACTATAGGGAAAATTAGAGAGTTCAAATTTCTTTCACCTCTCTCAGTTTCACATTTAAACCAACAATTGCTACCAATCCTAATATGATTGTGACAAGGTTCTTTAGTGCATGATCAACTAGGGAAATTACGAAAGCCTCTTGGATATTGTAAATTCCCATGAGCAAAGTGGTCATTGTCGCCTCATATGTTCCGATTCCTCCAGGCGTTATAGGAACAGTTTTAACTATATTTGCTAGTGATACGGATAATGAAATCAACAAAATAGGCGGATATTTAAAATTCGAGGCAATTACATAGCAGACAAAAATATCAGTTAACCATATAAATCCTGAAAATATAAGAATTACTAGGCTATCTTTAATGCCCATGGCTGCCTTTGCGCTACTAAATATTTTTCCAATGAAGTTTTCCATTCGAGATAAAATTAAAATAACTAACAGAAGAATTACAGAAATGATCAGCGCATAAAAAGGCTCATTAATTCTTAAACCTAAAAATACTGCAGCAACTACCGCAATAACTGCAACAGAGATGAGATCAAAGATTCTTTCAGCAGCAATTGCACCTAGAGATTTAGTGTATGATATATCTTTCTTTTTGACGATATATGCCCTGGCTAGATCTCCAATTCGAATCGGTGTTAAAACATTAACGGTTTGGCTTATACTCACAGCTGCCGTAGAGAAGTATAGACCTGTTCTGTAATTCAATCTGTTTAGAATATACTCAAACCTAGCTCCTCTAATGATATACGATGATCCGTATAGTATTGACGCTAATAGAATAGTGGAGAGTCTAACTTTAAGCAATGCGCTATAGATCTCACTAAATCCCGCTTTAAAGGCTAGTGTAGCTAAAAGAAGAAGAGCTAATAGAAATGTAAACAAAAAGTATCTACGACTTTTTCGAAGATTTTCGAACCACAATCTTAATATCTGAGAAAACATGTAAGCTACATCCTTCTTAAATTCAACTTTCGATGATCTTCCGCGCTGTCTCCACTCCACTGGGATTTCTTTGATTTTGTATCCCAATTTTTGGGCTAATATGAGAACTTCAGTGTCCCAAAACCAATGGTTATCCTTTACATTTTTGCAAATGTCTAAAATAATATCTTTTTTAAATGCTTTAAATCCACACTGGTGATCTTGAATTCTAGAACCCAGTAGAATGCGAACAAGAAGATTATACACCTTTGAGGCCAAATCTCTTTTTATCGACCTTTCAACTTTGCTACCCCTGCTAAGCCTAGAACCAATAGCGATGTCATATCCTTCCACGTTAATTGCATTAATCAGATCTGGTAAATGTTTTAAGTTGGTTGATAGATCTACATCCATATAGACCACAATGTCACCGCTTGCATAACTGAAAGCATTGACTAAAGCTTTACCTCTACCCAACCTCTCCTCATAATGTAGATGAACGACATTGTCAATTTCATTCGATAACTCTGATGCAATTAGATCGGTACCATCGGTTGAACCATCTTCGGCAATTATTACTTCAAAATCATAATTAAGGTTGGTTAATACTCTTACAACTTCATGAACCGAATCGGCCAATTTAGCTGCCTCATTGTAAGCGGGTAGAACTATACTAACACGCATCTCTCATGGCTTATCGGAAGTAAATATCAGTTTTTTCCTTGAATTGTACCTTGGTAATTTGCTAATCTTTCCAATAAAAAATGATTCTCTAAGAAATTTTTGGTTGCATCGAATTCTAGATTGGTTTCGTTGTTCATTCTCTGGCAAAAGAAATATCTTTTGGAAA
>CAZPML010000170.1:0-2597 GCA_964587675.1 uncultured archaeon
GTAGTTGAAGCGGCAGGAACTTCGGAACGAGTTTCACCTTCTTGTTAAACCACTCGCCACCAAGAGCAATACTATAAAAACCGGCCTTTGTAGTGGTCACATCCTTAACATATCTAAAACCACTATCCAGAATATGATTTTCCCCAAAGGAGTTAAAAATATTTTTAAAATTTATAAGTTAAATAGCCAATTGCACCATCTCGCATAAAAGCTACTCTTCTAAAAAGCTATTTCTTCATAGAGAAAAAAATAGATTTATTTTCCGCACCGCTTAACAAAGGTATAAGTTCTTTTCCCCCATGGGCCATAATAGGCTGTAAATATTAAAGTGTAAGGCACATCCCACATTCTCCAAATGGTAACTTCTTTTCGAGTTTCCTCACCACTCACTTCAATCACTATCCCTCTTGGCACAAGCACAGATCCCTCTCCTTCTCTTTGCACATCTATAGTGAGTTTCTTGGGCTTTAAACCCGAACTATATGTCCAAACAATCACTAATCTCCCTGGTCCCACAGTTCCTCCTGAACATTCAATTATGCGAGCACTCGTGATAGTAGCTAAAGCAGGAGGAGGAATAGGTCTTGGAGGTATTTGAGGTTTTATTGGCTTAATCTGTGGAGGATCTGCAAAAGAAACTGAAACTACAACCAAATAACTTATTAAGGTCATAATGATTAATTTTTTCATCATTCACCTCCTACGTTGGTATTAACTTAAAACTACTTTTGCATTCATAATATTATTTTGCATAAACCCCATATTCCACCTCCCTTCTTTATCATTTATTTGTGTCATCTTATCAAAAAAGATTCAAATATACGTGCACTTAACCGATTTTATATGCTCACACTTTCCTCCTCATTTATTTATCTCACACTAAAAGAGCGGCAGCTCTGGTTATTCCCCTCGTTGGACTCTGAGACTACCTTTGTAGAATCAGCAATGGCACATACCCTGTAATTTCCCACGGGGAGCCTGCAAAAGACGTTGATGGTGTAAGTACTCCCACGGGAAAGGGCTCGGACATGAAATCGATCGCTATAGACAGTGCTCCCACCGGGATACGTCTTAAAGACAACATCTGTCCAGGAGGCTCCAGAAGGGCTTGTGCCTATGTTCTTGATATTTAAAGTAAACTTTATATCCGCTTCCTTGTCAGGGCCGGCTCGGAACACCTCCGGTACTTCAAAGTCCTCCACAACGAGATCGGGCTTCCCCTGTGGCTCGCGTTCCCCCGCAGAACAGGGGGGCACGATAAGCTTCTTCGCATCGGTACGCTTCCCCCCGGTGAATATTTCAAGGACCAAAACAATATCCCCTACCAGTAAAGGATCAGGACTGATGTGTCCCACTGTGGTAATGAAAACCCTCTTCCACTTCGGTGCAATTTTAACGTCCGCCTTCTCTTTGTCCCATATTACAGTGCAGGAAGTAGCCCCTGGACCACAGGTGTCAATTACTGCTCTTGTTAAATTTATCTCCTTTTTTCTCACGTGCTCTATACTGCTGTGCCAAAAACCCTTGACGGTCAGATCCTTGCAAGTTGAACCCATTGGTCCTCTACATTCAAATATGGCCTTGATCTTTATAAGGTTGTCCCTATGAGGCAATTTGGTGTAACAAGGGGGTTCTGTCCAAAAACGGAGTATCTTCCAGATGCCTGTCTGTGGAGGAGGTTTAGGAAACGGCTTTGTGATGAGCTTTTGAGGTTGAGAATAGCCAAATTGTACAGCGCCCCAAAGGAGCGTAATCCCTACTAAGATTATGATTTTAAAGAAAAATATTCTTCTCATTTCATCTCCTCCTCTTTTTGTTTTAAGGGAATATATTATTGTTTTCATTACCTTCAATTACTTCATCTCGTATGTCCACAATTATGTTAAGCAGGTGATCAGTATCTGCATCAACATCAGGTATTTCTTTCTCTGCACGATCTCTTGGAGGTATAGATGGAAAATCCACAATTTTTTCCATTAGTGAGAGAGGGGAATCTCTTCGAAACCTGATCCTGACCTTAAAAGGGCCAGATTCAACTTCGCCAATATTTATTACAACAACTCTCCCACCTCCTCCTATAGAAAAATGCGTTACCAATGGTAATACCTGAAGATCAGGCAGAGGGCCAGTGTACCTGAAATTGTAAGAGATTCTATCGCTTCTAATCTGAAACCTATACTCTCGAACAGAGAAGTGCTCTCCTTCCCTAAAAGCTGGGTGTTTTGGGACAAGTTTTATTTCTTTATTAAACCACTCACCACCAAGAGCAATAGTGTAAAAACCGGCCTTTGTAGTGGTTACATCCTTAACATATCTAAACCCCCCATTCCGTTTTTCATATAGCTTTACCTTTACCCCACCCAATCCCCTACCATCAGGCACAGTGACATGTCCGCTTATCCGAATCAGGCCAACCCTTGGCTTTGGCTTTATATGTTTCTTCATCTCCTCCACCTTCTTGGGCCTTACTTCAGGCAAAGAAGGCCCAACAGGAGGAGGGGGACCCCCGAAAGAGTCCGCCAAGATCAAAATAACAGCTAAAAAACCCATCAATGTTGCAACCATTATCCTTTTCATCTTCAAATCCTCCTTTCTTT
>CAZPML010000171.1:0-2575 GCA_964587675.1 uncultured archaeon
CGTTATACTCCCTTTTCAACCTTTCGCTTATATTCCGTAATCGTTCATATATTTCTTGGTTCATACTCCCTCTCCTAAACAGCCTCTAAATAGGCAGCCTTTTGCAGCCGTCCCTCAACCACTAGCCTCCCCGAGTGCCGCATGACATCGCAGATGTTCTTGATGTAGGCGTTGAGGGATTGGGGAGTGGTGATTTTACGCTGGGTTTTGCTCATCTTGTTTTCCCCTTTATTTACCAATAATCCTCAGGATTCTTCCCTTCGGCTTGAAGGTCGTACCATTTAACGAAAGTTTCAACAGCAATTTTTCTCTTGTCTTTTAACCAATCCGGCTGTAACTCAAGAAGCTTTCTGCACCTTTCTATTATTTCGGAAGGGTTTATGAAAGGCTCGATAGATTTTGGATCAAGTCGCCAATAAGTTCTTGCCACACGATCGCCTGAACTATAACTTTGGGATTCTGAAAGGAAGGCAACAAGAAAATCTGCAAGTCCTTCGTTAGAGGCTATTATCTTCTTCGTCCATTCCTTTACAGGTTCCTCTCCTTCCCAGTCGCGCCATCTATAGAGGACATGGGCTAATTTAGGTGTTTTAACAAGATCACTGCTTGAACTTGCATCTTTGATTTTGTGAAGAACAATCTTCTCTAATTCCTCTAATTGTTGTGCATTTACAAGGCATTCCCCTTCAGGTTCCTTCTTTTTATCAGTATACTTTCCATGTTGTTGTCCAAGAGTAGCTACCTCGCTTACAATCATTGAAATAGCACGCCCCTTCGAGAACACCTCTCTTAAAATGTTAAATCTCTTTTCTTGAGTTTCATATCTTTTAACCAACCGAAACATTATTCTACCTATACGGATATCATTACCCCATGAAAATAAGCCACGTCCTTCATCCTCCGGTAAAAGTAACTCATCCCCAACATCAAAAAGCGCTTGTAAAACCTTTGGAATATGCTCTTCAGATATATCTTTCTCTGTATAGTCCTCCAATCTCTCAAGGAAAGCACTAACACGAGTAGACCCATCAGGACGGCGTTGGTGAGAAAGCTCAAGCAATTTATTGCCAAAAGCTTTGCTATCCTCCGCCAAGGCCAAAATTGCTTGCATTTCAAGACGAGAGATTTCTCCTTCAGGAACTGCAAAACGGAAATATGTTGGGAATATATCGGGACTGCATATTCTTTGTTGTCTTCTCCAGTTAGAAGTCCAATCCGTGCCCCAGTAAGTGTTTCCAAAAACAGCTTCTAATTTCGGAAAGAGTCGAGTGACGAGTCTTTTTATCGCCTCCCTATTATTTTCTGGAATTTGCTCAATCCACTTATTATGAAATGGCTTCATCTTCTCAGCGGGATCCTCTAACCCAATAACCATATGCGAATGCCCTGCAAACATATCAGAATTAGACCGAATCAATTGATACATATCAGGGACAAATATTCTAATGGTCTCTATGGCAATAAAATCTACAGGATTCACATCTCCCTTAACAGGGGGATAAGTCACTTTAAGAGCGTTTGTGAGCCGCTTCACATCACGCATCGTATTCAAAAAGTGATCGATTCCATCCCAAAAGACATTTCCCCAATAGGTTTGATCGAACAAGTCCTGGGGTGTGTCGGAAAGTATAATATCAAGCTGCTCAAAGAATATTTTCCGAAGAGATGATTTATCTGGAGGAGGTAAATCAAAAGGAACTTGGACAATCTTTTCGAGGTATTCCTTGCCCGGAGTTCTCTGGAATTCTTCGAGCGCTTTCACAACAACATCCTTATCGAAGGCCAGCAAATAGGTAGTTTTAGGAAAATCTGCCACTGCTTTGATAACTTTAAACAAGCTTCTTATCTCCTGGCCAGGAAGACGGTCAATATCATCAATGGTAACAAGAATACGTTTATCTTGTTCTCGCAAACTTTTTCTAATCTCTTCCCTTAGTTTCCAAATTTCTTCTCTTTTTGCTGAGTTTTTTAGCCATTTAGCTATTTTTTTCGCCGTAGGTTTTACAAATCCTGTGGGCTCAGGAATCTCAGATGCAATTTGCAAAAGATCAGCGACAAACTCTATTACCTTTTTAAATCTTCTCTCCTTCTCTAAGGCTGCGCAAAATTCTCTGAAAAACTGGTTCAGCAACTCACCGTGGCCTGAAAACCACCAAGGATTGAATCGGACTATAATAGGTCGTTGTTCTTCTGGTTTTTCTGCAATGTAATGCAAAATAAAATTTATGCATGTAGTCTTCCCACTGCCCCATGGTCCATATAAAGCAAATACTAAACAATCATCAGTTTCTATATTACAGATGGCATCAGCTAAGTTTTTTGCAAAAAGCGCATACCCTAACCTATCATCATTGGGGTTTTCTAAAGGTACATCCGCTAATATTCTATTTGTCATAACTCACCTCTAAATGCCTTCCTTAAGATTGCCTGGGGCAAGGCGTTTATGGCTTCTAACTGCTTTTCAATGGATGTCCGAAGTTTATCAAGTTGTGCCATTTTTTCTTTGAGTTCAGCGGCGATACGGTGCTGAATAAGGAGAGGGGGAATAGGAATTAAAAGCGTCTTGTATTCTTGA
>CAZPML010000172.1:0-2564 GCA_964587675.1 uncultured archaeon
AACACGGGAAGAGGAACGACGTGAATTACCCCGAACTCGTATATGAAGCCGTGAAGAGAGCTTTGGAGCACGCCGATATCACGATCGGGGATGTGGATGCCATCGTTACAGGATCGATGCCTGCTCCGATGGAAGGTACAAACGATCCCCAACTCTGGCTCACAGATGCGCTTGGTGGGTATTTAAAACCCCTTATGCGCGTCGCAACCTGCGGTTCGACGGGCATCTCTCTTGCCCATTCAGCGTACTACCACGTCGCATCTGGGTTGTTCGATGTCGTCATGGCTGTTGGAATGGAAAAGATGTACGAAAACGATCCACAGGGAACGATGACTACAGTAGCGGAACCCTTTTACCAGAGAATTTTCACCGCTGGAGCTCCGGGAGTATTTGCGCAGCAGTGCAACGCTTACATCCACAGGTACGACATTCCAAAGGAAAAGCTTAGAGAAGCAGCTGCTGAAGTTTCTGTAAGAAATCACCTCGATGCTCTGGAAAACCCTTACGCTCACATAAGGGTTAAAATTACGGTTGAAGACGTTCTTAACTCCCCAGTCATAAGCTATCCTGTCAGATTTCTCGATCTCTGTCCGATCTCTGATGGATCATGTGCCGTAATCTTCGCAAGCGAGGATTTCGTGAGGAAAGCGAAGATCGACAGAGTTGCTTGGGTAAGAGGTTTATCTTATGCGGGAGACGAGCACAACTTCGGAGATAAAGACCTCGTGAACTGGGAGTCAGCAATAAAGGCAGCTAGAGAGACTTACAGAATGGCCGGGATAGAGAACCCAATCAAGGAAATTGATGTAGCTGAGATTTACAATCCATTTACGTATCAGGAAATACTTTACTACGAATTATTCGGCTTCTGCAAGCCCGGCGAGGGTTACAAGCTTGTACTCGAAGGTGCAGTTACGAAGGGTGGAGAGATAGCCTGCGACCCATCCGGCGGTGTTCTCTGCACAAATCCGATTGGTGCAAGCGGGCTAATACGCGTGGCGGAGGCGGCTTTACAAATCATGGGTGAGGCGAGCAATCAGGTTGACGGCTGTGAGACAGCTTTAGCCCATGCAATGGGTGGTGTGAATCAGTTTAATGGTTTGATGATTTTGGGGAGGTGAGATTGTGAAGGATGTTAGGGTTTTAACGGGTCATATATCCCTTGCATACCGGTGGGCTCTCAGCCCGACAGATGCGAGATTTTTCGATGAGCTGAGGAATAAAAGAATTATGGGGACTAAATGTCCTAAGTGTGGCCGAGTCCTCGTACCTGCTAGAAAATTCTGCCCACGATGCTTTGTCGACACGACAGAGTGGGTTGAAGTAAGCGATGAGGGTGTTATAGTCACATCCACGCTCGTGGGGGAGAAATTAAGGTTCGAAGGTCAGCCGATAGAACCGCCTTACGGTCTTGCCGTTATAAAACTCGACGGTGCGGATGTCGGTTTTTCACACTTCATAGGAGGTATAGACTTCTCAGATCCTGAAAAGTCCATGGAGAAGATGAAACCGGGAACGAGGGTAAAGGCGGTGTGGAACGAAAAGAGAGAGGGCAAGATTACAGACATAAAGTACTTCAAGCCCCTGGGGTGATGCGTATGAACAGGAACATAATTAACAGGCTCGCTTTTGGTGATGTACTGCGTAGAAATGCTAAAAGGTTTGGCGACAGAGAGGCAATAGTCGTTTTCGGCGAACTGGATAGAGAGGGACTCGAGAAGAAGCTCACTTACAGAGAAGCAGATGAAAAAGCGAACCAATTTGCCAATGCGCTGATCGAGAGAGGAATGAAGAAGGGTGACAGAGTGGCGATGATAATGGGGAATTCGGCAGAATTCGTTCTATGCCAATTCGGTGCAGCTAAAGCTGGTGCTACAGTTGTCCCGATAAATCCCGTAATTACATCGAGGGACATAGAATACCAGCTGAAGCACTCCGAATCCAAGTTCGCCGTAGTGGATGACATATTTCTTCCTAAAATAAAGGACATACTGAAAAACTTGGGAATAGACTACATAGTCGTTCCAATATCCGGAAATGCTGAACATGAAACATTTAAGGAGTTCATCAAAGGTATGCCGAAGGAGGAACCCGAAGTGGAGATATGGGAAAGAGACATACTCGAAATTCTGTATACGAGCGGGACAACTGCGCTGCCAAAGGGGGTTATGCTCAGCCACCTCAACGTGATATTTGGCTGCCTGAACGTAACACTGGATGGCGCGATGATAGGGTTTGCGAACCCAGATGCAGTTGCTACGACACTCATGCCCCTCTTCCACTGCGCGCAGCAGGCGATAACTTACGGCGTGGCGATCATTCCCGGTGGTAAAACGGTTGTTATGAGAGGTTTCGATCCCGAAACGCTGTTGAGGGCGATAGAAAAGGAGAGGATAACGTTCACGTTCATGCTCCCGACGATGTACAGGATCATTCTCGACATGGATTTGTCAAATTACGATCTTTCGAGCTGGAAGTACGCTCTCTATGCTATGACTCCTATGGACGAAAGAACGAAGAGGAGACTGATAGAGGAGCTCGGGTTGACCATAATGTTGGGCAGC
>CAZPML010000173.1:0-2467 GCA_964587675.1 uncultured archaeon
ACAAAAAAATCGTTATTGATACATTGAATGAAGTGATAAAAACAATAAAATTGTTAAGAGCAGAACACATAACCCATGATCTAGCAGGAAGATTTTTCCACGATTTAATCCCTTTTGAAGTTAGAAAAGTTTTAGCAGCCTTTTACACACACCCGATAGCGGCGGAGATTTTAGCGAACTTAACGATAGATTCTTACGATGAAACAGTTATTGATCCTGCCTGTGGTTCTGGCACTTTATTAGTCGCAGCATATAGAAGAAAACAAGAACTATATCAAAAATTGTACGGTTATAAATTCCTTAGAAAGATGCATAAAAAGTTTATCGAGAACGATCTAACAGGAATCGATATAATGCCCTTTGCAGCCCATATTTCGACCATCAACTTGACCATGCAAAATATAGAGCAAGAAACCAATATAGTTAGAATTGGGACAAAAAATTCTTTAGAATTGGCGAAATTACTAAAGACAATGGACTTCACTACAAAGGGCATTAAGATATCGCCTTATACGGAAACCATTCAAGAAACTCTTTTTGGAATGTCAGGTCAAAAAATCAAAAAGGAAGGTGCAATATCTCCAGAAGGAAAAGGAGGTGAGTTTTATTTAAAACCTGTTGATGTAGTAATGATGAATCCTCCATTTACTGACAGAGAAAAGATGCCTTCAGAAATGAGAAAGGAATTAAAGAAAAATCCGTTGGGAAATATTTGTGGTAATCAGATCAATCTTTGGGGTTATTTCTTGGCTTTAGCCGATTGGTTATTGAAACCTCATGGCAAGATAGGAGCTGTTATTCCGATAAATATAGCTAGAGGAAAAGCAACGGAGAAAATAAGAAATTTCTTATTAGAAAATTATCACATAAAATATATTGTAAAACCTGTTGGAGATCTTGCATTTAGCGAAGGTGCAGCATTTAAGGATATTCTGCTAATCGCTGAGAAGAAAAAGCCGGCAGAGACAGATAAAACTGCTCTTGTGTTATTTAAGAGATCGATTAGAGAACTATCAATTGGGAAGTACACACATCAATTAATAGACATAATTAGGGAATCAAACAGTAATCTGATAAGCGAAGATTTAGAAATTTATTGGATCTCTCATAAGGACTTAGTTGAACACAAAAATAATTTAATGCATTTTTTGTGGTGTACTTCATCCAAAACTCTTGATGTTTGCAAGAAATTTTTTGATCTCCTTCCGAAACATAAACTAACTAGAATTAAATCAGAATGGACTAAAGAGGGATTTCACGCTTCTCCAGCAGGTTTGTCAGAATTAGTATTTGTAACAAATCCTATAGATAGAAGCAGAATCAAACGAGCATTCTTTGTTCTAGAGTCATTGACAAAGAATACCTTACAATTCAAAATAAAGGATACACGGTTTAAATTTAAAATAGATATTAACAAAACGTTGCCAGCTTTAAGAACGATTACCGCAGTAAATATCATGGACATAACATCCATTCATGATTATATAATAGTGGATAGGTTTGAAGGGTTCGATAAAATTTTAAAACTTGGGTTGACCAAGTGGAAAGGAACAGAAATTTTTTCATGGAACTTTGTAAAAAATAAAATTTCGGGGAAAGAGACCCACTTGGCGTTCTCACGAAGGTTCAATCTCTATTCTCCGAATACCTCTCTTTTCGCATTTTATTGTGACGATAAATTTGTGCCACCAGATACTCTTAAGGTTTTCCCAAACTTTGATAGAGAAACTTCTCAATTTTTCTGTCTATTTTTAAATAGTACGATAAATCTTTTGCAGATGCTCTCAAATAAAGAGGAAACGACAGGTGAATATGGAACTATCAGAAGCACCGACTTGGCCTTATTTTATAACTGGGATGTTGATAAACTTACTCCTCAAGACAAAGAATTGTTAAGGAATCTATTCTGGAAACTTCGTGATGTAAAATTCCCATCAATTTTTGAACAGTTAGAGAACCGTTTCTGGGCAAGAGTTGAGTTGGATAAAACGATATTAAAGATTCTCGGATTTGCTGATAGAGAAATTAACCAGTGGCTACCTAAAGTTTACGATGCTCTGGTTGAAGAATTGAAATCGGTGAAAAGGGTTAAGTAAAATGATGTGAGAGTTTATATTGCATACATGGATTACGAGACGGAGGACAGGTTGGGCTATGTATCAATAACGGAAGTAAAAGGGGGGTATGATGTTTGGGGTATAGCGATATTTGTGCTTTTCGGGTTACTGGTAATCTGGGGAGCTTTGGCCATATTAAATGGCATAAGGAGGTGATCCGACTTGAAGCTACCTATGAGGATTGAAAGTCGAAGTTGTGGCTTAATCGTTTTCTTCAGATGCTGATTTAAAAGCCTACCTATGAGGGATTGAAACTGGTACGCTTGCGTTTGAAGCATAAAGCCCGATATTATATAAAGGTAGGTGGTTATGGCCAATAAACGTGGTAAAGTTGAATTAAAGGTTTATAA
>CAZPML010000174.1:0-2459 GCA_964587675.1 uncultured archaeon
GACTTAGACGACATTTAGTTGCAAGAAGGGTAGTTCACTTACGCCTTCTTTTGATTTCATCTACAATCTCATCTACACTTTGATCTAACCATTGCGAGCGTTCTTTGGTGTAATCTCCTTTTCCAAGATCAAAGCTCTGAATGAACCTGACCATTCCAATCGGTCCTAAAGCTTTTGCAAGAGCTTCAATACCAATTTTACGTATCTCGCTAATGGTTTTAGCTTCATTCACTTTCTAACACCTCCATCAACCATCTTAAAGGATTTTCAACCCGAACTTTAATAAGATCTTTGTTAGCCTTAACTTTTTTCACTATATCATCATCTGTCGTGAGCATAATGTCTGCAGATTTCTCTGCACATGCAACATGTAGAGCATCTATAGGCTTTAATCCAATCTTTTCAAGTTCTAAAGCTCGCTTAACAATGTCATCATCGACTATGATCTTCTCTTTTAAAATCGATGCAAGAATTTTCACTTTTCTTCTCCTCTCCTCATCTGGAATTTTTGATATCTCGTAATCCACAATTTCGCTCCCTATGAGTATCCAGTCTCTCATGCATCGGCTTAGTATTGTCAGTACCGCTTCAGATTCAATCCTAATTCTATCTTGAGTCTGGTCATCAAACGGTCTATTAAAGCAGCAAACGTCCATATATACTCTCATTCAAACACCTTTTGCATCCCTTATACAACTCTTTTAACGTCTTATTCGGTAGCTTAAGAAGGTTTCCTCAGCACTTTAATACCATCAAGTCCCTGTGATTGTATTTAATCCGAAGATTTCGACAGAGAATTAGGAAAATACACTATTCATGTGATGTATAGATGCGGGCACTGGACTACTTGAACACTGGGTACAAAGAGTGTAGATGTTCAAATACTGTTGTTCAGTTTACAGGGGATTACTATACATCCAAAGTGTTAAGATATTAGAAAAATTTCATATGATTCTCGGTATTTCTCTTCTTCGCCAGCCACTTCCTGTTGTAGTCGATGTAGTACTGAACCCTGTCCGGATTGTAGTCCTTAGCATACCTGAAAGCTTCGTGTATCTCCTCGTCACTCCATCTCTCCTCTATCATCATCAGAACCAAGTGAACTCTCGCTATGTGCTCTATCGCTCCCGGATTCTTTCCGTGCTTCGCAACCCATTCGGACTTTGCGTGGATCTCCCTTATCCTCAAATCGGCTGAAAGCCTTCCATACTTTTTCAGTGCTTCGACGTACATCCTTATCCTCCTTCTCCTTCCCGCTGCACTTCTTGTGCTAACCCTGATTCCTCCATCGCCGTGCTCCAGTAAAACGTCTGTGAAGAACTCCCTATTTTTCTTAGCCTCTTCATAGATCTGGACGTCAACGAAGCTCAAAATTTCAGCGAACTCTTCATCCGGTTCATGCTCCGGAAAGTCCCACTTCCCCGCTTTGACGAACCTTATCACATCGCTCGAACCCATCTTCATGAACCTGTGCGGGCTGATAAGCGTTGCTTTCAATCCCGTTGCTGAATGGACGCTGAATGGAACCCTGCATAGCCTTGCCACTTCAAAGACCTGGGTGTCGCACGTTCTCAGCTTCAGCCTCTCAGCTATAAGCGTTCCAGTCCTCTTTATCGCTTCTGGAGAAACCCTAACCGGTTCGAACATCACGTGCACGTGAAATCCCTTTGATCCTGAGAACACGACCATTGGTACAGCGCTCAAGTAGCGTATTAGCTTCTTAGCTTCCCTTAGGGCAGGTGTCAGCGATTCCTCGCAATCGAAGTCGAAGAACATCCTGTCTATAATAGCTTTCTCCCTTTCCCACCTCTTTCCATTCTCGTATTCTCCGGAAAAGCTGTAAACGCTCATGAAGAAATCCCTCTCAACCATCCTGAGCTCTTTCAATAGTTCTTCGGCGTTTTCAACGTATCTGTTCCTCACGAAGTTTCTGAGCTTTTTCGACTTCGATTCGCCTTTCTTCAGCTTGTACCCTATCTCCCTTGGAAACCTCCAGGCGAACGCTTTCAACGCTTCCTCCATCACTCTTTCCCACCTCGCGCTTTTATAAACCCTTTAACCTGACAGCTTCGAGCCAGTGGGAGTTTCTTTAACTCTCAACTACCCCGCCGGGGATGCGGGTGTTGCTGACAAAGCTCTCAAACATTTTACGCTCTCAATTCTTGCTGTAAGCTCGAAAGCGATCCGTTTCCAGTTGAAGGGGGCTTGCCAAACTCTTCGAGTTCTTTTACTCTATCTTCATCGCGTTCAAAGGTGGGGCGCATTTATAAATGAGGCGGGGCTGGGTGAAGCGGACCATGAAGATCGTCGCAGTAGTTTCTGGAAAGGGAGGGGTCGGTAAGACGTTCGTGACTTGCAACGCAGGAGTAATTCTAGCTCTTGCCGGCTTCAAGACCATCGTAATAGACGCTGACGTCGATTTGGCTAACATAGAGCTGGTTTATGGAGTTGAAGCGAAG
>CAZPML010000175.1:0-2456 GCA_964587675.1 uncultured archaeon
TGCACACAAAAATGGATAAGAGACTAAGTGCTAATAAAATACCCCTTACCATGTTGACCTCCTTTTTCAGCTTGTTATATGCAAGCCTTACTTTTATTATGCAGGATATAGTAACCTTGGGAGTGATATTACCCCGTTGTTGAAAGTTGAATTCTACGGCCATCTTTCAAAATTAACTCCTCTATGAGGATGGAATATCCAGCGCCAGTTTTTATGTACCTTCCGATGACCTTTTCAATCTGGGTGATTTCTACCCCTATTTTCTTTCCAGCCTCTATTTCTTTCTCTATGAAATAGTTTTCAACATTAGAAGGTATGAGGAAAAAGAAAACGATATCACTAATGGGTACACCATACTTATAGAAGATAGCGTATGCAACTTCATCCAGTTTATCTGAAGCAACCACACGCCCCCTTTTGGAGAAACCATCCATAAATCCTTCTGTGATTGGGTGTAACGACCAATTTTTGAGATCGATCCTGCAGATATATTTTTTCTCACATTTATCATAGGCGACGAGCTTATAGCCGAAAAACTGTGCAATCTTGATATACTCGTCGAAGTTATCGAAGCTGAGTATTAATTCAGGTATCAACCCCTCCTTCTTGAACCTCTCTATCGGGAGCTTCTCTTTTTTAGTGGAAACCTTACCTTCGCCTTTTATAGCCTCTGTATACGCATAATTCGCTTCCGATTTGTGAGATTTAGCTTCCACAGTTTCTTCTTCTTTACTGGCTCTTTGTTTGTCAGACATCGCTTTCTTCTCTTCTTGCCTCGAATTTAACCTTTCTGGAAGGTCTAAATTCACCCTTATTTCTTCTGATGTGGTATCAGCGATAGTAAACTGTTTTAATATCCGATCGTCTCGCGAATCTATCTTTATAAAAAGGAGTGCAAAGAGATGCAATATCGCTGAAATGATTATACTAAACCATAACATCATTACCTCCTGATTGCAACATGAATGTGTGATCCTTCGTCCAATACGATATCGAAGTATTCTTTACAAATCCTGATGATTTCCTCCTTGGGAGCTGTCCCCGTAACGCATATATCCAATGCATCGCCTGTAAGATGATATGATAGTACGGATGCATTTTCAAGTCTATTGTTTTCTTTTCTACTCCTTACACCACTTGTAACTATGATCTTTACGTCAGGGAAACGCCCCTTTAGGTGGGTCACAAAAGCTCTGAACCTCTGTACAAGATCCGGAGCGAGTGTTATTCTCCCCCTCCGGTATACTTGGTGTGTGGCAAATTTTTGTATAAAAATAGAGTCCTCGTTTTTTGGGACAGAACCAGCGGTTATGATAGATCTATAGTTGGACAATGCTAAAGCGTAGTAATCGATGTGACATCGAGGTAAACTATCAACCGCAGGGGATTTTGTAACTTCACCTTCTTTGGAGTTTTCTATGGTTGTGTCTTTAGTTGTATCTGTGGGGATAATTTTAGGTAACTTAACCGCCTTCTCCTCAAGCATTTTAACACCTACTTCAACCGCACCACTTACCTTATTTTTAAGCTCCTCTTTAATCTTTTGTAATTCTCGGTGGTACGGCAATGTCTTTGATAGAAATACCTTATAGCCGAGGAAAAGCATTAGTAATAGTATCGCTATGAACATCGTGAATTTCAATAGAAATTTCATTGCTTCTCCTCCTTCACTTCGAAGGATATTTCATTAATACCAAATATCTTGAGTATCCCAAGTACCTTTGCAAGTCTCGAGAAAGCGACTGTGGAATCTACCGAAAGGATTACTTTAGTTTTCTGAAGGTCTACGGTCTCCAAGTATTGTCTGAAGGAAGCTAAATCATTAAATTTCTGTTCTCCAAAGCTTATCATATGAGGTGAAACAGCGATCTTGACTTCATCCTTGGGTGATACTCCTACTCCACCTGGAGCTTTAGGGATATTGATACTCAAAACTCGGTAAACAGGACTCAACATAACCACACATATTGCAAGCGTCCCTAATAGTAAGAAAGCGAGATCGAAAACACCTATCAATCTTTGCATGGTATCCCCCTGTCTCCTATTTTCGCGAGAAGTAAACCAAATTCAGCAATGGCAGCTATGGAGAGACCTGCTACGCTGGAATTTAGGGCATGTCCTAAACCTGATAGGATGGCAGAGAGAGAAGTAGCTGGATCACCCGGGCTTATGTTGGGGAAAACTCCACGAAGCCCTAGAAGTGTGCCTAATAACCCAAATACAATACTCATGTTAGTTGACCATTGAAGTATCAATTTTTCTCTATGTAAATCGCTATGCTTCCGGAATAATCGACTGAGTACCACCGACAAGATAACGCCGAATGTAACCACCGAACATCCCAGTAAGAAGGGGGCTGTGGGGCCGATTTTCATGAATAAAAATGTAACAAGTCGCATATTACCTCCCATACACTATTATGGGTTTCAAATACCTGGGGTTTGTTTTCTCAGCGA
>CAZPML010000176.1:0-2427 GCA_964587675.1 uncultured archaeon
TATACGGTGTTGAAAGAGGTGTCTTTCTGAAAATGTTAAATAAAGAAATATTAGTAGGTGGGATGTGGGGACCTTCACCCGAATACAGTAGAGGTACTCTGATCGGGTTACCAGAATGGGCTATTGATCTTAAAAATTTAAGTAATGAAGAACTCTTTCTAAAAGACGTAGGGACTTTTAGTAGGTTTTCCTCATATGCAAATTATGTAAAAATTCATAGTCATCCTGCAATTTTTCTTTATGATGCGATGGCCCTATTTAGAGAGGGAGCCTCCTTTAATAAAGCAAAATCATTCTTTAGAGAGAAACATGGTAGAGAGACATACTTCGTTAGTGATACATTACCTCGAATTCCAACTACGCCGGATGATGAATATATTAAAACACTATTCAAATACAAGGATTTGAATTCGACTGATGCATTAACCAGTTGGATTGGGTTTATGGATAATTCACGTGAGAACCGAAAGTACGCTGAGAATTATGACGATTATTATGAAGATCACCTTCGTATATGGTCTAACTATACTAGATCGCTAAACAAGGAATTTGTACCTACAGTAATTCCAGGGTTTTATAATGGTTATTCATGGGGAGAGCAAGATCAAATTCCAATAGCAAGAAGCCCGAACCTGTTCTACAATAGGTTGCTCTCCGCACTAAAATATTCTGAAAACCATATCAGAATAGATACTTGGAACGATTTTGGTGAATGGACGTACATAGAACCCTCTGTAAAGGAAGGCTTCGCTTATCTTTCCAAATTAAGAGAGGTCTTACTAGAATTTTCATCAACTAGTGAGAGGGGAAGATAGCTTTGGCAACCTTGTTATTTAGAAAGAAAAGGAATCTCAAAACATTGTATATTAGAGAATACCAAAACATAGGGAAGTTATTATATAATAAAGGAGTAATTATTGGCGTTACGTACTATCCTTTTATTGGTTATCCTATGAATTGGAAAGAATGGGAGGAATATAATGAAGGCTTCCCCGTACATCCCTTGTTAGGTGAATACGTTATTAGTGACCCTATAGTTATAGCAAAACATATAGACTGGGCAACCGGACATGGGGTAAATTGCTTCTTTCTTGCATGGGGAAGTGAAGACCCCTCATTTCAGAATAGAATAATGTCAAATATTAAGAAATTTATCTCTCAATCAATTTCGCATCAAATACTGATAGCCATTCAATATGAAGGAATTCCTGGTAAATTAATTAATGTAAAAGAAAGAGAAGGTCAATTTATATTAGAGGATTCAAGCCAATGGGTGGAGGTAACGAATGATTTTATATTTCTTCACGAAAGCGGCATATACGATTTACCCAATTATCTAAAAATAGATAACAAACCTGTAATCTATCTTGGTGCGGCAAGCGAATTAGAAGGAAAGGTTGGAGAGTTCGTTAACGAGTTAAATTCAATAAGACCTCTATTTTTAATCGGGGATCATGCTCATCCTTGGACAGCTACGTCTGCTTACACCATTGATAATAGCGGTGGCTGGATCGAGGAATGCGATAAAACTGGAGAATGTGATTTAATCGAATACGCTAAATGTTTTGACGGTTGGACTGTCTGGGCGGCTGGTTGGTACACTCCGATTAAAGAGCCATTAAATATGAACTATCCGAAATTTTTGAATGAAGGATATAGAGTATGGAGGAAGCTTGCTGACAAATATGGCAAGATGTTTGTACCATCTGTAATACCTGGGTTTATGAATATGAGGGAAATTCAGGAGGGAATTCCTCATTTACCGCGAGATCCAGAGATGTTTAAAGAAGAGTTAAAAATAGCTATCACTACAGCAAATACTCTTAAAGGAAAGAAATTAATTAAGATCGATTCGTGGAACGATTTTGGAGAAGGACATTGCATTGAACCTACAAAAGAAGAGAAACTGAATTTTCTAAAGATGTTAAGGGAAGTTCTATTAGAAAAAACATTAATCCATAATTTGTCAAAAGAAATCAATAAAGAAAGTAGTACTACTTTATGTCGTCAAGTTTTGAAACGTGAAAAACAATATTCCCTCAGGTAGTCATTAATTCTTATCATAGCTCAATTACAAGTTGCAAACAATGATTTTCTGAGAAAGATGGAAGGACAAGGAAATCGCTTATGTTGCTTTTCTTCTTATAATCTGATTTTAGACAGGCTTGCTTTCCTCGTTTAACTATTCTCCTTTAAGTTCACGGCTCATTTAGAGAAAATTTTATTTTCTTCTTTTTGACCGTTATACTGGTGTATGGTTGGGAGAGTTAATCGTAAAAGTCTTTTCACTGGAGATGGTATAGGTCTCGTTACTGGGATTCTTGCAACGGAGCTCTTCGAGAGATTTGCTCCTCAGGGATTAGTATCCCAACACAGACATGAAATCGGGGTACATTTTCCATATATAGCTAGCGTAAGCTATAAGCC
>CAZPML010000177.1:0-2417 GCA_964587675.1 uncultured archaeon
TATCGAACTTATGGAGAAAGAAAACGTAACAACAACGGCAGGTGCCCCCGCTATATTTATACCCATGCTAAACTATCTACAAAAATTAGAACCAAAACCAAAATTCAATATCAGAGCTTGGAGCGGGGCATCTGAACCACCCATAGCAATGATGAGGGGATTACGGGAATTTGGTATAGAAATCATTCATGCTTATGGAGCCACTGAGACAACTCCCTTAGTTTGTTACAATTTTGTAAAACCTGGTTTAGAGTTAACGGAAGATGAAAAATGGGAATTGAAAAAGAAACAGGGTATCCCAGTATTTGGAATTGAAGTTAAGGTTGTTGACGAAAAGGGTAACGAATTACCGTATGATGGCAAATCGATAGGAGAACTGTTGATTAGAGGTCATTGGGTGACTGAGAGCTACTACAATGATCCAAGAACCTATGGGTCATTCGAAGGGGAAGGGCTGGTAAAATGGTGGAGAAGTGGAGATGCAGCGGTAATTGACAGCAACAGATACATAAAAATTGTAGATAGATTTAAAGACCTCATAAAAAGTGGTGGTGAGTGGATTAGCAGTGTTGATTTGGAAAATACTCTTATGGCACATCAGGCCGTTTTTGAAGCCTGTGTGGTGGGCGTACCACATCCTAAATGGGAAGAAAGGCCCCTAGCTCTCGTTGTACTTAAACCAGAGTATAAAGATAAAGTAACTAAGCAAGATCTCATCGAATTTCTTAAGAAGTCTTTTGCCAAATGGCAAATTCCAGATGAGATTCTCTTCGTCGACGAAATTCCCAAGACGAGCGTGGGTAAATTTAGTAAAAGAATATTAAGAGAAAGATATAAGAATATTTATAAATAATTTTATTTTTGCTTTTCACTTAAAATATTTAATTAAATTTTCACAGATTAGAGAGTATGATAATAACGGACGATCACATGCACCTATACAACAATCTTAGGTTAAGAGCCTTAGAACAATTTAAAAAAGCAGGGGGGACTCACGTTTTTCTAGTAACGTTGTTATCTACCCATTATGATCTAATTCCTCGTAGCGGCAAGGATTTTGAAAAAATATTTGATACGCACCTAAGACTAGTTGAGAAGGCTAACAAGATTGTAAAAGCATACGCAGTTTTGGGAGTTCATCCAGCTGAAATAACGATACTTGGTAGTAGGCATGGTTATGAAAAAGCTGCAGAAATAATGAAAGAAGCTCTTGAGATAGCCGGGAAGTATGTTGAGCGGGGAGATGCCGTGGCGATAAAGTCGGGAAGACCTCATTACAAAGTTAGCAATAAAATTTGGAAGTTAAGCAATGAAATTTTAATGCATGCTTTTGAGGTAGCTAAAGAAATTGGGTGCGCTGTACAACTTCATACAGAACGTTACTCGAAGACTGGAATGCTTGAGATTTCGAAAATGGCTGATAAAGTGGGTATCAAAAAGGAGAAAATTGTAAAACACTTTTCCCCTCCTCTGATAAGCGAATTTGAATCATTGGGTATATTTCCATCCGTAATCGCAATTGAGGATCATTTAATTAAAGCGGCAAAAAGTGGAAGTAGGTTCATGGTAGAATCCGATTATATTGATGATAAAAGGAGGCCAGGTGCTGTAGTAGGTCCAAAAACCGTACCTAAAAAAATCAAAGAATTATTGAAACTTGGCTATAGTGAGGATTTTATATACAAAATATGCGTAGAAAATATTCAAAAAGTTTATGGAATTGAATTATGATCGGGAAAATTGCTGGCAGTGTTGCTATAATCAAAGTAGTAAAAGACTTGGAGAGAAAGAACTTTGGCCAAAAGAGGGGTAATTACTTGTATCTTCATCCAATAGAGGCCGTTTATCTCCAATTAAAAGGTAAGGTAAAGTTCTCCAATTTACAGGATCTCCTCTCTCGGGCCGAAAAGAACGTTCAGAACTTTGTAATTAATTTTATCGTATACGAGGATCTTAGAAGTAGGGGGATTAGGATAAAACCTGTTGAGAATTTACTAGTAGGTAGAAATGTATACTATCCTCTCTCAGAGAGTGAAAATTTGGAAATTCCTAGTATTTTAAACATTTTATCAAAGTATGATACGTTAACTCTCGCATTTGTTGATGAGGAATGTGATGTAACATACATTAAGGTCTCTCCCGTAAAATTGGAGGGCAAACAAGTGGAGTTTCTACCGAAAATCTCCGGTATTGCCGTTGGTGACAGAATTATCGTTATTGATAACCAAGACATACATTCAAAATATTTTTACGGGGCCAAGAAATCCGAATTTATTATCTTATCGCCAATGGAAGCACTTTACCTCCTTGAGAGGGATGTACTAGAACTGATAAATGTTAATAAAGATAAATTCATTGGGAGACTGAAGAAGGATAACACCTTCAAAAAGTTATATGATTTATATAAATTGTTAAAG
>CAZPML010000178.1:0-2320 GCA_964587675.1 uncultured archaeon
TTGATTTTCTGCACCAGATTGGCAATGTGGGGGATACAAAAGTTTTTCAATTGAGTTGCAGAGATTTTGCTGATACAATAAAATATAGATTGGGAAAGGATTTCTTTGGTCTTCACAGAAAGGTCGGAAGATATTATAATTAATTTTTGTTATGAAAAGAAAAAGCCTGATTATCTTTGTAACTTTATTTCTTTTTGCTGCGGGAGGGTTAGGGGCTTACTTTATCTTTACTTCTCCAGAGCAGAAAAAGGGGACAGAGACTACACAAATTACAGGGCCAGTCTCTCAACCTAAAAAAGCAAGCACCCAAGGTGAGGAGATAACCGGTCAAGCTGGACAATCACCAACCACTGAACCCGTTGATACTTCTGATTGGAAAACGTATAAGAATGAAGAGTACGGTTATAAGCTACTATTTCCAGCGAATTTTACGATCCAAGAGAGCGGTTACGGAGTAAAGTTTATTCCCCCAGAGTATTTCATCCAATACGAAAGAATTCCTGTAGAAAAATGGCCAGTCTTTCTTTTTATCCATGCTGAAAAGGTAGAAGCCCAATTGAGTCTAGAAGACTGGATACTTAAAGCCCATTATTGGGGAAAAGATATCCACACTTTTCAGGAGGTTAAGGATTTATTTTGTGTAAAGCAATTTACAATTGGTAGAAACATTCAGGCCTATGGGATTTTTTGGCCAGGCCAAGCTTTTGGAACATGTTTCTTTTTCTGTAAAAGAGGAGATACTGGCATAGTGATTTCCGCAATACAACCGACTTTTGATTGTAATTCCTGCTCCATCCACTGGGACCCTGTTTTTTATAAAATGATCAGTACTTTCGAATTTTTTAAAAAAGACAAGAAGAAATAAGAAGGGAGTGATTAGAGCTGGGCAGATGGGCAACGATTGCAACAACATTATTGATCAGTTCAGTTTTTGTTACTTTGGAATTCTGTGTTGCAAAATCCGCTCATAATCCTGACACGCGTTATATAGACACAGAGCTTAAAGAACTGATTGATTATTACGCAATACGCTTTTATCATGAGTTTTGGGAGATAAGCCTCTCACAATATAAGGCTTGGATTGCGCTAATTACTTTAGCAGAAGTTGGCAATCTTCGATATTCTGCTCATAGTTCCTATGCCCCGGGCGTAGATAGATTTGAACATAAGGATGTTGGAGCTGTATTCCGTTTTTCTACAGGTATTGGTGCCTTTCAATTAGATCACGGAGGAGAAGAAGGCGGAGAGGACTGGACTCGAATGCGTACACTTGACAAGATAGATCCTAAATTTTCGTTACTTAGCACGATGAGGTGGCATTATAATTATTTTAATGACCCTTTAAGGGAAACCACTTTATCCGATTTTTCGAATGCCAGAAAATGGTACGCTGTAGCTCCAGAAAATGAGGCAATATTTGCAGAAATATGGGAAACAATTACAGGTTCTCCTTGGGAAGAATGCAAAGACACAAGAGTGGATGTTGAATTTCACCCTCCTGTTACTGACCATGAGCCTTTTAATGAGATTGTTCAATATATTGGTAAAGTCTATTGGGATGTTCGGTATCCTGAGGGAGCGGGCATTAATTGGAGTGGCTATTTCGACACATGGTTAATAACGGCGAGAAGTTATAGTCCCTATTATCTTGAATACCAGTACTATTACACCTTTCGGAGAGAAGCTGGTGAAGAAATTTGGGTTTGGGCAGAAGATCTTACCCGTATCTTTGAACGAGAGTACACCATAACTCAATATCCAAAACATAGAGATGGAACAGTTGCGGGCTTAACTCTGCTGCAGCCGGCTTTAGATCCACAAAATCACGATTCTAATTCAATCAGCGAGGGGTTGGTTTGGCTTCGCAAACATCGAGCAGAATCACCATGGCCGGGAAATTGGTCCTGGAGGGACAATGTGGGTATAACCTCTATGTGTGTCTTGGCTTTCCTAAACCAAGGGTATACTCAGGATGATCCGCTTGTAGATAAAGCTATCCAATATATTTTGGAAAAACAAAACCCCGATGGCTCATTTGGAGAGCTTCCAACCTACGAAACTTCAACTGCGATATGGGCTTTGGTTGCTACACATAACCCAAAATATCATGACGAGATTGAGGCAGCTCGTCAGTATTTGGAAACCATCCAATGGGATGAAACTGAGGGAATTGATGAAAGTGACGCACGTTACGGTGGCTTTGGCTATGGACCTGGAGTGCGCCCAGATCTTTCCAATACACAGTTCGCCTTGATGGCCTTGGATGCAGCCTATAAAGAACTGAAGTTAGAAAAACCTTCTCCCGCAGATCCAAGTGGTT
>CAZPML010000179.1:0-2319 GCA_964587675.1 uncultured archaeon
GAATTCAGAACTACCCGACGATATAATCTCTTGGGCATGGAGCAAGGTACCGGAAAATTTTGATCCCAGGAAGGCGAGGAGTAGAGTTTACTTGTACGTGATGTATAGCGAAGGTCTCGACATCCTAAGTATGAGGAAAGCTGTGAAGATCCTTCACGGAACCCATGACTTTAAAAATTTTACAAGAAAATTCGGTGAAGGTGAGAATTGTATTAGAACTATTTACAGAGCGGATATTAGGGCCGATAGGGAATTTTTAATTTTTGAGATCGAGGCAAATGCATTTACTTGGAATATGGTGAGATCGATTATATCTGCTTTAACGGAGATTGGAAAACAGCACAGAAGTTTAGAATGGTTCGAGGAACTGCTACATCCTGAAAAACATAGGGAGAGAGTAGAACCCGCACCTCCATATGGTCTTGTGCTAAAGGACGTACGATACGATAACGTTAAGTTTGAAGTGGACGAATACGCATTTAAAATGCTTCAAACTCGGATAGAAAACAGAATATTTAAGCACGGTATACTTTTCAAATTGTTCTCTCTTCTCAAGTGAATCTAAATCTCTTTATTCCAGAAAACAACAAGGCTACTGAAACTTTTCTGGCTCGAACTAACGGATAGTCACCGTATCTCACCAGCATTCTTCTATTTATGTTCTCTATTCTAGATATAGACAGAAGCAATCCCTCAAGCGTGATCTCGTCGGGTTTACCGGCGAAAACTATCAATGCCGACTTCGCATCCTCCACATCGCCGTTTATACTAAGATTTTCAAGCGCTTCGTCGACGATCTCTAGCATTCTCCTGGTCTTCGTGCCTGGGTCCTCTCCTCTCTTTAATAGTGCATTAATCAAGCTAAATGGGATTTTTCGTTCCGCATATCCAGCAATACAAAAACCGTCATTAACCAAAGTGTTGAATACGTCTGATGTATCAACTACAACCTCACCTATTAGTCTCCTTCTCGCATCCACTTCTCCCGCTAGTGATACGAGATTTAGAATCTTTAAAATACGTCGTTCAATTCCCACAACACCCTCGAACAGTAGTAAGACGTCTGAAGCCTCTTTAAGTTCTCGAATTCTTGATTTAATTTCTCCTATGCTTGATGTGTCAAGTTGGGGGACGAGTGCAAGCGTAATAACTACCTCACCCGTGGCATCTTTTAGCTTCTCACAAAGTCTCGTTGAAGTTATGTATCCGAAGTCGTCTTCTAGGGATGTTACGATTAGGCTCCCCTCATAAAGTTCGTGTATGCTCGTCACTTTATTGACAAAACCACTGACGTCTTTGAGCAAGAGGCATTTTTTCTCTGGTTTGAGAGAAATATCTTTTAGTTGTCCTTCATCGTTCACGACAGCAAAACATTTGAAGAGTGGGACTCTGTTGACTTTTATCCCCTTCTTCGACAGTAACTCGACAATTTTCGCTCCGCGGTATCCCGATCCTATCGTTAGTAGTCTCATTTGTATAAAGTCATTTGATTCTTTAAATATTTTCATCGGATTTAAAGTAGTAAAATAAACTAAGGATGGAGTAAAGAGAATGAATTAGAACGCCAATTAGCGGGGCAAGAAAGTATCTCTTCTTTGGGCTCTTCACGTATTCCAGGGATCTTACAAAAAGAAAAGTGGAGAAAAGTAAGATGAATGCTGAGTAAAGTAGAAGTGGAATGTGGCTTATTGGAAACATTACCAAGGAAACGATCAAAGAGAAAAAGATTAGCGACCATGCCAGCGAATCTATTGGTTTAAAACCCACAATTTTGGCAGCCTCTGCAACACCCCTAGCTCTGGACATTTGCCATTTTCCAATTTCTTTCAGTTTTTCAGGGACGGAAATATAAACACACGAATCTACAACGGATGTTCTAAGTTTTTTCCCTTTTTTTAGGAGATGTACGGAAAAACCGTAGTCTTCCGCTCTTTTACTTTCGGGATACACAATTTCATTGAAAATTGAGACCTTCTCCCCTTTATTATTTCCTGGTAGGTGGAATTTGTAAAGTCTCGGGAAAATAAGATGGATTGAGTGATACCATGCGAATGCATGGGCGAAAAATCCTCCACAAACTTTTGGAGTTCCCGAAACGGCGTCGAACTCACTTAGAGATTCAATCATTTTCTCGATGTAATCCTTGGCATAGACGTTCTCGGAATCGCCCCAAATAATGATATTGTAATCATTCTCCAATGCATAATTACATGCCTCTCTTCTTGCATATCCAGTACCTCCAAGTTTATCTTGGATCTTAAACTTGATGCATCCGTACTCATCGATAAATTCCTCTGCTACTGCTTTAGAATCGTCAGT
>CAZPML010000180.1:0-2248 GCA_964587675.1 uncultured archaeon
AAATGATTTAAATGGTATTATTATATTGAATCTATAAACTTAGCAAGTTTAGGATTTAAGGCGTAAAGTTTCTTCCCTTTTCCGCTTATGTCCAGTCTTGAAACCACAACCCCTGCAAGCTCAAAATCCATTAATATTCTCTCAATTGTCTTATGTGATGGGATGCTAACAATTCCTTTTTTCTTGAGAATGTCGGCAATAGCTCTTTTTTCTCTGCTTGTTGGATGATTTAAGTTAATGCCTTTTCTTTCTATCTCTTTAAGAGCTTCCAAGATTATTTTTTCATCTGTGTTAACCTTCCCGACCCAAATTTTGGGTTGAGATATTAATCTCACACTTTCTCCAAGAATGCCTACCTCTTTTTTTATCATATTCTCTCAACCAACTAACAAACTCATCAATAATCGCTCTCGTATTTCATTTACATTCATAGCGTTATTCAGTCATTCCCAATTGAAATTTTTGAGAGTTCGACGATATAAACCTGCTGGAATCGCTGCTAATCGAACAAAACCTGAGAAGATCTTGGTTACTATCTCAACAAAATAATCAACACATCACTGTTTCCCCAACAAGAACATTATTTCCATTGCTTCTTACAGATTTTTATCAGGTAGTCTTACTAGGCATCATGTCCGGCATCCATTTATTTGCATTCATACAACTTACAGTTAGTAGCCTTGGAGTTCTGTTTTGTTGTTGGGGGGAAGAACACTATATTATAAAACTAACTAAACCCAACGGCAATTTTGATCAACTTTCAAAGATCCAACAACTGCATGTATTGAACAGCCCAAAGTAAGTCCAACTGACTAAGGCGATCCCTCGATTTTGAGTTGATTACTTGTAACCTTTGGTAGCTCAAAATGGGTCTAATTACATCATGCGACATCATGCGAGCCTCTAAGCCGCAAAAAAACAAATCGTATTCCTTGCTAAGTAAATGTGATTTAAAGATGGATAGAAACAATTCCAATAAAAGTAAGTCTAACTGACTGATATTATGGCTGAAAGCCAAAAGTAAGTTAATTAATTTTCACCTACCAAACAGCTCCTCAATCAACTCTCTTTTGTCAATTCCAAGGTGCTCTGCAATATCTCTGAGAATGGAGTTGAGAGTTCCGGACTTCAAAGCTTTGTGCTTGGGTATTGTTATGTGATGTTCTCCCATCAAATGGGTTGCAAGTCTCATGTGGCTTCCTGTCTGCCTCGTAACTTCATAGCCATACTTCCTTAGAAGCTTGGCGAGTTCCTCACCACTCAGATCTCTCGGAAGTTTCATATCGTTATGACCTCTTGCCTCACAATGTGGAGGCGGATTATCTTCGGCCTCTCATTTTCGTCAAAATGGCATTCCACAGCATCCTTTACCATTTCCTTAAGTTCATCGAGAGAGTCTGCTTGAGTGAAGATCGAATAACCGAGAGCTCGGGCTGTGTAACCGTCATCTGACTCCTCAACGAGAAATATTATTTCTTTTATCGTTTCTTGCATACCCTCTTTAATACCTAAAATCTTAAAACATTTTGCACCAGCCTCTAGGCGTTCTAGGGGGAGGTTACTGAAAATAGGTGAGTCAAGATACGCTGGACAAGCTAGATAAAGAGATTGCTGGAAAAGAGAGAGAACTTGAAAGTATAAAACGCGAAATAAGAGACATCGAGAAAAAGATGGAGAGTGTTTATGAAGGTCTAAAAGGTTACGAAGAAAAACTTGGAATACTAGATAAAAAGCTAGAGACTTTTAGGGATATATCTACTAAGAGAATTTCTCATAGCAATTTTCCCTCAGTTTTTTGATGTATTCAGTACTTGTTTCACACTCTGGAACCGCACCCTCAAAGCTCCAAGAAGCTCATCGACTTTTCCTTTCAGGTTTTCTCACATCGTACCCAATATTTCTGATGAATTCTATTATCTCCTCAAGCTCAATAGGCATGCAATCTCCTGACCTATTATTTCGCTCTACATATTTTTCTATCTTAGCGAGTTTGCAATCCACTCCTTTCAACTTTAAAAATTCTCCATCAGAAATTCTAATCATGTACTCGATAGAAGATCCCGTTTTCAGGCAGAAGGAGGTTTTATTTCCAGATTACATACCCGACCATCTCCCTCACCGGGAAAAGGAAATCAAAGCAAGCTCATCTCTAATAAACTCAGCTCTGAAAAATCCGGCGAGTATATTGAACATCCTCCACTTTTTCGATCTGACGGCTTCTCTCTTTTCAGCAACATTGAAAGCCTGC
>CAZPML010000181.1:0-2243 GCA_964587675.1 uncultured archaeon
GGGGATAGTATTCATCCACAGTGTTAAAGCTTGCTATGTAATAAATGAGGAAAAAGCAAAAAAAGCGTTGGGAGAAGATGCATTAGACCAAATAAAAGAGGCCCTGTGGTTAATTGATAGAGTTGGAGACACTGAATCACTTTCGAACGTGTATAGTGTAGAGGGACCTTTAGATTTGTCATTGGTGGGGAATGAGGGAGAAATAAACACCAGCACGAATGAATCCCTCGTTGAACTTATAGGTCAGGCGTACATTGACTCCATGGACAGCAAACTCGTTTACGAGCTAACGGGAAAGAAGAAGGAAGTAAAGAAGCTTAGAATATCGAGAATACATTACCTACCAGTCAAAGCAGAAAGAATTAACGAGTTTTTAATTTATATACCTTCAAGCTACCGTGTAAAGACGAGAAAATCTAGAAAATCAAAAATTTACACCGTAAAAGACGTAAAAATCGTTGTTGGTGACGATCAATGAATGCTAAGGAATTTTACAGGTTTTTGGGATTCGAACCTTACAACCACCAAAGAGAAGCCTACGAGCAAATATTTTCTTTAGCCGATGGTGCTGGATGTGTTGTCATAAAAGCTCCTACTGCTGCTGGAAAAACTGAAGCTGCTGTAGCCCCATATTTTGCTGGTGTTAAAGATTGTTCTCATCCATTCGCAAAGCTGATTTACGTTCTTCCCACTCGTGCTTTAGCAAACGCTCAGCAGAAGAGACTGGAAGAGATTAGCAAAAAACTGGGGTTAAATTTAAGAATTGTTGTAGATCACGGATCCGCTTACCATAAACCAATGTTAAATGGTGATGTTGTTGTTTGTACACTCGATGCGTTTGTATACGGATTTGCTGCACAGAGAACGTTCGGCTATAGATTGCATTATCCAATGGGTTGCATCGCATCATCTCTTGTTGTGTTCGACGAAGTTCAGATGTATCAGGACGAGGAGTACTATACGCCGTGGCTTATCGGCAAGGTTATGAGATACCTCTACAAATCAAGAATACCCTTTGTTGTTATGACAGCAACATTACCAGAAAAGCTTGAAGAGATTCTCTTTGATGGAATTGACATTAGCGACGAAATCGTGGCAAAGACAGCAAAAAGAGGAAATGTGGACGTTTATTCAGAAGAAGGACAACTCCTACAGTCTATTGAAGCGTTTATTGAAACTATAAACAATTCACAGAAAGTTGGAATTATTTTAAATCAAGTTCCTAAGGCACAAGAAGTGTTTAAACTCCTTAAGAATGAAGTGAACAAAAACATCATACTTTTGCACTCGAGAATTACAGCAAAAGAGAGAAGACAAAGGGAGAAACAACTTTCTGATGGTTCTGAATTCGTAGTTGTTGCGACTCAAGTAATTGAAGCGGGATTAGATATTAGTTTTGACTTGATGCTTACCGAACTTGCTCCAGTTGATGCCCTAACACAGAGAATTGGTAGAGTAGCACGAAGGGAGAACGAATCAGGAAAAGCGTACATATTCGATGTTGGCGACGATCACGCACCTTACCCAGAGGATTTACTGAACAAAACCAAAAACGCCATTAAAGGTATTGAAAAATGTGTAAACAATCTGGAAATTGCACAAGAGAAAATAAACCATGTGTACGATGAGGTGTCTCTAACTGAGAATGAGTTATCGATTAAGGCAAGTCTGTACTTCGATGAGCTCAGACTCTTTGCACTCCCGCCCGAATACGATCTTAGGGTCAGACCTGAACTATACGTGACGCTATTTGTGCCTCCAGAGGACAAAATTGAAGAGATAAAGAAGGACACCCAAAGAAACTGGAGGGAGAAGATATTAAACCCCACAAAAGATTTGGACTTGGACTTTGCTCTGAAGGAATATACGTTTAATGTTACTTTTTCTTGGATAAACAGGCAATTAAATGGGCAAAAAAATGTTCTTCTGAGGAGTGGGGACAGTTATGTCTCTCTTGAGTGGGGGATTAAAGACGATAAGAGAATTATTGGATTCAATGCTCGTTCTAGGCTCATCCCCTACATAACGTACGTTGTAAATCCCGAATACTACGACCAAGAACTTGGACTAGTTATTGGGGGTGTAGCATGATTTACGCGTATATGGGTGAAAGTGCGACAGAAGTTCAAAGTTACGAAGGACATATCGAGAATATGCTAAAATGCTGGGAGAAAATCAGGAGAAAGTATCAAAAAACACTTGAGAGAATTTTAAAGCTAAATGCCGAGAAGATAGATTTTCTC
>CAZPML010000182.1:0-2242 GCA_964587675.1 uncultured archaeon
AGCCCCGTTCTTGACCGGAATTAGCATCCAGATCATTATGTATTCGGTGATAGTTTTTTTCATTCTAGTAGAGATTGGAGTTTTGACGTATTTGAGAGCTGTGGCTCCGCAGGATCCAATATGGCAAACGTCGGGAGAGATAACGTCGACGGAGTGGAAACTTTATAAGCTCGTATACATTTCCTTAGCTGCCTGTCTCGTCGTGTTCTCGGTAGTCCTTTTTCTCGTGTACGTGTATAGATTTATTGACATTCCGTTCTCATTTATACTTGCTCTTTCACTTACTCCGCTCCTAATTCCGGGATTCGTGGGTAGAAAATTTGAAAGTATTATAATAAGCAGGGACAAAAACGCGCCATCCTTTCTAATGAGTTTAGGTGCTTCAGCGTCGGCAAGAGGTGGAAATATCCTTGAATCGCTGAAATATCTGACAGCGCATGATTTTGGACCACTTACAAATGACATAAGAAATTTGTATAGAAGATTGACTTCGAGAATAAACAAAAGGAGGGCTTGGCAGAAGTTTAGCATAGAAACCGGAAGCAATCTAATCTACAGGTTTATTGATATGTTCGTTGAGGCCATATCACTTGGAGCTGATCCAAAGATGGTTGCGGAAATTCTGGCCAAAAACTTTACAATTTTAAACAACCTTAGAACGAGAAGAGCGCAAAGCGTTAGCTCTTTTGTTGGAATTTCCTATGGAGTAATAATCGGGATAGCGTTCTCACTTTACGTATCGTTAGGTGTTGTGCAGTCCATGAATAAGCTTTATTCATCTCTCAAAGTATCGTTGGAGAACGTGGCACCAATCCTACATACAGTACCCTTCACGGAACTCCAAGTTGTTAGTATGTTGATTTCGCTCATTTTGATCTTTCACGCAATAATATCATCTTTTGCAATAAAAATCATGGATGGGGGAAAATTAATTTCGGGTCTAGTTCACACTGTAGGTATGACTTGGTTTGCAGCTATTGCTGGATATGCATCCCAAAAAGTAATTAGCAGTCTTTTGGGGATGGGTTAATGTAAACTTCAATCTTTCATGATCCCCAAGCTCTTCCTAACTTAACTTAAAATCAAATAAAAGAAAATCCATTGCACATGCTTCAAACTACCATGTGAGCTTGGATGCAAATTTCTTAGCTTTAGAAACTTTTTAAAAGACTAATTCTAAAATTGATAGCATAAATTAGCAATACAGCGAATTCCAGAGAACAAGCTAAGAGCTTGGAATCATTTGTTAAAGCCTTAAAGAAGTAGGTGATAGGGTACACAAAATTATTCTGTTTCGGATCTACTGCGAGGAAGAGGAGAACGATGTCGATGTCCACATTACAGCTAAGGGTAACTCAAAAAGAGGTTTCGATAGCATTTCAAATACTCTTAAAATATGGGGAAGTTATATCTTCAATCGTTAAGGATAAACAGCAGTTTGAAGTACAAGGATTATTCCTTTCGCAGGAATATTTTAAGAGAAGGTGTTGAAATTTAGCAAAGTCGTAGTTGTGATAAGAGATTTTCTGAGAGAGTTAAGATTTAGGCGATGTAGCATGTAATCAGCATCGTGATCCAAAACCTAAGCCAGATCCTAGGAAGTGGCTTACTATTCAGTCAGAAAGATTGCCCACATGCAAAATTGGAAAAGTGATGGGCGAAAAAAGAGAGTTTGTTCTTCCACCTTCAAATCAAGTTTGTGGATAGATACCGTATCAACTTGTTGAACTCTCTCAGGGTATAAGATATTCGATGAAGCGTTCAAATAGCGGAATGTATTCTTCCTACAGACACTTACTTGATGGTAAACTTACAAATTCAATTCTAATAACAAGACAAAATAACGTATACGCCAAGAATCACGGAATGAGGCTATTGAGAGACGGTTAAAGTATTTAAATGGGATACAGATTGAATGGTATGAACTTAGAGGCTGAGTTAGCTGATATAAAGAGACTTCTAACTGAGATATCACGGAAACTTGATGAATTGCTTGAGGAAAAAGAGATTACAGCTATAATGAATTTGTCGGAAGTTAGTTTGAAGGACTTTCTTGAAAATGAGCCAGATATTTACTCAATAGAAGACGTGAAGGTATTTAATTCATGATCATAAGTTTGGAAAATCTTGTAATAGGGTAAAATAGCAATCCTTTATAAATTGGATATAATGGCTACGATTTTTTAAGTGGAAAATCCAAGATTATCAAGATTATCATAGCTTCTTATTATTGGTGAACTCT
>CAZPML010000183.1:0-2217 GCA_964587675.1 uncultured archaeon
AAGAAGAAATCCCTCCCAAGATCCTGATAATACTTTTGTTTACGTGGATATTTCATCTATTGATAATGATTTAGGAAAAATCATATCTCCTAAATTATTAAAAGGTATTGAAGCCCCTAGTCGAGCACGCAAAGTTATTCACGCAAATGACATAATTTTTGCAACCACACGTCCCTATCTTAAAAATATAGCCCTGGTTCCATCAGAACTAGATAATCAAATATGTTCAACTGGTTTTTGTGTAATCCGTGCAAATCTAGAAGTCGTGGAGCCGGAGTATTTATATCACTTATGTCGTTCAGATCATATAATTGAGCAGCTCAATATAAATAAGATGCGAGGTGCTAGTTATCCAGCTGTAACCGATAATGATGTATTTGAAACATATATTCCCCTTCCACCCCTTCCCGACCAGCGCCGCATTGTGGCCAGGATTGAGGAGTTGATGGAGCGGGTGCGCGAGGCGAAGCGCCTGCGCGCCGAGGCCAAGAAGGACGCCGACCTCCTCATGCAATCCGCCCTTGCCGAAGCCTTCCCCCGCCCTGGCTCTCCCCTCCCCCAAGGCTGGCGGTGGGTGAGGTTGGGAGAGGTAACATCATTAATACGTTCGGGATTTGCTTTCCGTAAAAAGGGAGCTAGTGGGGGAGACTTGCTGCATTTACGTCCTTATAACATAGGAACCGATGGGACTTTAGATCTAAGCCAGCAATTCCTAATCCCTAGCGATGTTATTTCCGGCAATGAGATTTTTTTGGAACCAGGTGACGTCTTATTTAACAACACTAACAGCGTTGAGCTGGTTGGAAAGACTGCTTTGGTTACTGAAAGAATGCGGTCTGTATTTTCTAATCATATCACATTGATTAGGACTCACGCTGAAATATGTGAAGGAGGTTGGCTTGCTGTTGCATTGAGATCTTTATGGCAACAGGGATTTTTTGCACAGCGATGTAATAAATGGATTGGGCAAGCAGGATACAATACAAAGATGCTTGAGGAAACACTTATTCCTCTTCCCCCTCTTCCCGAACAGCGCCGCATTGTGGCCTATTTGGATCAGATCCAAGCCCACGTAACAGCCCTCAAACAAGCCCAACAAGAAACCGAATCCGAACTCCGGAAGTTGGAACAAGCGATTTTGGGCAGAGCCTTCAAGGGCAAATTATGAACCATTCAGAATTTAGATTGTCGAAGCACCAATCAACACTGCTCCGTGACTTAAAAGAGCTGGACGAAATGCTTTGGTCCATGTATTACGGAGCTCTCAAAGTTTTACATACCGACAATCCTGAGCGCTTCGCGCTGGCCGCTCATTGCATCAGGGAGTTAATAGAGAAGCTTCCCAGATATTTTGATCTAAAAATGGAAAAAGACACCCTAAAAAATAAGGTAAATGAGTTGCGAGAAGAATGGAATAAATGTCTTAGATCTACAACATGCTATGATCACGAAAATTTAGATTGGAAAGGCAATATAGATGGAGCTTTAAGAAAGCTCTTAAAAGTCTTAGAAAAATTTTTGAAATGGGTCGAAGAACATCGCCCGAGAAGGAGAGAACAAATGGCAAGACTTATTAGGCGGATGGATCCTGCAGGCCTGCCTTTACCTCAACCTATTGAAGAGATAAAAGTAAAGGAGTTGCAGCTCCTTGATGATTTTTTCCATGATATTGCTCACCACCGCAGGTCAGTTGGGCTGGATGAATTTAATGAAAGGCTTTATGCATTAGAGCGTCTTCTGCTTAGTCACTTTCACCCGAGAGCTTTTGATGAGTTCAAAGAGATAGACACAATTATTAGTCAGGTAGAAGGGGAAAAATGATCGAATCAAAGATCATACACCGCATAATCGAACTGATCAAAATAAGGCGTGCTAACTACGAGCATTTCTTTGAGCAGCTAAGCTCGCCTATATGGATTACTGCTCTGAGAGAACACGGATTTTTTACCAAACCTCCAGAACCAATCAAGGAAGATAATTATATCAGTTTTCCTTTTTGGCCGGAATCACGCTATCTTGCTCGTGTAGCTGCGCAGGCTCCAGATCAAGTGTGTGAAACCATACTTGAAATGCCAGATACTGATAATGTTAGAGTTCATCAAGATTTTGTGGATGCAGCCCTTAATATGCCTGCGAATCTTGCTGCTAAGATTGCTGAGAAAGAAATCAAATGGATACAAAAGCAGGAGCATATTTATCTTTTGCTCCCTGATAAAA
>CAZPML010000184.1:0-2200 GCA_964587675.1 uncultured archaeon
TGAAGGACTTTCTTGAAAATGAGCCAGATATTTACTCAATAGAAGACGTGAAGGTTAGATATAGATGAAAGGGAAAATCGTTCTCATCCCTTTTCCATTTACCGATCTTTCTGCATCAAAGCTCAGGCCAGCATTAGTTCTGTACGAAGGGGATAGAGATGTAGTTGTAGTATTTATTTCATCAAAAATTCCACCTAAACTTGCTGAATCGGATGTGATAATAACCAAAAACCACCCAGAATTTCAATTGACGGGATTAAAAGTCGATTCTGTGATAAAACTCGATAAAATAGCCACGCTCTCGAAAAACCTAATTATTGGTGAGATCGGAGAGATTGGGAAAGTTATTAGAGATGAAGTTAATAGGAAATTGTGCAAAATCCTTAGAATTTAACTCTACCTACAAAAACAGAGTTTATTATCAATTTTAAAAGCTCTCTATTTCGTAATCATCTTTTAATCAGTGTATACTATTACAATGAGGCTTAGATGCTCTTGAAAAATTATTCATTGATCAAATATCAAAACTCGTGTGTGTTTGGGGAAAAATTCCAAACTTGTAATATAGTGGTGCATAGAACCTGCGCTTCAACGAGTGTTGGAGTTTGCTGACTTAATATTTTGATGAGAAGCAATACTTTCAGTAAGAGATTGTAAGACTTATCTCTGTTGTAATTGAAGATATCCTGTTTTTTAGTAAGAAGTGATGGGCGAAAAAAGAGAGAGTCGGTTCTAGCCAACAACCCCTACCAACATGCAGGGTCTGTTAGGTCGCGCACAAAGTATCCAGATCTCCCGTAGCAATGCTCGTACATAACTCTAATTGCCCATTTTACTGGTACATCGAATTCGATAGACGTTTTAACCAGTTTCTCTATGTCTTTTCTTGGAATGGATGGAAACCTCGCTTGGAACAGGTCCACGACGATTTCGGTTGTTTCATGATCCCACTCTGGTAGCTCTCGCCCCTGCACATAGACCTCCTGCATTTCCTCTCCTTTGTGTAACCGGATTAACTTCACGCTCCTTATGAGCTCCGGAACTGCTGTGAAGATCAGCATGCCCGTTGAAACTCCTAGCAGAAACAATACTGTCTCTTTTGAAATCCAGGTTACGTCAATCATTCCTCTCCCTCCGATCCGTGTTTTCTTGAGATCCAGACTCTCTCGAACTCCCCGTTCTCCTTGATCTCAGCTGTAATGTCCTGCGGGAAGTGGTCAGCTGTTTTTTCCGGGATTAGTAGTTCTCCATCCCAAGGGAAGATGAAGTGCTCGATGTCCAATGGTACTCTGTTGCAGTACAATCCGAGTTCTTCTGCTTTTTCCGCGATCTTTCCATTAATCCTGAACTCCGAAATCTCTCGCTCTACTCTTGAGTTCCAAGGATCATCGACATCGTATTTCTCTCGCAGAAATCTTATTCGCACCTCTGGTGCAATTTCGTAATTTTTTAGGAGTTTATTTATGTCGTAGGTGACTTTGCTCCTCTCGCATACCTCTGGAAGATTGTAGTACCTGAATTTCCAGTTTCTCCTCGCATACCTCGCACACTCCTGACATCTTCTGAAATTCTTGTAGGCCCTGATCTTCATAACTTCATAGATCATCGTTGGTAACGTTTGAATTCCGTATTCCTTTTCGATTTCTCTCAGGAGTCTGTAGAGTGTCTTTGCCATTTTGGGGTTCTTCCTTACTAAGTGCCTCATGAATTCTGCAGCTTTTGACTCAAAGCTGGTTATTGCCTTTCTCACTTTTTCGATCCTCTCTTCATCTTTAACCTTTAATGATGCAACTGCCCCGAGGGCCAGATTGCCATTCAGTTCGCTCGCAGCTTGCTTAAGTTCTCCAATAGTCTTCTGCAACTTCTGGTATCTCTGATACGCGGGGATTATTCTCTCTTCGTACGCTCTCACGATTTTTTCTATGTTTTTCCAGACCTTCCAACCCCCTCCAGAACCTGCACCAGAGATTCTGGTGCTGGTCCTGGGTACTCCAACGACTCCTCCTACTTCCGCCATTTGATTTCACCTCCAAGGTTAGGCGGAACACCTCATTTATAAATGGTTTAACAATGATATTTTTATAAAATAAGATTAAATTAGGAAAAGGTTAATATATTCGGGAGGAATACTATTAGTGGGAGGGCCGAAGCTGAGCGAGACGGGGTGTGTTGTCCTACTTCCGCCATTTGGTTTCACCTC
>CAZPML010000185.1:0-2161 GCA_964587675.1 uncultured archaeon
TCGTTTTCTTGGAGAAAGGAAAGTACAATCCATCCCTTAAATTGGCGTACAAAGTAGCTAAAGCATTGAACACAACAATTGAGGAGTTGTTTATATTTGATGAGAATGATTGAGGTGAACAACTCGCCCTCACCGACGGGCCTCTCCCGTTCCATCCTGACTTTGCGTCAGGACTTCATTTGGGAGTTCGGGGGTTCGCTTCCCCATCCCATGCCTCTCGTTAAGGCATGGGCTATGTTCATTGCAGAATTCAAGTCTCTATTGTAGACACATTTTGGACATCTAAACTCTCTTCCATTGACTTGGGCAACACGCCCACATCTATGACATTCTTTGAATTATTTTTTGGATTGACGTATGCTAGAACTCTCTAAATTAGCTTTGTATTCAATACTGTAATTTTCGTGAGCCCAAGTGGTGTAACCTTCTGTTTAGCTGAACCATTCATGTTCTCTCTAATTCAAACTTCTCCATGGCTATTACTGGTCTCTCGAAGTGTTTAGGGCCATGATTTCGTTTGCTATTATATGCAGTTATGTTGTTATTCGTTTACTACCCTCTCCTTCTTATGACCAATCTGCCTAACCAAATGAGGTCCCTCTTTCTCTGCAAATTCTGATATGAGCATATTTTCCTTATCTTGTACTGCTCCAGAATTTACCGTTTATTGGCTTAGGATATTGCTTTGAAATAGCAATACCAGTAGCACTCTTCAAATCCACACCAATAACTGTTTCTGGTTCATCGATTGGCTCAATCTCCTTCTTGAGTGAAGTGGCATACTCCTCCTGCGTATCCCACGCTTACACATTGGGTCTTGCAAGCAACGGGAAGATAAAAAGATTGGGATTAGCTGATGGGAGAGAATGAGAAGATTGAAGTATTTAAATACGTGGGTACTATTAAATTCTATCGAGGATACAGATGCATAAAAGGGGAACTATTTTCCTAGCTAAGCTACAGTCATGATGGTTTGCACTTTAGCGTTAAAGGAGAATCATTGAAGTGTTAAGTAATGGAGACGAAGCAGCCAGAGAAGCCAGAAGTTAACAAGCTGAAGATAACATCATACCTGAAAAACCTTACAATCGATGAGATCCAAAATAATTGTCAGAGATTCAAAGGATAATCTCATCAAGGAGTTAAGGCTTACATCGCAAAGAACCATATCGACGAAAGGAATGTAGATAGGCGAGACGAATTCATATGTTGCAATTTACTGGTTCTGTTTTACACTCGGCGAACAACATTCCTTCAAACTTCAGCATTCCTCAATCCTCCATCAGAATGTCCAAGTTGAAGAATGTGCTTAGACCTAAATCGAGAACCTCTCGAAGCCTCTTCTCGCTCAGCTTTTTAACTTTAGTTTGGTAGTCCTCGTAATATGTAATGTAAACTGCCAAATCTCTTTTCGGAGTTCTCTCTATGAGTGTGAGTAGAAAGTAGGGCTTGTGAGTTGTTATGAAATATTGGTTACCGTCATTTAGGGCTATCAATTCGGCCAAGTATTTAGTGTAGAAAGGAAAGGCATGGGCTTCGGGTTCTTCCATCGCTATTATCGAGTTTTTGTTCGTGTGAACAACTGCCGAGTAAAAGATTATCCTCTGAATAGTATCGGAGATCAACGTATAAGGAAAGCTTACTATTACTCCCTCTCCAAGTTCTCTCTGAATTTCGAGTTTGTTCTCTCTTGGCTTAACTGTCAGTTTAAATCCGAATTTACTTATAATGCTATTTGCAATTTCTCTGAGTTCATTACTATTTATTAGCACACTAACTAAATTATCACCTGAAGGAGGAGCTAAGAACTCTGTTGATTTGTTAGGATATTCGTAACTTTCTAAACCTGTAAAACTTAAACTTCTTTAGCCACACTTTTGCATTGTTATATCTCTTTTGGTTGTAGTAATCTAGATAACACCATTTCCACTCTTCTTTCCCTCTCGATCTTTTAAAATAATACTGCAATTCATAAGCAATACTTCCATCCGATTCTACCGTAATCTTTAGACTTTCATGATTGGAGGAAATTTTTACAGTAAGAACCCGTCCTTTAAAGTCGATTTTAGCATTTTGCTCGACGATCTCGTCGTAAAAGAGATTAAACGGCCTCTCGAACCTTACCGCATCCTGTAGTTTAAATTCGTATGCTATTGAGGAG
>CAZPML010000186.1:0-2090 GCA_964587675.1 uncultured archaeon
TGCCCCCTTTTTTCCCTTGTGACCGACATACGTCCACAGGGCGTCCAGTTGAGCGTGTGTCAGATGGTAATTGGCAGCAGTAGGGCTTCAATCTCTTCGACCTGCTCGGCTGCTTCCCTCAGCCAGTCCAAAACCGTCTTTTCCTTGATCCCTTTCACCTGCTGAATGGCTGCCAGACTACCCCGCTCAGCCAACCATGCCAAGCACTCCAAGAAGGTCTCTTGGGAATGATGGCGACCGTAGAACACGGTGCCTTTAGTTTCTACAAAGGTCTTGCCACATGTCTTACATCGGTAGCGTTGTGTGCCCTTCTTGGTCCGACCGAACTTGATGATATTGCCATGATCCACCCTGCCGTAATCTGGACAATCTGGGTTCCAGCAGAAGGAACCGGCGAAACTAATCGCGTGTGTTCCATTTGCACCCCACCAATCGTCTTGATGTGGGACTATTATACACCAACACAATTGGGGAAGACGGTTTGATCGGCAAAAGGCAAGATATCACAGAATATTTGATGCGACATAATCCTTAAGTGATATGGAGTTAAGGTATAAATATAAATATAACATCCTTTTATAATACAATGGAAAAAGGGGGCAAACGTGAATGAAAAAATTTAATATGCCCTAAAGGGGGTAGTGGTTACCATGAAAGAACAAAATGAATCTGAAACGATAGTTATAGAAGAAGATTCAGATTTTGTAAAGGAGCTTTCAGAGTACTTAGATGTGCTTAGCAGCAGTGTCCGACTGAAGATTTTGAAACTGATAGAAAAAGAACCGAAGGATATTAGAACGATTTCCAGTGATATAAAAACTAGTTATGAGAATACGAAAAAGCATTTAGACAAACTTCTTAATATCGGCGTTGTCAGAAAAGAAATAGGACTTGGAAGAGAAACAGTTAAAGGTGTTCACCCTGTATGGAAATACTCACTGGTTCCTGGTGGTTTAGAAGCGGTATTAAGGAATCTGGGGATATTTAGCAACGTTACGTTTGAACTGAGCGACCGTGTTGCGACTGTTAAGGGGAGAATATCAGAGGAGTTCATTAGTAAAGTTCCCATGATAAAGGTTCTGGGTGGTCCAGACGATGGAAAAGTGTTTCCAATCAAAAAGGAAAGTGTTAGAATAGGCAGAGTTGACCTAAGGAAACAGGATAAATATGATCCAGAAAATGACATTGTGCTATCAGGAGAGTACAGAGCAGTTACACGAGTTTCTAAGCCGCATGCGAGATTGACTCTGGAAGGTGGTGAGTGGTATCTTGAAGATTGCGAGAGCAAAGGAGGCACGTATCTTAACGATAAGAAATTGGATAAATATAGAAAGACAAAATTGAATGACAGTGACATGATTGGATTATCTAAGGGATTACTGGGTGCACATCTACTGTTCTCTCTCCCATCTGAATAAAAATAAAAGGTGAATGGGAGATGTTTTACGTAGGCATTGGGCGAGTCTTTGCACTTTCCCTATAATAACTCCCATTACACACCATGTGCCACTGCTCCAATTATACTTGCAATGACAAATACAAGCATCCCAGGCCAGCCGTTCTTGTCGAATGCGATTCCAACGAAGAACCAACCGAGTGTTAAGCCCATTATGAGCCCTGCAGTTCCCAAGACTAGCACATCAGCGAGAATGAAGCACCTATTAGCGATTGATCTCAGTTTTACCTGATCTCTTTCATCCAATTCATCGCTGTTCAGATAAGATAGCTCGGGTTCTTCCAGCCTTCTCTTTAGCAGGTAGTCTGCTAAAGGATGAACGGCAATTGCCGTCAATAGCCAGAGGATGCCTGTTCCTATTATAATTCCCAATAGCAAATCTGCCATTTCTATCGCCTCCTTTTCTTTAGTATGATTCCGGGCATGATGCCCAAAATCACCTGAAAAAAGGTTCTTTTGGCATATACTTAAGTTTGTAAGGCGATATTGGTTAAATAAACCAATAAAAAGTTATTCGGTTTAACCAGTTAAATTATACCTTTACATCAATTGTTTCACCCCAAATTTAACAAATCCAAAAGCAACACTTCATAGAGAGACTGCCTGTTAGGCAACGTTGCCAATTATCTCCATA
>CAZPML010000187.1:0-2063 GCA_964587675.1 uncultured archaeon
CCCAACTCTTGCAACAAACTCTGTTTTACCTTCATACAATTTTCCATTACACAAACTACATCTATCTGGCTTCATACATTCCTCCTCCTAACTCTATAATCTATCCACTTTTCTTCTTTTGGTTTGTAAACTGTAATAATTCTTACGTGATCTTCACACTCTGCAATAACGACATGGTATGGGACACCTTTCAAAAATCCCAAAACTAGGGTTGATGGGCAAGGTTTATCGTTCGCATACTCTTCAATGATTTCTCCATCTATAACAACCCTTTTAATGTCGTCCGTAGATATATTTCGTTGAAACATTCTAACTTTTGCGTGGTTAGAAATTATAAAGTTATCTTCTTCAATAAGTCTCTTGATTCGTTCAAAGTTAATTGCACTCCACCTCATAATCCCACGCTTCCAGAGACAGTAGGATAGATTTTTCTATACCAGTTCACAAGCTGTTCTCCATTCTCTATGTCGCTTTCCTCTTCAGCCCTTTCCCTCGCAGTGGATCCGAATAGAGTGATTTTATTCACCCTATCACCATCCTTTAAGACTTTAACAAATGATTCCAAAGCCCTTCGCTTGTCCTCTGGAATTCACCGTATCGCTAACTCTTTTATACCAATCATTTTATTTTAGGATTAATCTTTTTAAAGATTGTCTTAACTTTAAACTTTAACTCCCATTTTTGAACATCTCAACACTATTCCTAACTTGATCAAAATTTTAAGAGCTTACGAGAGCGCTGGAGCAGTAAGGTATTTCTTATATTACGGAACCAAAATATTTTAAGGGCAATTTTGAGTTGTTCAAAAGAATTTGCAAGGAAGCAGATCTGCCAGTTTTAGGGAAGGATTTCATAACGAGCAAGGATGAAATTAAGAGGACGCCGAAGTTGAAGCTTCTGTTGTTTTAATCATAACGAGAATTTTAAAAGATAAAACCGTTTGTAGATTTTACGCTGGAGCACGGCCTTGACGCTGTTGAAGTTCATAGTGAGGAAGAACTCAGAATTGCAATTGAAAGACGATGATCGGAATGAACAACAGAGATATAGCAAGACTCGAAAAGGTAACGTTTCTCCCACCGAGAAACTAGTTCCTTAAAGAGAACGGCATCAGAATAGCTACCTAACATCGCTGCAAACGAGAGGATATGCAGCCGAGCTGGCCGGACTTTCCAAGGCTATGAGGGACGCCGTAAAAATCGATCTTGGCGAGATGCGAGACTTTGGAACCGGAGGAGGCGGACCTCTCAATAAACGTGAGCACAGCTTTGGCAATAGTCCTATCACAAGAGTTGTCAAACGCGGAAACGTCGGCGTAACCTGAGTTCGGCGAATCCGCTGGAAATTGGAATGAAGTACAGCTCCTAAAAAGCAAGATACTCGTCTAGAAAACGAACTTCACCGGAGACGAGTTTCAGGTTGCGATATCAAGGGAGTCAAAATCTTAGTTGTGATAAGAGATTTAATATTTAATATTCTGGAGAGAGTTAAGATTTAGGCGATGTAGCATGTAATCAGCATTTGGGAAGTCTGAAAGATCATCGTCAACTGTTATTGTTTTAGCGTACCTCCATAAGTATCATTGTAATTGTAAATACAACAATTATTGTTACCCTAGACACATGCAAGTCCTATTACATTCTGTCTTTAGGAGGCATGTTTTAAAAATCAGATAAAGTCTTTTCCATTTTGCTATTTTCAAAATCAATATAGAATTACGAATTAAAATAGTGATCAAGGGTTGGGGCTACATAAACAAAATGACGACGGAGGTACGAATTGTTTTTATTGTGATTAACCGAGGTGAAATAGAGGATAGATCGAGAAGAAATTATTGCAAAGATAAGATCCAGATGATCTGTTAAAGGAAGTTGCAGAGTTCATAAGATGTTTAGAAGAAGAGAAACGTAAGAAAGACATATTATCTGATGTAGTAGGAATTTGTGAAGGGCCGTCAGATTTGGCAGAGAGGCACGATAAATATGTCTATGATTAAGTTAATCTTGTGGATGACTAACTTTAGTTACGGCAAGAGAATTAGATGATTTAGCAGAAAAATATAA
>CAZPML010000188.1:0-2030 GCA_964587675.1 uncultured archaeon
CAAATTATGCTTGTCCTATAACCATATGCTCTTTTCTCTCGAATTTGCAAAATAGTTGGAGTACATACTCTAAGTCCATGTAAAATTCTCTTTATCTCTTCCTTAAATTCGTTAAAGTTAACTTCAACAGTTTCTCCATGGGCAAGGCTGTTCCTAATGTGTACATGCTTCTCTAATAGGTCGATTATTTCTTCGTCAAGATAGGAGCAGTGACATAGAGGTATCGACTTTAACTTCTTAATGATATTCACAAGGTCACTAAGCAAATACCTCTCAAAATCCCTATCAGCTACTACTTTGTTAAGTTCATCTCTCCATTTGTCGCGCCACACTACTTTTGCGTTAAATTCCACGATTATGCGAAGTAAAGGTTCTAAGACCCTTGCGTAAAACATTGAGCAGGCCAAGTGCTTCATGTCCGACGGGCAATCATAAGCGAACCATTCAAAATTTTCGTACTCTTGAATTATGAAAAGTGGGAACTTCAGGAACCATTCATATTCACTAAGCGTTTTTAATTGAGCAAGATCTCTTTCTACAATTTGTTGCTTTTCATGACCAATTAAAATAGAACTAATCTTATTTCTCAACGCACTGAGAATATGAACATCCTCAATTCCATGAAAGATCATTGTTGCGTAAGATTGCAATAGAGAATAGGCGTCAAAAAGAAAAAGCCCTTGCCTTTTAGTTGCAACATCCAGCAGATTTTTGGAAATTTCCATTAAGTCCCCCCTTTGAAAGTATTTCTTAGAAAGGAAACCTAAAATGGACCCAATATGTTTCATGCGTTCAAAGAAAGCTGTTTCTCGAGCAATCTTTGCCAAACTGTCCATATATTCTTTCCACAGTGAATAAGCTCTAGAGTAATCACCCTTACTAATGGCCATCATGGCTCTCGTTCGGTTTATCTCACACACCAGAGGAGCTTTATTAACTCCTATTTTCTCGGCTTTCTTGGTCGCATTATGAAGATTATTAATAACTTCTTCCAAATCTCCTTCTTTTTGTGCGCGTTTTGCATACTCTAAAGTCAAACGAAACTCTAGGTAGTATCCAGATTTTTTGGCATCCGCTTTAAAGAACTCTTCTTTTGCTAGCTGCAACAGTTTCAGTCTTTCATTTATTGTAGATGAACGTAACGCCTTTTCTCGAAGATATATCGCTTTAACAAAATGGTAACCCTTAGAATTTTCAGCCAGTTCATTGAACTTTATGGACTTTTCTATATGATACCAAAAAGTGGGAAGATCTCCCTTTTCTAAGAAATGATATGCCATATACTTATGGTAATCAGCATAATCTTCCAACTCAACTTTCTTATTACCCAATTCTCTGCTCAACTGTGCAGCTTCAAGGTACAACTTTGCAATTTGCTCAGGGCTTGCGTTTTCAGATTTCAAAATTTTTATTTTCCTTCTTAATAGATACGCTTGAAGCGTTTTGACCTTACTTGGCGAAATAAGTTTCGCATATTCAATAGCCTTCTCCAAGTGATGACAAGATTCACGAAGAGCATCAATTGCGCCTAAACGGGAAAGATAAATGGATTTCTGGTTATGGTAGTTGTACATCAATTTGGCATATCCTTTTATCCTAAGCAGTTCATCCTCTGTTTTGAGTTCTTTTATCTTTTTAATGCCTGACTCAATCAAAGATATGTAATCTTGACTGTACTCGTACCTCCCCCTTTGCTTACACATTAAACTATATGCCTTCATATAAAGCGCTAACGAGTTAACAGCAAATTCGAAAATTCCAAGTTCAAGAAACAGCGACAGTGCTTCGAAACAAAATTTACCAATCCTTTCTATCGTTTGTTCAGATAATTCCTCCCGCCCAGAAACGCACTTCTGGACTAGACAGCTAGCTTGCGAAAACCGCAAGTTTGCAAGACAAAATACCGCAGAGGTTCTATGGCCAAGTTTCTCTCTGATTTTAAGGGCTTCATTAAAGAGATGAACTCGTTCACAACTATTTTTAGTGTTCTTAGCCTTGTTTTCAAGCATTAAAGCTTTAAACTCTAATTC
>CAZPML010000189.1:0-1990 GCA_964587675.1 uncultured archaeon
TTCCCGTGGCCGCTCCTCCATAGGGTTCTATAGCAGATGGATGGTTATGACTTTCAAAAGCCACGACATAGGCATATTCATCGTCGAATTCAACCACTCCGGCATCTTCCTTTATGGCCGATATAACGTAATCAGCCTTAGCTGTATGGGTTATATGCTTGTTTAAATAATACTTTGAGCTTTTATAACAGCAATGCTCGCTCCATGCCTGACCTAAGCTTTGTAACTCAATATCATATGGATTCCTACCCTTTCTCCTGAAATAATCTTGAATTTTCTTCATTTCGTTAAGATTTAACGTCAATCCTAGTTCTTCACTGATCCTCTCCAGTTCATAATCACTTGCTTCAATGACTTCAACCTCAATCATCTCGAAAGGCAAGTCCAATCTTTTGTACATATTGGCCACCTAATCAACCCATTTTATACTATATTTCTGGATGACCGGATTCGCCAAAAGTTTTTCACACATCTCATTGAGTTCCTTCTCCGCCTCATTTCTATTCGTTATGTCTAACTCGATTCTAAAAACTTTAATGGTCGATACTTTCCTGACTCTTTTAAATCCAAGAAGTCTAAGAGCCTTAAGCGTGGCTTCACCTTCAGGATCCGCTACACCTTCTTTTAATTCAATATAAATGTCAGCTTTCATGACAAACCCTGAATTATCTTAAATAAAAGTTTGACCAAATTTAAGCAAAAAAGGTATCCAAACTTAATTGGGCTGAACCCTTCAATGTCGCCTCACTATATCCAAATCTCTCAAGAATTCTGAGGACGGATGGTATAACCTGATTGTCGATGTAGTAATCTTTATCCAGCTTTTTCAATTCGAAACCGCTCTTAGACCTTATTTTAAAATTTTCGCCATCGAAATCTTCAACTAAATCGATTGGATAAGCTCTGTCGCCAACATTACCCGTTCCCTTTGTTACAATGAATCCGACTTTTGATCCAACTGGATACACAATTCCAAGTTCCTTAGCCTTCAATGCTGCTTTAACATGGGCTTGCATCGACTCATACTTAGACGGTTTTTTTGTCAGTCCTTTGTAGATTACGATGTCTTCCAGATTTACGTTCCCGGATCTTATATTTGATATCGTTTTCTTTACATATTCAGCAGCTTTATCGGGATCTTTTTCCTTTAGAATTAATTCAATCACTACTTTCTGAATTTTTTTAGCTAATTCGCACCAATCACCTCGCCTAACTTCTAAACCCCTTACAATCAGCCTTCCATCCTCACTTAGACCAGCATATCTCTTTTTCTCTACAAAGAATATTGAAGAATAAAATTCATCAACTTCAATTTGAATTGGCAATTCTATTGATAGTCTATTTATCAACCTTTCAACCTCCCGCTTCAGTTCATTTATACCCAATGAACTTTTTGTGATAAAAATACTATCAGTATCTCCATATAACACTTGAAATCCTAGATTTTTTGCAATTTCAACTGATCTCTTAATGAAGTGTCTCCCCCAAGCTGTTGTCGCTTCAGCACATTGTCTGCAATACCACCTCGCAATATTCCAACCCATGTATCCATAGAACGAATTTGTAAGTACCTTCAAGGTTTGCTGTTTGATGTCAAGAAGCTTATGACGAGGGTCTACGTAGTCTATCCCTTTCATTTCCTTCTTTATTTTTTTCCTTTTAATTATTAACGTCAGCAGTATACGCTTGAAAAATCCATCTGGGGTTTTCCTAAACTTATGACCAACTTCAGGTGCGACATAGCAGTCATTTTCACAACCAACTGTGTCTGGACTAATATTAAATGTCACCATAATTGAGGGATACATACTTGCGAAATCCAAACAAACAACGTTCTCGTGTAAACCCCTCTTGGGCTCAAGAACAAAAGCGCCCTCATAACTTTCGGCAACCTCTGGGGGATTTGGTGCAATTTCATTTAGTTTTTTTGCTTCACCAAGTAGTAACCAATCAACTTGTCTACCACGACCCCTCCTTGCGATATCGTCTG
>CAZPML010000190.1:0-1955 GCA_964587675.1 uncultured archaeon
TGTAAAATCATACACCCTAAAATCTTATCTTCCCGGCCAAAACTCTCCCTATTATAAATACCTTTGTATTCGTAGAAGCCCTTGCCTGTCTTCATTCCGAGCTTGCCCTCTTTGACCATCTCTTCGATTATCTTCGACGGTTTTATCTTTACACCCCTCTTCACGACCTCGTTCATCACATAGTAAACTACATCAACTCCGCTGAAGTCCACGACCTCAAGAACACCCATCGGCAAACCCAATCTATACCTCGCAGCGGCATCAACCTCTTCGGGCTTGTAACCTTCTTCAACAAGCCTCAAAGCCTCTGTAAATACTCTGAGATTTATCCTGTTCACAAGGAATCCGGGAACATCTTTCTCAACAACGACATAATCCATTTCTATGCTTCTTGCGAATTCAATCGTTTTAATTAGCGTTTCATTGCTCGTCTTTTCTCCCTTTATAATTTCGACGAGCCTTATCAGCGTTGGTGGGTTGAAGAAGTGTAAGCCGATAACTTTGTCCTGTCTCGATGTAGCCGATGCTATATCTGTGATTGGAATCGTTGATGTATTCGTTGCGAGAGTTACATCTTCCCTACAGTTTTCGTCGAGAATTTTAAAGACCTCTCTCTTCACATCTGTATTTTCAACCACGGCTTCGATCACAAAATCAGCACTTCTTGCTCCTTCGGCAAGATTTGTCGTCGTTTTAATCCTGCCGAGTATATCCTCTGCCTTCTCCTTCAGCTTTCCCTTCTCCGACAGCTTTCTCAAGCTCCAGCCGATTTTCTGCATCGCCTTTTCGAGAATTTCATCTTTAATATCAACCAGAGTTACCTCGTGCCCCGCAAGTGCGCACACCTCAGCTATACCATGCCCCATCGTTCCGGCACCAACTACCAAAACCCTCATGATTTACACCTCTCCATTTCTTTTTCCTTCAAAACCCTTCGTGAAAGCTTCCCAGCAGGAGTTCTAGGTAAAGATTCAACGAACTTAACTTCCCTAACCCTCTTATATCCAGAAATGCGTTCCCTACCCACTCAATTATTTCATTCTCGCTAACTTTACCACGGTATTCTGGCTTTAGAACGATGTATGCCTTCGGAATTTCTCCAGCTTCTTTATCTGGTTTACCGACTACAGCTACATCTAGAACAGCTTCATGCTTCATCAAAAGTGCTTCGAGTTCGAATGGGGCTATTGTGTAGCCTTTGTATTTTATGACTTCCTTAACTCTATCTTGGAAATGCAAGAATCCCTCTTCGTCAATATATCCTATATCCCCCGTCCTGAAGAATTTTCTTTCCTTTTCATCATACCACCAGCACTCTTGATTCTCTTTCTCTCGTTTCCAGTAGCCTTTAAAGATGTTTGGACCTCTAATTACGATCTCTCCACTTTGGTTGATCCCTAACTCTTTCCCCGTTTCGATATCTACGATCTTTAATTCTATATCTGGGAGTGGGATTCCTTGAGTGTGGCTTTTATCTAGTCTCAGAAGAGGATTAGTCGTCACCATTGGACTAGCTTCAGTCATACCCCAAACCTGATTGTGGGCTAAGCGAGGATTGTTGCACTTCTCAGCAGCAACCTTTTTTAGCCTTACAATCAGAACCGGTGCTACGGGCCAAGCACCGGTAGCAAAGACCTTAAGATACCTCCAGTCGTAAGTTCTGTCTGAGCTCTCTAAGAAGTTGACGAGGGCATTGAGAGCTGGCGGGACTGCCCAAGTTACTGTAGCTTCATATTTTTCTATATTTTCGGCAAGCAGTTTTGGATCGAATCTACCCATGATAACGTAGGTTCCTCCACATCTGAGAAGTATGTTGAAAAACCCAAACTCCGCAATGTAAAACATGAGCATGCTGCCAACGTGCGTGTCAGCGTGACTTAGACCGAACGCAACAGCGAGTTGCAAGGCATTTGATACCAAATTATAGTGCGTTAGCATCACACCTTTTGGCATTC
>CAZPML010000191.1:0-1939 GCA_964587675.1 uncultured archaeon
GGGACTTGTTCCAAGAATTACGGGGAAAATAACTTTTAAAGAAAAAGATTTGCTTGCAATTCCACCCTACAAGAGGGTTGAACTAGGAATTGGATTTGTTCCTGATCATGGCGGAATATTTCCGAATCTGACAGTTATTCAAAACCTAAAGCTTTCAATGAAGAGGTCTAGGCCCTCAAAGATCTTCGATCTGAAAAACATCTTCGAACTCTTTCCTCAGCTTGAATACATGACTAACAGGCTTGCTGGGACTCTTAGCGGTGGAGAAAGGAGGATGCTTGGAATTGCGAGAGGATTGCTTCTCAATCCAGATCTCCTCATAATTGATGAACCCTCCGAAGGTCTTGCTCCAACAATTGTCCATGGAATAGCTGAAACTATAGCCAAAATAAGGGAGAATGGTCTTTCAATATTTGTAGCCGATCAAAACCTCCCGTTTGTTGAGAAAATTGCAGATAGGATTTATGTTATGGATAGGGGTGAGATAAAGCTTAGTGGAAAATCCTCTGAATTATCTCGTGAAGATTTAGAGGCATTTCTTGCTTTATAGGTGGTATTTATGGAGAAAGAGTATTGGGATCCCGAAATTGAGAGAATGAAAAGGGAGGAGCTCGAAAAGCTACAGCTAAAGAAATTGAAGTGGCAGGTGGAGAGAGCTTACAAGTACTCTGAATTTTATAGGGAGAGGTTTAAGGAGGCAGGCGTAAAACCTGAAGACATAAAAAAACTTGAGGACGTTTCAAAACTTCCAATAACAACAAAGGCAGATCTAAGGAGGGAGCAGAGTTCTTATCCACCTCTCGGAAGGTACGCAATTGCACCAAAATCTGACTGGAAAGAACTTCATCCATCAACTGGAACCACTGGAATTCCAGTAAATACCGTTTGGTCATTTAAAGATGCGGAGGTAATTGCTGACCACACAGCAAGACTGCTTTGGGGATTTGGAGTTAGAAAGGACGATATCGTCCAAAACGCATTCAGTTACGGCCTTTGGGTTGCTGGAATTGCAGTCCACTACGGATGCGAGAAGATAGGGACATTTGTCATTCCGATCGGAGCAACCTCATCTGAAAGGCAGGTCTATTTCATGCAGAATGCAGGATCAACTGTTATTCTAGCTACACCATCGTTTGGCCTTTACATTGCAGAGAAGCTCAAGGAAAAAGGTGTAAATCCTGAAGAACTTCCGCTCAGAATTGGCTCTTTTGGAGGAGAAGCTGGTACAGAGAATCCCGCTACAAGAAGGAGGCTAGAGCAGGGATTGGGAATAGATGCCTACGATATCTACGGTCTTGCAGAAATTGGACCAACTTTCGCTGCGGAGTGCTCAGAGAAGGCTGGTCTCCACTTTGTTGAAGATCATTACTTGCTAGAGGTTCTTGACCCAAAAACAAAGGAGCCTCTCGGACCTGGCGAAGAAGGTGTGCTTGCCATCACCCATCTGAGCAGAGAAGCTACTCCAATGATAAGGTACTGGACAAACGACATAGTGAAGCTCGAATACGAGAAGTGTGGTTGCGGTAGGACACACGTAAGGGCCATAGGCGGAATTCTTGGGAGAGCAGACGACATGATCGTTTTCAAAGGAGAGAACATCTACCCAACCCAAGTTGAAGAGGTTGTCAGATCCTTCAACGAACTAAGCAACGAGTACAAGATATTCGTCAAAAAGGATTCTGCAACTGGAATTATTAAGAACGTAAAAGTTTCGGTTGAGGCCACAAGCGAGGAATACAATTTCGATGAGCTTAGGGAAAGAGTAGCAAAAACGCTAAGGGATGCACTACTTGTAAGGGTTGATGTTGAAGTTCTCCCCCCAAATTCGCTTGAAAGAACTGAATTTAAGGCAAAGAGAGTATTCTTCGAAGAGGAGTAAGAATGGTAAGGTTTGGAAATCTTATCCCAATTCCCGCAGCTCCGGTTGAGACCCTCATCA
>CAZPML010000192.1:0-1938 GCA_964587675.1 uncultured archaeon
ATTAGTTCTGGATTCGTCATTAAGGCTCTAGCTATCGCCAGCATTTGTTGTTCTCCCCCACTCAATGTACCCGCTTTCTGTTTTGACCTTTCTTTTAGTACGGGAAAAAGTGAATAAACTAAATCTAAACCATTTGAAATATTTTTTTCTGCTCTGCTAGTGTATGCCCCCAATGTTAAATTCTCTTCAACGGTCATATTTGGAAAAAGATGTCTTCCCTCAAGAACTATCGTTACTCCATTTTCTACTTTTTTGTGTGGGGGCATTTCAGTAATGTCCATTCCATTGAATTCGATAGAGCCCCCCCACGGTCTTACAATTCCGAATATTGTTTTTAGAGTGGTTGTTTTTCCACTACCATTTGGGCCAACGATCGTGGTTACTGATTTTTTTGATATGTCTAAATTCAATTTCCATAGAACCTGCATTTCACCATATCCAGATTCCAAATTCCTTACTTTAAGCACAATACCACCTATGTAATGGGTTTTCCTAAATAAACTTCAATAACCTTTGGATGTCTCAGAACCTCAGATGTCGAGCCCTCAATTAATTTCTTCCCTTGATGCATCACCATAACTCTTTCTGCAAACTTCGCTATAGCGTGCATAAGGTGTTCCACCATCGAAACAACTGCTATGTTTTCTTCTCTCCTTATTTTCTGAAGGAGATCTATTATTCTATCCACATCTTTAGGATTCATACCAGCCATCAACTCATCTAAAAGTAGTACTTTGGGTTTCATTACCAAAGCTCTCGCTAACTCCATCAGCTTTTTCTCTAATGGTGTTAATAATTTGGCCTCCTTATCTCTGAGATCATAGATTCCCACAAGCTTCAGATATTCATCAGCTAGCTTTAAAGCTTCATCTACACCTACCTTTGCTCTACCAAACATAGCACCAATTGCAACATTTTCTCTCACCGTAGCAGCACCAAAAGGTCTCGGAATCTGAAAAGTCCTTGCTATCCCAAGACTTGCCCTAGTGTGGGGAGGGAGGCGAGTTATGTCCTTTCCTTCAAAGAAAATTCTACCCTTATCCGGCATGTACACACCACTAATTAAATTGTAAAGAGTTGTTTTTCCACTACCATTTGGGCCAACAATGCCTATTGAATCCCCCTCCTCGACAACTAAGCTAACATTGTCAACAGCCGTTAAACCGCCAAACTTTTTCGTTACGTTTTCCAGTCTGAGTAACATCGAGTCCACCTCAAACTATGTATTCATATACCTTCGTGTTCCGTAGTTTTTTCTTTAAGTAACCAACGATTCCATCAGGGAAAGCAACAACTATGAGAACGAGTAGCGGAGCAAATGCCAATAATTGAAAGCCTGGAAGTATTACCGACAAGTAGTATTTTAGATACCCATACAATAGCCCCCCGATTACTGGTCCCAGTAGGGTCCCCGCTCCCCCCAACATCACTATAACTATTGCCTCGACCGTATAATGGATGAAGAACACATCCTCAGGAAATACGTATGTTAATTTTAATGTCCAAGCTGACGCTCCGACCAATGCACCTATGGTAGCACTAGTAAAGAAAGCTATAAGCTTGTATTTCGTAACATTTATTCCCATAATCTTTGCTGCATCCTCATCCTCCCTTACAGCCAAGAGAGCGTATCCAATTTTGCTATTTATTAAATAAACAGTTACTATTGAAGCAATAAATACTACTACTATTAAACATACGTCTGCAAAAACGGTAGAAAGAAAATTCGCAAATTCTGGACCGAATGTTTGTCTTAACTTCCCCGATAGTACTATTCCCTCTGAACCACCCCATATTCTGGCCCCTTCGATCAAATATCTCAATCCCTCGTTCACACCAATTGTGGCTATTGCGAAGTAAGCACCTCTAAGCCTAAGAGCAACCCCACCGACAACTGTACACAGAATCGTGGAAAATACCAACGCCAAAACGAATCCT
>CAZPML010000193.1:0-1866 GCA_964587675.1 uncultured archaeon
GTACACCTAAATACTTTAGGATTTTTACCCATCAGCAAAACGGTGAACTACCCGTTCGTTAGTTTCTAAGGCTATTTAAGCTAACCCACCTCCCTTGCGTATCCCCTTTCTCAAGGGTCTTGCAAGCAACGGAAAGATAAAAGATAGCTTTAGTTAGAAGGTATAATCAATCTTGGAGTTCTAGCGAATTCCACGTCGAATCCGAGATTTCTTAAAAATTTCCAAGATCTCTTTCCTTTCCCATGGATCATAAGTTCTAGTATATCCGATTCATCGTCAACGTCAACTGAGGCAAAAAATGAGTCGAATATTTTATAGCTGTAACCTAATTCTTTTGAAATCCTTATGTGTTTCAGAAAACTCCCGTAGTGGTACGAAACCCTAAATCCGGTCTTTCTAACAAGTAACATATTTGTACCACCCTTTCTTCCGGGTGCTATGACTACATCATCCGGTTGGGAGAAGAACCTCTCAAGAACTTCCTTGTTTAGCAATGGAAGGTCGGACATTATTATCGCTCTCGGCACAATCTTTAATCTGTCGTTGATGCATTCATCTAGGCCTCTTGAATCTTTAATAACCTCAACGTCTAGATCTAGAGGTTCTGGGGATACGACCTTGACTTTTGCGAGATCGCCGATGGCGTCTATAACGTCGAGGAGCATTTCATATGCAAATTCACGCCTTTCATCTTCGTTTAGGAGTTTTGAGAGCCTTGATTTTGGATTTGACGTCTTAAATGGGATTAGTACGATCATGATCCGAATATTCGGTTAATTAGCCATTTAGGATCGAATTTTATTAGGTCATTATAATTTTGACCGGTTCCAAGAAAGAATATGGGTCTGTTCGTAACGAAGCTAATTGATATAGCCGTACCTCCCTTTGGATCCGCATCTAACTTCGTTAAAATTGACCCATCTATCCCTACGGATTCATTAAATAGTCTTGCCCTTTCTACGGCATCATTTCCTGCGATACATTCATCCACGAAAATTGTAAGGTCAGGCTTTGTCACCCTCTTTATCTTACCCAACTGGTCAATCAAGTTTTTCTTTGTGTGCATTCTACCCGCAGTATCTGCTAGAACGAAGTCTATTCCCTTGCTTTCTGCATGCTTGAGCGCATCATAAATGACAGCTGCGGGATCAGAACCTTGTTTATGTTTTATGACTCTGACGTTCAGTCTTGATGCATGTTCTTCAACTTGCTCAATTGCACCGGCTCTGAATGTGTCCGCTGCAGCAAAAACAACACTGTATCCTCTATCAATTAGCCTTTTGGCAATTTTAGCCATTGTTGTTGTTTTTCCAGTTCCGTTAACGCCAACAAAAATGAGGTTTAAAGGCCTCTTTTCTCGTTTTTTCCTCTCAATTAGTTCATCAAAATCTACCCAGTTTTGGGTCAGTATTTCTAAAATTATTTGCTCTAGCTCCTGTAAAACAATTTTTGAAAGTTTTTCTCCGATTTTCTTTCTCCTCCCAACTAATCCTTTTTTAAGACCTTCTGAGATTGATTCGACCACTTCAAATGCGACATCACTCTCTAGGAGAATATATTCGAGTTCTGAAAGAACCTTTTCTACTTTACTCTCTTCTATAATAACTTCACGATTTAAAATTAAAGTTGCTACCTTTTCCTTGAGTCCGACTTTTTTTTGCAAGATCTTATCGATTTCCTCTTTCTCCTCTTTGTCTATTTTTTCTTTATATAAATTAATTTTATTCTTAAGGATTTTGAACATTTTGACCCTCTTTCTCTTTTTGTATTAACTTTGCGAGCTCTTCTTGAATGCTTGCAGCTTGCTGAGCAACTTGCCTTAGCATCTGAGTTAGTTTCTGGATGTTCTCCTCGACATCTGATTTT
>CAZPML010000194.1:0-1865 GCA_964587675.1 uncultured archaeon
TGTCATCAAAGCTGTATACGCTGACGAAGAATCTTTCTGGATTTTTCTTATCTTCTCCACCAATTCATTAGCTGTAAACATAGCGGTTTCTGACGAAGAACTCGTTGTAGCTAATCTCCCTCGGAAATCTATGTAGAAATACTTTGAGTGCTTCAGATTCGGGCATTTTAACACCTCGGGATTTTGATTCGCCAGTCCTCGCTCTTGCGGAGATTCTCTACAAGAATCTTTCTGCTGCTACCCTCGATGTAACCCCTTCTCGGCACCAGCTTTCCAATCCTAAGGAAGCCAGTTCCAATTTCCGCCATTTTAAGTCATATATCTCCACCGTTCCTGTTGTTGCGATGTATATATACAAAAAAGCCAAGATGATTTGGCTCCTTTGGGTTCCCGTTACTTCTGAATACGCCCATCTTTCAAGCTCTTTCAAATTTGTGGTGAACATCATTATTAAATACAAAGCATATACAAGTCATCCAAAGTCTACTGGATCATTGAGAGTAATTTCTTCAATTCTTCTTGCTATTTCACTTTTGATCTTATTTCTGAGTTCGTAAAGGTCCAAACTCACAGATACCATGATTTATCCCTCAGTCTACCGTTTGTAGGATTTCACTCCAATTTTTAGAGCCAAGCTACTGGTCTAGCAATCAGATAGGAATAATTGAGAGTTGCAGGAATCGTTTCGGCATTAAAGCCACGCCAATTCACATGTGAAAGGTGATATGCTTGCCTAACGTGCTTAAGAAATACGTTGGAGCTTAATGTAGATATCTTATCCAATCTCACCTTTCACGAATTTACTTTAAAATTAGGCAAACCGAAAAGATTTTCTACAGTTAGGCCAACCTAATTTCGATGACCCTAATTCTCAAAAGTTTAGCAAAGAACTGCGATGGCGTACATGAAATTCGGGAGATTCTGCCATCGAGATTAACATCTGGAGGTTTGGCCATGAGGGTGATCGTCGATGTTGGGAAGGAGGGCTGAAGATTACTTAGAGGCAATTTACGAACTCTGCGATGGCAAGGGATTTACTCGAGTTAAGGAAATCGCTGAGAGGCTTAAGGTTAGGCCGGCAACCGTCTCCGAGATGCTCGAAAAACTGTCTAGGGAGGGTTATGTTGTGCATAGGAAAAGACTGTATGTGACCTTGACGGACAAGGGAATGGATGTTGCAAGAGATGTTAGAGGGAGGAGGGAAATTTTGGTTAAGTTTCTAACGACCCTGGGAGTGCCGAAAAGCATAGCAGAGCAAGATGCTTGCACAATGGAACATGCCTTGCATACTGAAACTGTTAAGCAGCTGAGGAATTTTGTAAAATTTATAGAGGAGTGTCCCATCATGAACCCAAAATGGCTCGAACACTTCAGAGAGTTTTGTAAAACCGGTATTCACCCATGTGATAAAAACATCTCCGAAAGCCATCCAATGAGGAGAAATTCCAAGAGGTTTTACGAAGTAGTTGGGCAAAAAAGTAATGAGTGAATTCTTGGAGTTTTAAGTTAAACTTTCTGTCGAAATTTAAGTTTTAGGGTGCTTACACAACCCCCAATCTAATCTCTTCTCTAACCTGTCTAATCCACAAACAACCAGCTCATGAACCTTTCCACGCAAAGAGACATAACCGAACTTCTTTTCACGAGAAATAAACCGATTTAAAACCGTAAAACTTATGTAGGAGGAGGCACAAGCCTCCTCCGGGTGAGAAAATGCATATATCGCTCGTAGTCGACCCAAACGACTACAGGTGGCAGTTACTAGCGAAAGTACTTAACATTTTCGAAATGAGAAAGACAAAAAAGATCATTGCAAGATTCACACAAATAAAAACTGCAATCAACTGCATGAAGATTACTCTCAC
>CAZPML010000195.1:0-1853 GCA_964587675.1 uncultured archaeon
AAAGGAGAATTGATGATGGGATTGTCAACGAGGATAGACATAGTATTTTCAGGTACACTCCTGTATAACCCTCTCGGCAGTTTTAAGAGCACTTCTCACTCGATTACTGATGTCAGGAACTTGATCATTATAATCACAATCGTTCCGCCATCCTCGTAACCTATTAAGACGAGACGCCATTTGTGGCTTCCCTTGTGCCGTCAGGTGCTTTCTTAACTGTTCGTGATCTTGCACCCCACCTGTTCTTTGAAAACCCAATTGTGACTCTGCATAGTTCCGTGCCCAACAGAATGCAGCGTAGTAAGCTCGGCTCACGGCAGCACGATTTGCTGCCTCCGCGGAATAACCCGTTCCAGCACGATCTACTAAGTCTTTCGCCAGCTCCAAAAATTCTCTCCAGTCAAATGCCATTTATAGAAACTCCGCCTGCTGAAAGTCCGTAGTTAGCTGAAGCCATCCTCCCTTATCAGTGAGCAGTTCGAGATATTCCTTTTCTGCAGCTTCAATTCGTTCCACGATTGATTCGTCATATTTTTGAACCCGAACATAAAGCGCCAAATAGTGGTCCTTAATCTCTGGATCATGGTAGACTTTTAAAGACAGATGAGCCTCCGGCAAGTGATTAAAAACCGCTTTAACTGCCACAGGAATGACATCAATTAAATCGGGAAATTGCAATAGATATTCGCGGATCTCATGTTGTCTACCAAGGTTGACTCCTGACTCTTGAAGCTGCTCCAAAAGTGAATCGATTTCTGCAACGATAGACAGTGTCTCTTCTATCTTTTGATGCTCTGTCGACGTAACAAGCACCTCTAAGCGCGCCAGTGTAACCCACTTTCGCCAAATCGAGGACACCATGAAAAATTGCCCCTCTTGGTGAATACTATCTGGGACCCGAGATGTACTTGCATATCTTACATCCCACCCAAGCTGTTTTCCTTTAGCCAGCGTCTGAAAGGCAGCGGTGGCAGGCATGTCACTTCACCTCCTCGAACATTTTCCTCAATACATCGGTGATACAGCCTTCGAAGACCGCTTCGACCTGACTATGGGCTTCTTCAACCCAGTCAAGAGCCTTACTGACTTCAATCTCACGGGGACGAGCCAAAAAGTAATCGATATCCAACATGAATGCACTTTTGTCTCCAGAATCAGGGGCAGGAGTAAGCTGCACGCGGCAACGATCTCTTCCCTCTTTATAAGGAAATTCGCCTCCAATAATGAAAGACACCATATTGCGTGGGAGCTGCGGGCCGACAAATGGATAGAACGCGAAATATTCGCTTATTTCCACGAATTCAACAGATACAGGCAGTTCAATTCGATTAATATAACGTAACCCGATACGTTGCAAGCCTCTAACTTCCAAAACACTCTTTAATCCCTCCCAGGCCGTTTCGATGAGGGGTTTAAATCTTTGCCATGTGGGGTAGGGTTTTAATACGTTCACTACCAACAAACGGGGACCAAGTTGGACAAGCATCTTTTTGTCTTGAGTAAAGAGTAGGATTCTCTCGGTGGTGCGAATTTGCTGCTGAAGGCCTTGAGGTTCTTGGGTAAGTTCAACTTCCTGAATTACCCGTTGTTCTCTCTGGGTAAACGTGCTCTTCACCTTCTCAAAAAATAGACCAGGAATTGTTAGGTCCCACGGAGTGTCGGGCGTCAGCCGGAACTCACATACAGCCTCCACGATGGGAGGATTTCTGTATTTTCTACCCATAATGTTTGTCCTCCTTTTCGTTGAATTTTACCACCCTCATCACCTCATTCCCCCTAAAATCGATCACCTTTACAGCAATCCTTTTATGTTCGCCGGGTTTGAAGGGGAAGGAGCGGGTGGTGCGCATCTG
>CAZPML010000196.1:0-1852 GCA_964587675.1 uncultured archaeon
AAGCTTAAATTTCTTTATTCTTTCATAGTTTGCAAATTTGTTGTTCACCTCATCTACTATTCTTGAATAAAATTCAACGATCTTTGGATTCATTACTAAGTCTTCTCCAACCTGTACAACCTCCTCCTCCTCACCCACCTGTTTCTTTACTATGACCTCATTTTCGTCATATTCCACTCCAAGCCGCTTGGCAAGTTTTATGAGGAGGTTAAAATTCGGCTGGATTAAAGCCGAGATAAAAGGTTTCTCGTCACCTAAAATGAGCGCATCAGCGATATATGGGTTCTTCGTTAGCTCTTCTTCGATAGGTATTGGAGAGACATTTTTCCCCGTATCGAGTACGATTATGTGTTTCTTCCTTCCTAAGAATATCAAGTAACCGTCTTCATCGAACCTACCAAGGTCACCAGTTTTAAGCCATCCACCTTCCGTGAAAGTTTCTTTAGTTAGGTGAGGCTTTTTCCAATAACCTACCATTACGTTCTCTCCTCTTACAAGTATCTCCCCGTCCTCAGCTATCGCTTCTTCTATTCCAAGAATTGGAGGGCCAACAGTTCCAGGTTTGAATCTCTTGAGTGGGTTTAAATTGGTCGGTGCAGCTGTCTCAGTCATACCGTATCCTTCGATAACCGGAATACCCATCCCATTGAACATGTAGGCCAAATTCTTGGATAGCTCAGCTGCAGCAGAACATATGAACCTAATATTCTCAAGACCTAAGGTAGATCTTACCTTGCTATAAACAAGCTTATCAGCCAGTTTTCTCTTGAACTCTAATAAGGATCCAAATTTCTCTTCCCTGCTAATCTTTCTTCCGCATTCAATTGCAACATCTCTAGCCCAGTAGAAGATCTTCTTTTTTATTTTAGATTGGTTTTCGACGTTCTCCAATATCCCCCTATTTATCCTTTCAAGAATCCTTGGAACCGCAACAAATGCTACTGGTTTAACGAGCCTTAATGTCTCGACAAAATTTTCAGGCTTAGCAAAAACTGCATTTGCTGCCCTGCTAACTCCAGCGAAGAAAACCAATCTCTGAAAAACATGACTCAGTGGTAAGTAACATATGTATGGTTCACCCGGATAAAATGGTGTTATGGACATCACAGACATTGTATTAAACCTCCAATTCCAATGAGTGAGCATCGCTCCTTTCGGTTCACCGGTCGTCCCAGAAGTATACACAATACTTGCTATGTCGTCAGGCCTTGAATCCCAGTAAAGATTTTTCGAGCTCTTTTCGCCGATTTGAATGAGTTTTTCTAAATCTCCACCTTCAATTGTAACAATAGTTACATCAGATTCAATTTTCTTTGCCAATTCCTCATTCTCTGCTACAACAATTTTGCTCTCTGAATCGTCGATTATGTAATTAACTTGCTCCTTGTTCAAAACGCTATGAATTGTTGTTACTATTGCACCAGCAGACATGATTGCGAAATCGAAAAGTTCCCACTCATACCTTGTACTACTATAAATAGCAACCCTATCTCCCGGCTTTATCCCCTGTTCAATTAAACCTTTAGCAATCTTTTCAACCTCAGCACCAAATTCCCTATAACTAAGAGATCTCAGTTCGCCACCCTCAAGAAAAGATAAAGCGCTAACATCTGGATATTTCTTAACAATTCTCCAAAACATCTCTGTAAGAGTTTCTTTCTTATCGTAAGTTAGTTCTTTACCTTTTACAACTTGCATCTCACCACCAAAATGTAATTACTAATTATATAAATACGATGAGCAAATACAAATCATTTAAGTTAATGTCATGAGCTTAGATGCTCATACCAATCTTTTTATTCTAGACACTACTCCCATCCCTAAAGGAAATCGTTAAATTTAGGGAAAAGAT
>CAZPML010000197.1:0-1847 GCA_964587675.1 uncultured archaeon
GTCAACCGAAAACCATGTCATTATAATTGGTGAGATAGCTGGCATGTGGAGTACATTTCCAATTGCAAATATTAGACGTGATAGGAGGAGGGTATAAAAATCTGGACTGAATGCGCTGAGACATCCGCCAACACCCATTAGAGTCAGAGACAGCGTTATTGTATTCTTGGCTCCAAGCCTGTCAACCACTAAACCAGTAAAGAACTGGAAAAGTGCAAGGATTAGTCCCACGATACCTACGATTAGTCCCATTTGCCATTCTGCTATACCTAGTTCCTCTTCTATAATTTTAGCGATCGGAGTGGGGGCCATATATTCCATTGTTGCAAAAACAATCATTGGAAGGAACATGCCTAAGAGTAATACCCATCTATACCTAGGAAGCCTCATTTCGGACATCGGAAGGCCTCCAGTTTATTCCTTTTTGGCTCTAAATAACCTGCCCACGACCATGATGTCTGCCATTGCACCTTTGACTTTCATTTTCTTCTGCCTCATAGCTCTTGGAGGACTTGTAGTACCCTCGAATATGCCTATATGGGTGTCGGCATCGAGTTCAATTAGAACATCATACTTCTCTGCTTCTCCTTCTTTAACGGTGAGTTTCTTGTCCTTAATTATCAGGTACCATTTCCCGCCGCCAGGACCGGTAACAATGTATTGAATGACTCTATCCCATCCATTAGGAACGGCCGATGGTTGGAACCATTTCTTCATTAATTCGAAAGTTTCTTTAACGGTCATTTTCTTCTTGGACATGAAACTCCTCCTATTTTTTACCCTTTTTCTCGTCAACTAGCCTTTTGAACTCGGGGTTTTCTTCGTAGTAGCGTGTCATGGCTTCGAACCATGGTAGAAGAGCAAACATGTGATTTATTAAATCATGTAGTTCTCCCTTGACAATTTTCCCTTTGTCTCTGATTTCCATCAATGACATAGTCTTATCGCAAATGTCACAAAGTGAAATGGCGCTCAATTCGATCACGATTTGACAGTCAGGTCTTTCTTTAGGCTCAACGAGAAGTCTACCTTTGTTTGTTATAACTGTTACGGGGGTGTCATCCGTAAATCTGAAGCCTACCTTGTCACCATCGCATTCAGCCATTTCCTTTTGGACTTTTGGGTCTTTATTAGCTAATTCTGCAGCTTTACTTAATATGTCAAAGATGCTAACTTGCATATAGCAACCCTTTTCTATTCTTCTTTTTTACAAGTTTTTTGTTTCTTTTGATTTATAAGATTGTCGTTTGTTAGAAGCTGGTAGGTTTGTATATTTGGATGTGCCTTTGATAGGAATTAGCATTTAACTTTTGACGGTATACCACAAAATTTTTAAACATTCCTCTAATATCTATCTAATATGTCTGCGTTACCACGTTACAGGTATTTTCTTGCAGCTTTGATGTTTCTGATAAGAATTTACGCCGGCTTTGTTATGCTTGTTCCAGTTCTTTATACAGCGGATATTGCTGTGGAGTTTGGCGTTTCGAGTACTGGAGTTGGAAATTATATCGGGTTTCTTATGTGGGCTTGCGCTGCGGTTGTTCTGTTTTCGGGGCCGATTGTAACTAAGTTTGGTGCAAAAAGGTGTTGTTTAATAGGCACGATATTTATGGCTTTGGGTGTGCTTGCTACTGCGTTTACGCCGCCAAACTATTTCCTAGCATGTGCTTTCCGTCTTGTGTTGGGGTTAGGGATAGTTCTTGTCACAGTTGCAGTTATGCCCATAACAATGACGTGGTTTACAAGCGAAGAGTACGGTCGTGTAAATGGCGTGTTAGAATCTAGCACATCGATTGGAATACTGCTTAACTTTTGGTTTACACCAGTATGGTTTCCGAGGCCTT
>CAZPML010000198.1:0-1839 GCA_964587675.1 uncultured archaeon
TGGATTCGAAAACCGGGGAGGAAATTATGCAAATCTTCGATTTCTTGCACGATGTCACAGTATTCTACGCCTTGAGGTAAACATTGATATACGCGATATTTTAGCTTTGGATTAAGGACATGAGCAAATGCTTCATCAAAGTTTTCCAAGCCTTTTCTTCCAAGGTCTTCGGACGACCAGCAGGTGAGTTTGCAGAGTTTTAAGCAATCCTCATCTGAGATGCCCATTCTTTTCCATGCTTCATAATTTGGACAGCCCCATATACGAGCATGAACTCTTTTGTCACTGAACTCAACCAATTCTAGCTTCTGTTCCGGAAGCAGAAAGAAACCGCTTAACTCAAGTTGTGGAAGAGCGAGTTCAAAGAATGTTCGAGCCGTGCCATCGCCCTCCTTCATACCCTTAGCCGCTAGAAACTCTTTAGCTAATTTCCTTCCAATTTGACTATAGAATTTTCGATGAAATACAAAGTATTCGTCGCCCCATTTTTTCAGCGCAGCAAGGTGAAAAAGCCCTTCTACTCCAGTGTGCCTCCAGAAAGTAGTTGTCACTTTGTCCGCGTCTTTAGATAGAGGTATAACGTACTCCTCCCCAGTGCTTTGGACTTTGATCACTAATTTGCCATTTCTAATTCCGTGCATAAATTTGCCATCTTTTACCCATTCCATACATCATGCACCATGAAAACTAGATGTACCGAGTGGATTTAAGTTTTATTGCATCTATGGCCAAGTTAAAGTTTTCCAAGCCTTTGTAATTCTTCAGCAACATCATGTAACCCGAGTTCCTCCAACTTTTCCCTCTTAGGAATTCCAGTCTCTAAGTCCCACCCTCTTACCTCGTAGTATTCATCTAGCATAGGTTTCATCTCAAATATTTGACCTTTCGAATTACCCTCAGGCATGGGTTCCTTTAGAAATCTTTCTGGAAATATATCATCTTTTCTAGTAAAGCCTTCTCTTACATTGAATGCCCTTTCAACGTTATTTATCCGCTCGCCTATTTTTAACAATTCGTCAACGCTCCCAAAATCATCAATCCCAGTTACAGCCGGAAGAAACTTAGCGGTGTAAACTTCAAAGTTAACCCTAAACGCAAAGAATAGACACCAAATCGAATAATCTATTATGCAGCACCTGTTCTGGTTTATTGCCGCAAGCCTTCCTTTTCCTTTGACCGCGAATCTATCCTCGTGCCAAGGCCATCCTCTTGTCTCTTGAGTTGCATAACCGCGGTTATGGCACGCACCTCTATTAGAAGTTGCTATACTAAGCCCATGTCCCTTTAAACCTCTGGGATCGTAGCCAGGCATTTCAAGGCCTTTTACTGCCATAACGTATTTTTCAGCACCTCTTCCAATTTTTTTGGCGGCGCCTAAGGATCCTTCGGCTAATATTTTTCCAATTCCATCTTTAAACGCAATTTTCTTGATCATTTCTATAATTGCTTGATGATTTCCGAATCTCAAATCCAGTCCGTCTGTTTCCTCCTTGCTTAGAATGCCTTTTTCGTATAGGTCCATAACAAAGCCTATAACGTAACCTGTTGACATTGTATCTAAGCCTAGCTTATCGCAGAGCGAATCTGCTGCTATTATAGCTTCGGGGCAACTGTTACCGCAATGTGAACCAAACATAACTATGGTTTCATATTCAGGTCCCACAGTTTCGAATCCAGCGTATGGACCGTCTTTCACAACCCTAACCTGCCCGCATCCAATGGGACACGAAAAACACGTTTCTTTTTTAATAGTAAACTTGTCAAATGTTTCACCAGATATCTTTTCGATTCCCTCAAATACTCCGGTTATAAAATTTCGTGTTGGCAAAACTCCAAGTT
>CAZPML010000199.1:0-1787 GCA_964587675.1 uncultured archaeon
CACAAAGTAGTCCCATTCCTTCTCGTATTTTTTCTTCAATAATTCCACTTCAGTCATAAAATTCACCTAAAGCTTCATTTAGAGTTACCTTACGAACATCCTTTAGATTACTTAAAATAAATTTTAGTCTTTTCTCAACAATTTCACCTTTAATAAACCAATAAAAAGGTCTTCCCCTACCAATCTTTGGGAATTTCTCTCTCGAAACATCGATGGGATGAAAATAAAATACTGTATGTCCTCTCTTCAAACTATGTTTCAAACCTATAAGTATAATTCGCCCACCTAAGAATCTTAGCATAGGTCCACCCGAAGTTGGAAATTTGAAACCCAGAATCTCATAATAAGTCCATGGAAATTCTACGAAATTCCTTTTTTCTCCTGGTTCTAAGCTTCCTTTTTTTGGATAATACGGGTAAGTTTGCACACCTCTCAAGGATGAGTCGGTTTTATTGTATATGGAATTTACACACACTGATGAATCATATTTAAACCCTAAATCTTCTAAAGCATCAAGCATCCAGCCAGCAACATAGGCTCCAGGAGCCCTATATCCAATAACTCTATCTCCACAAGCTTTTTCAAGCATCTTTTTTGCCTTCAATGTTCTTCTTTTAAATTCGTCAATGCTCATTAAGGGTTTTTTTGTTTTGGGATGTATTTTCAAAGAATGATGCAGTCCATGACAGGCTATTTCATGTCCTTTTTCAGCAATCAACTCTACTAATCCGGGATAGTTTTCAACTACATCCGCAACAACGAAAAATGTGGCAGTTATGTTAAATTCATCCAGCAGGTCTAATACTCTCTTTGTTGGTTCAGATAGATAATCATATCTACCCTTCCATTTTTCGAAGAACTCATTTACATCTTTGTAAACTGAAAATGGCGAGCCACAGACTGATGGAATGTGGTACCAGTCCTCGACATCTATTGTAACAAATAACTTATATTCCATAGAAATTGTCCTCCCGTTATTATTACTCCTCAAACAAAAACTGAGCACAATTTTTTGTATTTAGATAGTGTGAAATTCAATCCTTCATATCTCCAAGCTCTTCCGAGTTTTTCCTGTTTTTGCACTCAAACGGCATTAGAAAGTTTTTATCCAAAAATATTTTAAAAACCTTAAGTCATTAAAAATTATGCTACTCTTCGGACACATCGGGATAACTCTCGGATCTTTTTATATAATCAGCCGCTTAACCAAGCATGATTTTGACTATCGATTTGTTTTAATCGGCTCATTGCTCCCAGATATTTTGGATAAACTCGTTGGAAGGATTGCACTGCCTCTGGGGAGTGGAAGGCTATTTGGGCATACTCTACTCTTTGTCCTCGTTTTAGCTCTGATTAGTTTGTGGAAGAGGAAAGCCTTAACACTATCTCTTGCTTCAGCATTGCATTTAGCTGAAGATGAAATGTGGGAACAGCCAAAAATTCTGCTCTGGCCAATTTTCGGCAACTTTCCAACATCGGATCCGATACCCCTTTATCAGTACATCCTGACGATCCTCAAGGAGTATACATCATCCTTATCCTACACGTTTATTTCAGAAGTTGTTGGCTTGGTGATTATTCTGGCTATTGGAAGCAAAAAGATTTTAACCAAATTTTATCGTAGCTAATACCACCACCCCTTACTGTTTTCTTGTTGCATGTCAAACAGCATTGCAAAAAGCAGGAATTGCAGACCTATTATGAAGATTAGCAAAGATAAAACTCCCCTCACGAAGATCGAACCACCTAAAACAAACTTGTAATACAGAGAGTAAATTCCACCGAGA
>CAZPML010000200.1:0-1770 GCA_964587675.1 uncultured archaeon
CCTCAGGGCCATTATACACAATTTCCTCAAAACCAGGTCCTGGACTTTTCAAACCCGGCTATCCGAGGGAGCCCCAGGGCTTCGGTGAATGGCTCCGCAGGCTCAGGCTCGACCATGGCATGCTCATAAAGGACTTCGCCAGGCTGGTCGGCGTCAGCGAGGACACTGTGATCAACTGGGAGATGCGGGGCAGGAAGCCCTCTGAGCGGTCAAGGGAAAAATTGACCGAGGCGCTGAGGAGGGTTTTTGGGAAGGAGTTGGGGTGGTGAGTGGGGATTTTTGAGAGGTGAAGGGAGCATTTGGGTGAGTAGGGTGATGGGCGATTAGCTCTTTACAAATCATTCTTATTGTTGCTAAATACTTGTGATGGTTCATTCGAACAACTCTTTTTTGCCCTTATTTACACACACATTTATTTCCGATGGAGTACCATCTTGGATAAGATAATAATAGGTGTTTTATTACTATTATTAGGGATTGCTTGCTCTTCGATTTTATATTTCGCGGCGAAGCAACCAGTTCATGAGAATCTTATTCCGGGGTTGTTCCATATCTCAGCGGTTCTTTTAGCAGTTTTGGGTGGGGCTGCAATTAATCACTTTTATTGGAGAAAAAAAGAGCACTATACACGAGAAATGAAAATATTAGAAGAAAAAATAGAATCTTATCTTCGATTTTGCAAAGCTCTTGCAATGTTTAATGCTTATACTGACCTTATTCAAAGAACAGAAAAACAAGGCGCAAAAAAGGAAGATCCGAAAGAATATCAACAACGCAGAGTTGATGCGCTTGGAGACTTAAATAGAGAAATGAACTATATAAAAATATTTTTTAAATCTGAAAAAGTAGAGTCCGCCTTAAAAGAGTACCGCAACTTGTATGACGATATTCGTAAAGGTACTAAGCCCTGGGATGAAGATACATTCGAACAACTTCTTGAAAAAGGTTGGAACATTCAAAAAGCTATTTTTGAGGAGCTTAAAACAGAGATATAGATATCAAAGAACCAGCTGAGGAAAGAAGATGGTAACAATGCAAAAAAATAAGCTCATAACGAGCCTGTTTTTGATCTCCGCCATTGCATTTTTTCTGTTTTGTTTACAAAAACGAGCAGAACCTCAACCGCCTTCTCGACCACCTTGTTGTTTGTATGTTCCTGAACAACAGTTTTCACGAGAGCTTACACGGACATTCGGTAGTTTAGGACCTCTTCGGTACAAGCTCTTTGGAAAAGTTGAAAAGATAACTTTCAAAGCAATGCAAGTTCGCGTTATGGCAGTTATTAACAAGAGCACTGTAATTGACTTTCGCTCTTACAGAGAGATAATGATGCTCACATTTCCACAGCATTTTGTTAGACATTTATCTCCTAACGATTATATTCTTTTGATTCCAATGCAACGACGTAATGGAGTTATTCTGTATGATTTCGTAAAAATACCAACGGAAATGATAGCTAATCCTAATTAGGATTTAATCTTACCTTCCAAATCACTTCCTCCTGCCATTTTCGTAACGGGAGCAAAAAGTGCATGATTAGCATGGTTTGTTCAGAAGATATCAAAAATCCGTTCATAATAGTTTTTCTAATGGCCAAGAAATCCTGCTTCGACGGGGAGGTCTATAAAGGCTATAAGATCAGCCTCAAGCTTGTTCGGGAAGGCCTTGAGGAGTATGAGCCCTACACGATTGAGAGCCCTATGGATGTGTATCGATTTATGCGGGATTTGGAGGACAGCGACCGGGAGAGGTATTTCACGATATTTCTGG
>CAZPML010000201.1:0-1759 GCA_964587675.1 uncultured archaeon
AATTTTTCATCAAGCTTTCATCAAACTCGCTAACAAACCAAGAGCCGAAAGAATAATTGAAAACCTCATAGTTCACCTCCGTCGAGCGAGAGAATTTCAACGGTTTTCAGGTTCGTCGAAATCGAGCTCCAAAGCCCTGCGGTGATGGAATGCGGGCAATTACGGTAGATAAGGGTTGAAGTGGATAGTCGAAAACTCGCGCTGCATCTGCGGAGGTGAGCTGATCGAAGATGGAGAGGAGCTGATGTGCGGACTGAGGCTTGTTCCAAGGAGTGAAGTGAACCACACGATCCCATCCACGAAATTCTTCAATTTTGTGGATGAACCTTTTTTATCAAATCTTCCAAACCGTTCTCTATTTTCCCACAAGCTTCAGCCGGCATTTTACTTAAGCTGAGTCTTAAGAACGAACAAACCATCTAACCATCTTAGCTTTTTGGCCCTCAAAGTCGTAATCTTTTAACTTTTCTCTCCCGTTCTCACGAATTCGACTGCGGTAAAAAATTTCTTTTCATAAGCCTCTTCTTTCGCAGATCTTTTTTAGATAATTACTTAAATAAGACGAAAATTCGATAATTACTTAAATAAGACGAAAATTCAGACCAATTTCCAGAACCGTTTACGCCTTTGGATTTGAAAAAAATATGGCGTGGGGTGAACAAGTGACCATGAAGATACTTAAACTCGTGGTTCCGATACTTCTCGTAACCGTAGTGGGTGTGGCGGCTTATACTCAGATGGTTCGCGTGGTTCACATCGAGGTCGGCCCTTCTGGAAAAGTAAAAAGCGTATGGGAGGAAGATAAAGGATCTCCGATCGTCGAAATTCCAGAAGCTTATAACTACGAGCAACTTGGAAAAAAGCTGTTTGGAAAGGAGAATCCCACCATTCTGGATGCCGCAAAGAGAGTTCTTGGGGAGAAGGTGGGAAGAGAGAAGGTCGAGGAACTATTGAAACGTTATAACAAAATCTATTTCTGCGACGTAGGGTATTCTGGTTCCGAACATTCAGTTGAGGTCATTGCCCATCCCCTTGTCAAGCCGGAGTTGCCCGTTGTATTCAAATTTCAATACAGCGAATCTGCTGATGCTTTCTCGCTTGAAATCTCTGAACATGATGAAAGGATTGAATTGCATTACAAAAACGTTACGGATGAGGAATTGAAAGAGCTGCTAAGCTTGCACGATATTTCTCGCTATAAGAACATGTTCTTCATTGCTTCCGAGGTCGCCGGCGAATCCCTCTCACTGGAGGGATTTGCATGGGAAGATGAAGCGATGGATATCGGTGGGTTTAAGGCTTGGAAAGGAGTTCGAATGAGCATTGTATATCTGTACCGGAATCAAGGCAAGGAAAAGCTGGATGAAAGGGTCGATGAAATAATAGTAATTGGGAGGTGATACCAAACAAAAATGAAATTCTATGTTTCCTCGAATTCAACAAAGATTTGCCGAAGCGCTGCATGTGGCATGAACGCAAGTATTGCAAATACTTTTGCGATCTCCTTCAAATTTAACCCGATGATCTCGGCAATTTCGACATTCAGACAACATCTAGCTTCCCAAGTTCCTCTTTGATCTCTGGCTTTTCTTCAAGATACAATTCCACAGCCTCCTTTATATTGTTTAAAGCTTCTTCTATCGTCTCCCCCTGCGTAGTAACTCCCGTAAAAACTTCCTTAACGACAAAAACATCCTCTTCTTTCCAAATCACAACATTAAGCCTCATCAAGTTAGATTTGTTGGTGTAACCTTATATT
>CAZPML010000202.1:0-1747 GCA_964587675.1 uncultured archaeon
CATTTTTTCGTCAATTAGTGTCCCATTTGAGGCTACGGCAACGTATATCCCTTTTCCTGAAGCGTACTCTGCTATTTCAAAGAAGTCTTTTCTGATTAGTGGTTCACCACCTGAGAAAGCAATTATTGTAACACCCAACTTATCAAGTTTATCGACAACTTCCAGAGCCTCTTCCGTATTTAGTTCATCATTTAAAGCTTTCCCCGCGGTCGCATAACAATGTTTACACCGCAGATTGCAAGCGTACGTTATATCCCAAACAACCTGGAAGGGTGCACCAGGAACGAATGGCTTTCGAACTCCAAAAATTGCCAGACCTTTGATAACGCTTGCTAATCCTTTCCTCCAGTATGCATCCTTAAATTTCTCTTTTAGCTCATCTACAGTAACGTTAAAAGCCTCAGCACCCTTGGAAAGAATTGGTTCAAGGGCCTTTTGTGCTAATTTACAACCAACGCAAGCATCCTTTCTTACTCCTACAAACAGTTCTAATGCCACTTCTAGCCTATTCTTTTTACAATTCTCACAATACTTTGAGATACTTTGAAGTGTTTTTTTTGTGACCGGATTATTTATGATATGAGTGAAAATAGACAACTTATCCATCATTTTAAATCACCAGATAATGATGTTTGTCACTGTATTTACAGTTTTCGGGGGAATTCTTAGAAAATGAAATTGTGCAAGTGAGTTAACAAGTCAAATGAATTGCGAGGAGAACTCTTTTTTTAGATTTTAAAATTTCGTTATATTTAGCCACAGCCTTGTCAGATGGGAGAATAATTACCTCACAACCCATACTCTCTAACTTCGCTCGCACCTCATCATCGACCACGACCCTACTATTTGCGCCAATTCCGAAGATAACAATTTCAGGTTTATAAGCAAGAATATCTTTGACATCATTGATTTGGATTCTATGCCCTTCTTTTCTCCACCAGTTTGGTATTATAAGGTCTTCACCAACAATGACGTCGGTTGTATATTCTTTCCCACTTATTTTAATTCTTCCAAATGAATACTCCTCAACTTTCATGCTCTCGATTTTACGCTTGCTATAAACTCGAATATTAACTTTGCTGCTAGTGATTGAGTGACTTTGAGGTCATCTGGTATAACTTCGACCAAGTCAAATCCGACGATTTCACTTGGAATCTTGTCTAGAAGTTTAATAAAATCGATTGGCGAAATTCCGAAAGGTTCAGGCGTAGACACACTCGGCGCATATGATGGATCAAAGACATCGAAATCCAATGAAACGTAAACTTTATCGTATTCATCCAGTAAGCTTACAATCCTCGAAATACTCAAGTCCCACGGACTGAAAAAATGAATCTCATTTTCTTTTGCAAATTTTATTTCCTCTCTAGAGCCACTTCTGACTCCAACAATTATTACATCTATTCCTTCTTCGAAAATCCTTCTCGTGATACATGCATGGCTAAATTTGTCACCGTCGAATTCATCTCTCAAATCGAAATGTGCATCGAAAACTAAATAACAGGCATCACAAAATTCCTTCGCAACTAAATAACTTATACTGTGCTCGCCACCAATGGCAATCGGGATAGCATGAAGTCGTGATATCAACTTGGAAACTCTCTTTTGAATATCGAAAAAGCTTCCATCACAATTTATATTTCCAACGTCGCAAACTTTAACCCTGCTTAAATCGTACTTATGCAGAAAAGAATACTCCTCAAAATTCCAGCTTGCCTCTCGAATGGCTGCTGGAGCAAATCTTGAT
>CAZPML010000203.1:0-1743 GCA_964587675.1 uncultured archaeon
AATCAAAAGTTAGAATTATGATCCCCATGTATCAACCATTAGAAATGTCCAAATGCAAGAAATGCGGAAAAACTTTGACAGAACCTAACACTTTTATCAGAATATTTCAAGGAAAAATCGAATACTGGAAAGAAACTCAGTAGATAGAGCAAACTATTTTCTATCGCTTTTTGCTAAAGCAAAAGCTCATATAAATTTAAAACCTGAGTCAATTAAATCTCTTACAATCGATTGTAAGTGTTCGGATCTGCTATTTACCTCTGGAAGAAAATACCTCGTTGAGCCATCATTAAGTAAATTGTACAATTCCATTAAAAAGACTCTCTTAATGTTCTTGTCATCATTTGAAGTAGCTACCCCGATATATGAATTTAGTGTGATTACGTTATCAGCAGTTATGTCTTTACACCTCAATCCTTTAAAATACGAATCTAATGTCCCTACATGGGCACTTACCCTGCCATTTTTTCCTATACACTTACCCCATAGATGAACGCTTGCAATGTGCTTCCGTATAGGATATAGATGTTTAAATATATCTAATAATCCATTCCTTGAAATTTTTCCAACATCAAAATTATGTGCCGAAAATAGTTGCGGAAAATCAAGAGCGATTCGCAATCTTAAATTATGCTCCTTTATCAATTCTACAAGTTCTTTCAGATCATATACTGTTGATAATATGAACTCCCCCTCACTATATCGGCTTCCATATCGATTTTCAATCAAGATTTCTATCCCACAATATCTTGATAATATCTCATCTTCGAAACACTTGTATAGATCTATAAATTGACCTATATTTTTGCAATAATCATCAAAGGGTGGATGGATTTCAATAATTCTAGGAGGTTTTTTGTCTCCTATAAATCGCAATATAAACCGAACGAAATCCTTTACCCACGAATCATTAAACCACAATTTTGGCACTCCGTTACTATCCTTTACTTTTACCCCAGGCAGGTCTTTACAGGCTGGGCATGTAAATTTTCGTGGGCCATAAGAGTACTCTGTATGAAGAGAGTAATCCATATTGGAATCAGTTATCTTACTATCGAAATGTGCCGGAATTTCCTCAATTGTTGGGACTATTCCGTTGGGATATTTTTTCCTCCTGTAGCTTATTGGTATAAGTTTAACCATTTTACCACTTACCCCATATTTCCATAATTTTCTTAGCTTGCCTCAGGAATTTCACTTGACTGCCTATTAATTAAAACCTATATAAAAATCAAGACCTCAAAGCTTAATTCAATGAAACCCGACACGTAGAAAAATTATACATGAAATTATTTTAAGTTTGATTCTGAGGCACAATAAACAAAGAGTTACATCAAAAATATGCTTTCTTTGAACATTAATACCCTAATCGGATATCCGGAATCTTTTCAAAGCCTAATCTAAATTTCATAGTCATCTCTTGATTTTATGGCAAAATTCTTTTGAATAAAAAATTGGGATTTGATAGAGATATCACCAGCTCTCATTAAGTGCAAATCCCGCCCCGGCTCCACGGAATGAACCCACAGAGTTTTTCGTCACGGGTGCATTCCGGCATACGTGGTTACTTTCCTTTGCGAAAAATTTTGACAGAATATTTCAAGTAAAGATCGAATACTGGAAAGATTAAAGCCTCGTTTAGACCAAACATAACAATGTAACAGGTTGGAGATGAGTCCCCATGAAAATAGTTTTCCATCAAGACTACTGCAAGACATACTCTTCGGATCCGGCCGCAGCTCC
>CAZPML010000204.1:0-1725 GCA_964587675.1 uncultured archaeon
TGAAGGTGTAAGAAATGGAAGTAAAAAGGGATGTGGAGGTATTAGAGGGGAAGTTTAGGTACTATCAGGAGGTTGGCGAGGAAATTAGAGAATTAGTTTACGACTACAGGAGATGCAATGGTTGCGGGATATGTGTTTACGCGTGTCCGGTGAATGCCATCGAACTTGGACCGGTTCACGATATTGCTCTCGGTCTTGACATGCCTCCAGTTATCATCGACCATCTAAAATGTGCATACTGCGGCATTTGCTATTCGTTCTGCCCGTACAATGCATTTGAATTTTATATTAATGGTGAGAAGGTCGATAAATCAACTTTGACCCTTTCACCCGTCATGTATACGTACAAGTATGATACGTGTAAAGAATGCACGCTATGCTACAAAGTTTGCCCAACTAATGCTATTACAAGAGAAATTTACCTAAAAAGGGAAGATATTGAAGAGAAAAACGAGGAGAGTGTGAAGGGGAAGGTAATAGTAGATAGGGATAAATGCAACTTTTGCGGTATTTGTGCCGAATTTTGTAGTGTTTTTAAGATGGTTGAAAAAGAAGTATCCCCAGAAGACATAATGCCATATTCGGACATACTAATCGATGAATCATCTTGCGATTACTGCAAGTTATGCGAGGAAATATGCCCGGAAGAGGCAATAAAAATTGAGGGAGGAAAAAGGATAGATTATAAACTTCCCGAAAAAATAGCTGAGATCTTCATCGACCAAGATTTGTGTTCTCATTGCGGTTACTGCGAGGCTGTCTGTCCATACGAAGCAGCAAAAACAATAAAGCCAATTGAAGGCAAACTTAGCTTATTCGAAGCAAGGATGAGTAGGTGCGATCCAGTGGGTTGCGCAGCATGTATTAAAGTTTGCAAACACAACAAAGTTTGGTACGTTTCGAAAGATAAAGGGAGGGTTCATTTCAATGAAAAATTCTGCATTTATTGTGGAGCATGCGAGAATGCATGTCCCTACGATCTAATTAGGGTTGAGAGGTTAAATTATTTTACCAAGGAAGTGGCTACGGATGCGCCTTGGCGTGAAGCTTGGGAAGATTCTTTAATGAGAATTATAGAAAAGAGAAGAATCGAGGAACCGTTAAAATTCTCGATAGTAGAACAAGAATCTGAAATTTTAAAGGAGGAGGAAGAAGTAGTATCGGTTAGTGAGATGGATCCTGAAACGATTTCTAAATTAGCAAAAATTGAAGCGACGTTGAAAAAGCCTAGGTATAGGCGTGCTATTGAAAGTGGAAACGCTGATATCTTTTTGAGAGGTGTTCTGCGTGCAAAAGGAAATGGAGAGGAGCAAAAAGCTTGATGGTAGGTTAATTGTTCTTGGGATTACGGGAAGCGTTGCAGCTGTTGAATGTGTAAAGTTGTCAAGGGAACTGAAGAGAAGAGGGGCAGAAGTTTTGGCTGTTATGAGCGATTCTGCCAAGAAAATTATTCATCCCTTTGCGATTGAATTTGCAACCGGTAGAAGAGTTATCACGGAGATAACGGGTTCTGTTGAGCACGTCAAGTTTGTGGGTTCTGAAGGTTTAGCTGATCTACTCCTCATAGCTCCGGCAACCGCAACAACGATATCTAAAATAGCTTGTGGGGTTGCGGACACTCCAGTCACAATTTTTGCATTGACTGCAATCGGATCGAATCTTCCAGTTGCCATCGTCCCATCTATGCACGAATCAATGATTAAAAACGAAATCCTTACTGAAAAC
>CAZPML010000205.1:0-1717 GCA_964587675.1 uncultured archaeon
CATCTCGGTTGGAATCCCCCTTCCATTGTCCTCAACACTAGCAGATCCGTCCTTGTACAATCTCACTTTAATTGTGTTACAGAAACCGGCCAGAGCTTCATCGATGCTGTTGTCAATTACCTCCCAAAGCAGGTGGTGTAAACCCCTCACCCCAACGCCACCAATGTACATTCCAGGCCTTTTTCTGATTGCCTGGAGATCGTCGAGAACTTCTATGTCTTTGGCGGAATAGTCAGATGGATTATTGGTCTTCTTGTTCACGAATCAAAACTGCTTTTCTAGTTAAAATATTTGTCCATCTTTTGGTTTACAAAAAGGAATTAGAATGGGGTTTAGTATTGAAAACCACAAGGTTATCGAATCTCTTCGACTCAAGTCCTCGAAAGTGGCATCGAATCTTCAGACATTCCAGATAACGCGTTAACAAACTTTATAAAATTTAAATGTATGCTATTAATCTTTAGACGATGGGAAATTCATCAATTGCAGATTTGAAAAATCAAATTTAAGTGAGGTAAATTAGCTTATGAAACTGATTCCAATCTGGTTCGACTCTTTAGGAGCGAAATCCTCGTGCGTTTTGGTTGAAACAGATAGGAAGATCCTCATCGATCCTGGAGTTGCGGTAATGCACCCAAGTTTCCCGGCAAGCAGTTCTAGGAAAATTGAGTGGTACAAGAAAGCGAGAAGGAAGATAAAGGAAGCCTCAAAAGGAGCAGAAATCGTTGTTGTAACTCACTACCACTACGATCACTTTACAGATTTTGACAGGGAAATGTACTCCGGGAAGGTCTTGTTGACAAAGAATCCAAACGAGTACATAAATGATTCACAGAGGAAGAGGGCTGAGAAATTCTTCGGAAACATTTGCAGAGAATTTTCTGATGGAACTTTGGGCGACATCCTAGAAGAACCAAGGGAGAAAGATTTTGGGGATCCAATGGAAGACTTAGAACTCGCAAAAAATATGAATTTTGGAGATTATACCGAAAGAAGGAATGAGTTGCTGGAAAAAGGAAGAAAATGGTTCTTTGCGAGGGCAAAGAATTGGTGTAAATACAAGAGAATTCCAGAGTTTAGCTTTGAAAACATTGAGGTTAAATTTATAGATGGTAGGAAATTCAAGTTTGGTAAAACGAAGGTTCGATTCACAAAACCCTTTTTCCATGGAATAGAATTCTCCAGAGTCGGTTGGGTATGTTCAGTAGTTGTTGAGTACGGGGGTGAGAAGCTAATCCACACGTCTGATCTCAACGGTCCAATCATCGAAGATTATGCTGATTGGATAATTTCGGAAGATCCAGACTACCTCATACTCGACGGCCCGATGACCTACATGCTCGGATACACTTTGAACCTTATAAACTTCAGAAGGTGTATCTCGAATGCATGCCGAATTTTGGAGGAATCAAATCCAAAACTCATAATATACGACCACCACTTGCCAAGGGAGCCAAAGTTCAGGGAGAGAACGTATGAAGTTTGGGAATTGGGAGAGAATCTTGGGAGAAGAATCGTAACTTGTGCAGAACTCTTTGGCCTGAAACCCGCTGTGCTTAGCTAAGCTCTTCTATCCTGCACTCATCTGGATCCTTGTCTTCTCTTAATCTTAAAAACACTGGGGCCCTCAACTTACCATCCCTCGTCAACTCTAAAAACTCAACCTCGCAAACGTAAATTGGTTTAACCCAGTGGACCCTCCTCTTAAACTCCTCAT
>CAZPML010000206.1:0-1711 GCA_964587675.1 uncultured archaeon
GATACCCCTTTCCACATCGATTATATGGTTGTGTTGCTGGAGTTCCTGAAGAGGTTTAGAGGGCTCTGCGAACTTATAATCATAGACAACGGCGTTAATGAGGGGATTCTCAAAACGATCTGGCTTTACATCAGGGTCTTCAGCAATATCTGTTCTAGGGTTAAGGTTAGGTTTTTGAGGAACACGGCGAACCTTGGAATCGTCGAGTCGGTTAGGTACGGGTTAAACATGTCGCTTGGCGAGAAGGTAATCTTCATACTGCTTGACCTCAAGAGGAGTTACGTGAAAAATCTGGAGGAGCTCCTGAGAAGAAATGAGGTTTTCTCATTGGCTGAAGTGCATTTTCTTTCAGATTTTCCCTCTGTGGACTATCTTGAAAGCCTCGTTTCATCCTAGCCTATCGACAGCACTCCCTCGAAAATCTTTTCCTCGTCGACTTTAAGTTCCTTGGATAGCCACAGCTTCAGCAGCACATTCATTTTGGGAATGGTTCCGCTGTAGGCGTATATTGCGCCTTCCTTTAATGCGTCGGCTTGAAACACACCTTCTTCCTCTCGGAGAAGGAAGGAGATGGCTGATGCATTCTCAGCGTTTGACTTGAATTCCTCCCAGTTTTTATGTCTGATTATTACTGGGATAGCCGCCTTTTCAATAAGCTTTTTCCTCGACTCTTCCTTTTCTTTGGAGTTATCGGTCAATTTAACCACAATAATATTGGACTCGGAATTAATTATAAGCGTAGCGGATTTATCCTCTATAGAAAAGTTCTATTAGAAAGAGAATATTTCCAGAATAGAAATATAGAGAGAGTTTTTCTCTAGAAAGTTTCCATAAGATTGCGGTCTAGACACTAGTTTATTCTATTCTTAGATGATTAGTAGATCTTGATTCATATGCGCAAGTTTTCGTAATATTTTAAAACAAAAGTTAAGTTGCTTATCATTAAGCTCATAAGCTTGAAAATGCAAGTGAATGCATTGTCATAATTTTTATAAAGCTTTGAATTGTACAACATGGTTATAATGTCTGAGGCGGTTATTTGAGGGTCTCGATCGCATGCGATGTAATGGTGGATCTTGAGGGTTCGGTGAGGCCGGCGGTTTATTTAGCAGAGGCCATCGCCAGAAAGGGACTTGAAGTATCTATTGTTTCGCCGTATATGTCAAAGAACGTTGAGAAATATCTAAAATCAGCAGGAATAAATCCCAGAAACCTTAGATTAAATCTTTTATCGAAGAAGTACGGGGCATCCCTGTTATGGCTGGAATGCTGGGCAAAGGAAGCTTTTCTGAAAATGAATTCAAAAAAGCTGAATGAACAAGAGATCACAATAAATTTTTCCCAAAACTTCTCAATCCCATCTAAAGTTTGGTATCTCCAGGGACCTTTATCAACGGCTTTGGATGACATTAGCCAAGAATTCTCTCTTCCGTTAAAATTGGTTCATACCTTTTTGAGAAAATTTATAGAGCGTGCCGACAGAAAAATGATGAGCAGCATAGCGAATTCCCAAAGCCTGATAATTGCAAATTCAAAATTCTGTGCATCAATGTATCAGAGATGGGGGATTAATGTTCATGATGTCATATATCCACCGATAGATTGCAAAGCATTTCATCCTTCAACCACAAGTCCTTCTTCAGACTATTTTTTGACGTATTTTGGGAAGGAGACTAAATATTCGGTTATAAAAAGAGTTGCGGACTCAGGT
>CAZPML010000207.1:0-1708 GCA_964587675.1 uncultured archaeon
ATCAATGCAACCTTATGATGCTTACCCCTAGCCCTAAGCCTATCATAGAATCTTTAAGCTCATCATCAATCCTGATTGCAACTACAGCTGCCTGATAGAATGCATATCTTAGATATGGATTTCTATGCCTACATCTATTAAGCCTAGCCTTACCGCTACTCTCCCTAAGGCTTGGCGATAAACCACAATAGCTTTTAAAATGTCTTGTAGAGGGAAAGTATCTTACATCACTCATCTCTGCCAAAATTATGTAGGCAAGAGTTCTACCTATACTTGGAACCGTTTAAATCAAGCCATATTTTTCACCTTTTTCAGCAAGACCTTCAGCCATTCTTCCAAGAAAGCCACATATTTCACCAATCTTCTTAGCCAACAAGACTAGTTGGCCTAAAATACTTGCCTCATAGCTTTGGCTTTGCTTAAATCGAGGCTCCAGCCCCATTTACTTTCTCTTAATTTAAGCATAAATCTAATATAAGATTGCTAACATTATATTAAAAATTGGTGAAAATATTGAAAACGTTAGTGCTTGCAATAGATGGTTTGGAAGCAAAGCTTGTAGAACGTTGGGAACTGAAAACTTACATGCAAAAATATCATGGTATACATGATGTAACCATAGCTGTTCAGAAAGGAGAACCTTTATATACTCCATTGATATGGGCTTCATTTCTGCTTGGTGAACCATCTTACAGATATAATTTCACTATAAAGGAGATAAGAATGAAAAGAGACTCTGTAGGATATGGTTTTCTAACACCACTCTATAAATTTAAGTTAAAAATCTTAGGTAAAAGGAATCTTGGTATTCGAAATCTTTTAACTAAATTGGGAATCTATAATCTCAAGAAAGTTGCGGAATCACTATATAGTATAGAATCAATACCCTTAAATATTAGAGAGAAAACAATAGTTGAAGAACTTCGCAGAAAGGGATATAAGGTATGGTGTTCGGAATTCCCAGGTCTCGGAGATCCCTATCATGCTAAAATTAGGGCGACATTCTCAAGATACTTTAATGTTGATCTCAAAAAACGAATAGAACTTCTTGATGAAGTATACAGTCATGATCTGGAAGTATTAAGGGAAACTACATCTGCCATAGAGAAATATGACTGTATATTCTCCTACATAGAAAGTATAGATATAGCTAATCATATGCTTTATAGACCTAAGAATATTAAATCTATGATATCTCTTGCAAGATATTATAAGGGGCTTGCAACGAATATTGAGAAAATGATAATTAATAAAAATAATTCATTAGCAATTTTAATTGTAAGCGATCATGGATATGATCCAAATATGCATAGTCATAGTACATATGGTTTTTGGAGTTTAAACATTAAGACTTCAATTATCCCCAAAACAATGTTGGATTTTAAAAATATAATTCTTAATTTAGTTGAAAAAAAGGTTGAATAAATACGCGCTATTTCTTCGACTTTATACTAATGGAGAGTATAGAAAATATTTCTACCAATATAATAGTGGAGAGTATGATGAATTCTTGAAATTCCGCTTTTAATAAATCCATTTATCCTGAAGAACATTAATGTAAGATTACCTGAAAATGAGTTCAAGTATATTAGTTTAGTTAATTTCAAGAAATTTATAGTTGCCCTGGTTAATAGTAGGATAAATAGCGATGGCATTCTCTATTCAGATATAGTGTTTTCCGAATCATATGGAGTTCATATACCATATG
>CAZPML010000208.1:0-1683 GCA_964587675.1 uncultured archaeon
AAACTCCGAACCACTCCTTGCATTTCTATAGAGTAATTTTTCTATGCAGTTTCTATCAAGCTGGTCATTCTCCTTAACGTATTCTAATTCTGAAATGTACGACAAACCATATGGCTCATCGCTACCCCATAATAATTTATCTTCATAACCCATCTCCACAAGGCGAGAAATTATCCCTTTAGAGTCAAGAATTGCTAGAATAGGATGTGACGAGCATGTTAGAAAAGTGCCTTCAATTCCCTTTAAAGATAGAGCAGCAGTATCGGCTACCACATTCTCTAACTTTAATGCCTCTGTGATTTTTTTGTGAAGTCTTCCTAGATGGGTAAAAACGAAGCGATTCCCAGGATTTTTACGGGCCACCTTCATGGCTGCGTTAAGCGATATGTCAACACTCTTCCTCTCAAGTTCTCCTTCTTTTCCTATGTGTAAAACTAGCGGTTTGTCTAATTCTCTTGTTTTTTTAAATACAAGTTGGGGAATTTTACTCGGATCTGTTTCCACAGCTCTCGTGTGAAGCTTTAGCCCTTTTAGATCATAAGTCTCTAAGAGGGAAAGAGCGTAGGAAACGCTTTTTTTATCTCTTGGATTAAAAGCAGGTAAAAAAAATAAAACTCCTTTAAAATTTAGGATTTCTTCGAGCAATTCTGTATTTTCACTCTTATACCAGAATTCGTCCTCACCCCACTGCGCTTTTGGTGAGGGAAAGGGAAAAACAATAGCTTTCTCTATTTCAAACTCTTCCATTTTCTTTAAATAGCAAGAAAGAGATTGCTCAAACTTTTGACCTCGTGGATTACGTAAACCGAGCTTCTCGGCAAAAATATCCTTCCCTATATGGACGTGGGAATCAATGATCATGGGTTCTCGAATGGTGCGGGGCATCTATTAGGTACCATACAGGCCCTTCGGGAGTATCACCTACCTGCACTCCAACCTCAGCTAGCTTCTCCCTTATCCTATCTGATGTCTCATAATCACCTCTCTTCCTCGCTTTTTCCCTTTCTTCAAGGATTAACTCGATAAGTTTTCTCGTTCTCGAATCAATCTTTGGAACTATTTCTCTCTTGAAGAGATCACCAAGCAGTATAGTCCCTGTCTCCTCAAAAAACTTATACAATCTTTTCGCGGTTTCCCCAGATCTTTCGATTTCCTTCTCATATCTCGTAACAGTTGTTGCTAAATCCAAAACGGCCTTTATAGCTAGAGGAGTATTAAAATCGTCGTTCATAGCGTCTTCGAAGTTCTTCCTAGCCTCTTCCACAGCTTTTATCAAAATTTTTTCAATATCCTCCCCTGTTCCTCCTCCCCCAATTTCTCTCTCCAAATTGCTTCCTCCTCCCTTGCTATCAATAACTCTCGCTAGGATAGTTGCAGCTTCCCTCAACTTCTGAAGCCTCTTTCTAGAACTCTCTATTTCAGTTTCTCTAAAATCGAGCTTGCTCCTATAGTGAACTGTAAGCAAATGAAATCGGAGTAAAGAAGCTCCATATTTCTTTATCGCGTCTCTTGCAGTTATGTAATTTTTCTCGGACTTACTCATCTTCTTCCCATTGAGTAGCACATGCTTTGTATGTAACCAGTATTTAGCAAATTGCTTTCCAGTTAATGCTTCACTTTGAGCGATTTCATTTTCATGATGTGGAAAGATATTGTCTTCGCCTCCGGCATGAATATCGATGC
>CAZPML010000209.1:0-1624 GCA_964587675.1 uncultured archaeon
ATAACCAACTGTAATAACTGCAACAAGCTTTTTTCCTTCGATTCCAAGTATTTCAGAGAGTTCCTCGACTTTCCTTCTAACTTCGTTTTGGTCCCTTTTCAGTATTTTGAGACCATAGGCTATATTATCATAGACGGTCAGGTGTGGGAAAAGCGCAAAGTTCTGTGGTATGTAACCTATTCTTCTCTTTTCTGGTGGGAGGTATGTTATATCTCTACCCTTAAGAAATATTTTTCCACTTTCGGGTTTGTAAATTCCGGCGATGGTCTCCAAAAGAAGGGTCTTCCCAGCTCCACTGTGACCTAAGATTACGAAGTATTCCCTCTCTTCAACCTTAAATGAGATCTTTTTTAGGCTAAATTCCCTCCACGTTTTTGAGACATCTTTAAGCTCTAGCACATAACCACCTTAAGAACGCAAATATTATGAGGCTCAGCACGATCAGAGTGGAGGCTATCGGCATTGCATGTTTCAAACCGTAGTTTATGAAGTATTCGATGACCAACACTTGGGCGGTTTTTGGATAGTAAGCTACTACGAGAATCGCACCAACTTCGCTGATGGCCCTGGCCCACGTCATTATCGCTCCGCTCAGAATAGATGGAAGTGCGAGAGGTAAAGAAATTGTTAGAAAGGCTCTAAATTTTGAAGCTCCTAGAGTTTGGGCAACGTGTTCAAGTTTCTCATCTATTCCAAGAAATCCATCTCTTGATGAATTGATGGTAAATGGTGCGGACACGAACAGCATTGCCGAAATTATTCCAAGGTAATTATCCAGAATGGCCTCAGAGAAGGTTACTAGCAGCATTATTCCAACTACTGAATGGGGTATAACAACTGGAACATCTACAATCGCCTGTATAAGGTTCTTACCTTTGAACTCGCTTCTTGCGAGGATGTATCCAAGAGGTACACCGAAAAACAATGAAATCAACATTGTTGCGGTCGATGTTAGTAGGGAATTTTTTAGTGCATCGAGTACCACATCGTCCTTCAGTGTTGCTAGTAGCATCTCCCACTCGTACGCTTGCTTCCCTAAGGTAACGAGCAGAGGAAGTACGATGAATAGTATTAGAAAAGATCCAAATAAGCCAAAGTATATTGTAAAGTTCTTCATGTTTTGCTCTCAATTAGGGATCGAATCTCTCTTGGTACCTTGCCAAAGCCAATTGGTGGATTCATAAATTTCTTGATAGTTTGATTCAAAGATTTCCCTGCCCCTCTCACTGAGTAAGAACTTTAGGAACTTTATTGCTAAGTCCTTGTTTTTCGAATCTTTTACGATTGTAACGCCGTATACAATTGGTTTAGCATAAATCGTCTTTCCAGTTGACCCTAGAGTTATACTCACTTTTTTGTAGTAGTCTTTCATTTTAAAATCGCCTAAGTTTATTTCCTTAGGCAGTTCTACATACTTCAGCTTGTGTTGTTTTGCAACGCTCTTGTATATGAAGAAGTAATCTAAAACTTCCACTTTCAACTAAACCTACTAGATCTGTCTCTTTCGGTCTTATTACCACTTTTTCGCTTTTAATTTTAATATTTCTCGGGGCGGTGATGTGATTATCCGTGGCAACGATATTCGTATTTCTCTCTATAAGCTCCTTGAATATCGGCTTGTTAT
>CAZPML010000210.1:0-1623 GCA_964587675.1 uncultured archaeon
TATTTGGGTTTGAGCAGGACGTATTCATCCAAGTTTATTCCGATCTCCATGTACAGCTTTTTCGCCTGCTTATAGGCAATCCCCCACGCGCACCTGCAGTCTGGCTCTGCTCTTATATCTTTAATGCCAACGTCAAAGTCCTTGCTGAGGAGCATGTGAAGGTAACTTCCAGCCATCCCAGCGCCGCATATCTGAATTCTCAAGGCTTTCACCACCTAAACGCAGTTCGGTTGCAATCCCTTTAGATCGTAAAGAAACATTAACTCCCTGTTTAAGGCAATATTTATCCATAACGACGACTTGTTTCTTTATTTATCCCTTCAATTTATATCACTTTTGACGAGAAAAGATTTAGATCTTTGAGGAATGAGAACTCCCCACGAAACTCAGATTGTATTGCGATCATTTTCTTATGTGCATTGATTTAGGTTCAAGTGCAAAAACGTTACGATTAAATACTATTTGATTTTGCCCCTTCTTCAATTTACATTTCGTAACCTTTTAATTCTCCCATTTCAGAGGCTAAGCACTGAAAAATGGTTTGATGTTCGTTTTTCCCAATCAAGAATTAGGCATACAACTTTAGGATTTTTCCCCTTTTCCTCCTCCACGCTCTCTTAACCCACCAAGCAAAAGCCTGATAGCCCAGCCTCACAGGAATATTTTTGAATCCAGCAAGGTAACTTTCCTTTAAGTCATCCACCCATCTAATGGCGTGATCCATGCATGCTATTAAAAGTTCCCAATACGTTTCTCCCAGATTTTCTTTAGCAAACAACCTTTCCTTCCTCAAAGCGCAGACCTCCATCGGAATGAAGATTAGGGGAACTATCAGTGAGCGATAGTTTCTAAGTCTTTCGACTAGTTCAATGGTCTTAATGATGTCTTCATCAGTCTCATCAGGTAGACCGATCAAAAGCGTTGCAGCCGGAACCCAAAGATTGTCGTGCATAACCGCAAAAGCTTGCTCGACTACATCGCACCATTCATTCGGACTAAAAGGTAAACACTTACCATGCATGTATTTCTCCATAATTCTTGGGCTTCCGGTCTCCACTCCAGTCTGAACGCCGAACATTGGTATTTTTTCGCCTACCTCGAGTATTTGGCTTATCTCTTCAACAAGGGTGGGCTTCGAAGAGACCGCTGCAAGAGAACAGTGGCTTATGCCAACGTTATTCGTAATCGTTTTTACGGCTTTAAAAAGTTCAGTAACTTTTTCTTCGTTTGGGACAAACTTAGGGTCTTTGCAGCCGTAAAGCAACACGTCTTCGGCATGCAAAATTACGCCTTTACTCCCTCCTTTTATATTCAGCCTTACCTCTTCAAGTATTTTGGGGAGCGGCATATCCCTCCTCCTCTTCAAAGTTTCACTGCAGAAACGACATCCCCTTCCACATCCTCTTGAAATCTCAATTAAACCGTTTACTGAAGGATTCTTTATCGTTGGTATCTTTTCGACATCTGGACTTCTGCAATGAACGACTTTCGGTATATTCTCCCCTCTTAAAGCCCTTCTAACCAAATCTGGAACGACTTCATCTGCTTCCCCTATAACTATACAATTAACAAAGTTCTTCCAGTATTCATCCCATTCGAGCTGCCAAGAACCGGGTCCTCCAA
>CAZPML010000211.1:0-1594 GCA_964587675.1 uncultured archaeon
GAAGCTCTACAGGGAGCTAAAAGAGGCACTCGGAGATCTCACCATGACATACAACAAGTGGCTGGAGTTCCAAGCGATCTCATCCCGCTTCTCCCTGTGGTAAGAAAAGTCACCGGAGAAATTTACGCTCTTCTGGATGTTACAAATACTGCATACGCCAAAGAACTCTTTGCCGTCGAAGATTTCGTAAAGTGGTTCTTATCAAGATACAGCTCAAGCAGATTCAGGAGTGATCTGGAGTTGCTTCTATTCACAATCTTCAACGAATATGAGGTGCTTAGACACTCAAACCTGCTAAAAGATCTAACTAGTCTGGCGTGCAAGTATGCCGGAGTTGAAAAAGGCAAGACAGTTGAAGAGCTGGAAGAAGATGCAAAGCCAATACTTAAAAGCATAGTTAAGAAATACGGCAGGCTAAGGCTGGGGAAGTACGAGATGACTTTTGACGATTGCTAGCCTTATCTTGATTTAGTGTATACTGCAAAAGTAGTAAGGTGGTGGATGGATTGTGTTTATTATTCCGTATTATGATCTTATCGCGTGCTTATTCTTTTAGGAGGTTAGCAGTGGTGCGGAAAAAGTCATTTTTGAGGCTGATGGAACTACAAAATACGTTTACTGGGGAGACAACGTTTTTGCTGAATTAACACCAGATAACATGCTAATACTTAGAGAGAGCGAGGATCATTTCAGTGATTATTTTTACAGGAGCGCTCTCCTTAGACTGAACGAAATACTTGCTCAAGCGTCATACTATTCTAGAAAGAAGTTCGAAGTCGATTTTGAAGCAAAAGTCAGGTTGAGAAAATTTGGCAACGGTAAAAAGCTCTTTCTGTGGTTCAACGATGTAGTGTATCCATTTAAGGATTGCTTTAGCATAAACCTCAGCAATGGATCCCTAATTCCGCCCAATGGTTATGGAGAGTTGTACAAGAGAGCTAAAGAACTGCAGGAGAAGTATAAAGCTCCAAAATCTTCAGCAGAGAGGGCTGTACACATTCTGGAGAGTGAAAGTTTCGATGCTGCCGAGAGATATCTTAAGAGGGCTATCAAAAAATCTGAGAGGGCTAAGAAGGCATTGAAACCGATAGCAGACTTCTACAGCGAGCTTAAGAATAGTAATGAGATTATAGATGTTAACGGGTTCAAACTATTCGCATTCAACTACAAGATTTTTAAATGGTCTGATAAGGAAAGGGAGGTTATCGTAATCATTTGCAAGAGTGGTATGGCAATTTTAGAAGTCCGAAATCTCTTCAGAGTGTATTCTGTTCTAAAAAGGATTCAGCGTGGCAAGTTTGAAGAACCCGTAAACTGGACCAATGACGATGATAGAATGTTCTTCAAGTGGGACGATCCAGAGCTTCTGGATTACCTAAAAGAGAGAATTCTCCCAAATATTGGAAATTTGAAGTTTGATTTGATCGAGTTGCTTCCTGATGAGGTAAGGCTTCAACTGCTTTGCGATATTCTTTAATTTTTTAGGGAGATATAAAAGCGGCATGTTGAGGAATCTGGAGCTTTGACAGTTGCAAGAACTTTAACCTTCGTTGCTGCTAAGTCCCCTTGCGAAAGCGAGGGGATACAGGAGGGG
>CAZPML010000212.1:0-1590 GCA_964587675.1 uncultured archaeon
CGGGAATAGAGGCTGTCGTAGCCAAGTCGTTTGCAAGAATTTTCTTTAGAAATGCAGTTAACATTGGACTTGGTGTGATAGAATGCAAAGAAACGGATAGAATAGATGAAGGAGATGAAATACATATTGACTATAAAAACAATATTATTATAAATAAAACGAAGGGAGAAAATTACGAAATGAACCCAATACCAAATTTTCTAAAGAAAATTATAGAAAGTGGAGGACTCGTTAATTACTGCAGAGAACTCATGAGGAGAAATGTATGAAGAGGATCGCTGTAATTCCAGGAGATGGAATCGGAAGGGAGGTAACTGAGGCCACAATGTTGGTACTTGAGTGCATGAGATTGCCCTTCAAATACGAATACTACGAGGCTGGGGACGAAACCGAGAAGAAGTATGGCAAGGCTCTGCCTGAAGACACGCTAGAAGGGTGTAAATCGAGCGATGCCGTTCTTTTTGGTGCTGCAGGCGAGACCGCTGCAGATGTAATTATAAAGCTGAGACAAGAGCTGAAAACCTTTGCAAACATTAGACCTGCGAAGTCGATACGTGGGATTATGTGTCTATACCAAGATCTGGATATAGTGATTGTGAGAGAGAACACCGAGTGTCTTTACAAAGGACTTGAATTTGAGATAAACGACGTTTCGGAATCGATAAGAGTTATAACTAAGGAGGCATCAGAAAGAATTGCAAAATTTGCTTTCGAATTAGCTGTGAGAGAGGGGAGAAGGAAAGTTACTGCTTTCCATAAAGCTAACGTTTTGAAAAAGACGTGTGGAATGTTTAGAGAAGCATGCAAGAGAATATCGCAATCCTATACAAATATAGAATTTGATGAATACTACATCGACGCAGGCTGTATGTACTTGGTTATGGATCCATACAGGTTTGATGTGATTGTTACTACAAATCTTTTTGGTGATATAATATCCGATCTTGCCGCAGGACTTGTTGGAGGGCTCGGATTGGTTCCCTCGGCAAACATTGGAGAGAAATATGCAATATTTGAGCCAGTCCATGGGGCAGCATTTGATATTGCGGGGAAAGGCGTTGCAAATCCAACGGCCATGATCCTAACAGCATGCATGATGCTAAGACATTTTGGACTAATTGAGGAAGCAAAGAAAATTGAGAATGCCGTTGAAAGAACGATACTAGAAGGAAAGTCGACTCCTGACCTGGGAGGAAAGTTGGGAACCATGGAATTTGCAAAGGAAGTTTGCAAGAAATTGGAATAACATAGCGACTACAAATTTCGTAGCTCGAAGAACGAGTTTCTTTAAAATATCAGCTATAATCAAGATTTAAAATTTTAAGAATTCCAAAATTTTTTAAATTGATGAAAAAGAAAAACTAACAAGAGACCAAGCTCCAGGAGGATCGGTCGTGAATAAGCTGAGCACACTCTTAATAATTGCAATTTTACTATTTTCAGTCCAGATGGGTTGCGAGAGTTCTAAAGCCTCTACCCTTCAGAGAGATATCCCGAATGTCATAAAGGGAGTTTGGGAGCCGGGATACATTTATCAGCTGATATACAAATCAAAAGATGAGATTCTGGAATTGGGCGTAAATACCGTTT
>CAZPML010000213.1:0-1562 GCA_964587675.1 uncultured archaeon
TCAAAGGAGGTGTGGGGATTTTATCGATCTCTGGATTATCCCCAAATTCGTGTTCTTCACTTTTCTGAGGATTTCAATTACTCAGCAGCCAACAATTTCGGTGCCAAATATGCTTCAGGTGATTTCTTTCTGTTCTTGAATAATGATGTAGAGGTTCTCGAACCTGATTGGCTGGAGGAGATGGTTCGCTGGGCAGAATTGCCAGGGGTAGGGGCTGTCGGGGCAAAGCTCCTTTATCCCAACGGTACCATCCAACATGCCGGTGTTATTATAGGTATGGAGGGATATGCTTCACACGTATTTTGGGGACTTCCGGAATGGTGTACAACCGTTTTCGGCTCGCCAGGATGGTATCGCAATTATATGGCTGTTACAGGAGCTTGCCTCATGATCCCTCGTAGGATTTTTGAAGAAATCGGAGGCTTCGACGAAGAGTATCAGCTTGTATTTTCAGATGTAGAGTTATGTTTACGGATTGTGCGCCGTGGATATCGCATTGTTTATACTCCTTATGCCCGATTGATCCACTATGAAGGACAGACGAGGGGGTTTCACATTCCCCCTGCAGATGCTGAGCGGGCATACTTCCATGTAAAGGATATCGTGGCGACTGGAGATCCTTATTACAACCCTAATCTCTCATATGCGACACGGCAGCCGACATTGATGCAGCGACGCGAAGAAACTCCTTTAGTGCGTCTTCAGCGCGTCGCCTCGGCCTTGGCAAGGAAGAAGTTTAATGGTTGAAAAGGTCGTGTGTCGCAAAATGATTAAGGGGCCTTATTGTGAGTTTTAATAATTATGAGTTGATCAAAAAATCTCTTTTTTATCTCAAAAAATATGGCCTTAGAGCTTTTTTGACAAAATTAAGCGAAAAGAGAAAATATAACTGGTCCTATCAAAGGTGGATACTCAAAAATGAACCCTCTTCCCGCGATCTGATAATACAACGGCAATATAAATTCCCTTTTTGTCCCACAATTAGCATCGTAGTCCCAATATTTAACACGCCGCCAAGATTCCTCACCGAAATGATTGAGTCAGTTTTTTGCCAAACCTATCCACATTGGGAGCTATGTATAGCAGAGGGTGGGTCTGATCAGCCTCACGTAAAAACAATAGTAGAACAATATGCTCAAAAAGATGAAAGACTGAAAATTAAATTTCTTGGAGAAAACAAAGGAATCACGTCTAATACTAATGAAGCTATTTCCCTTGCTACGGGAGAATACATTGCTTTTTTGGACCATGATGATACCCTTTCGCCTTTTGCTTTATTTGAAGTAGTAAAGGCAATCAACAAATATCCTAAAGCTGATTTGATATACAGTGACGAAGACAAAATCACAGAAAATGGAAAAAAAAGATTTGATCCCTATTTCAAGCCTGACTGGAACCCAGACCTGCTTCGAAGTACTAACTACATTGGACATCTAACGGTTATAAAAAAAGAACTACTTGAGAAAGTTGGATATTTAGATCCTAGATTTGAAGGAAGCCAAGACTATGACCCAAGTTTGACACCGCGAGATAGAGGTTTGCCTTGGAGTCAGCATTTCAAG
>CAZPML010000214.1:0-1557 GCA_964587675.1 uncultured archaeon
GGATTGGGAGCAAAAACTGCACAGGGGTTTGGGATGTTTGAGATTGTGAGGAAGGAGAGATGGAACTTTATAGGAAGATAGGTATAGATTGCCCCTTTCCGCATCAGGTGCAAATGTTGAAATTGCTTATGGCCGGTAAGTTTCCGATTCTCTTAAAGGCTCCTACTGGCTCAGGGAAGACGGAGGCGGTGGTAGTCCCTTTTCTTCACCAGTTTTTAAGGAATGAGTTCACATTGGCTCCAAGACTGATTTATGTGCTACCTATGAGGGTCCTTGTAAATAATATAGCCGAAAGGATAAAAAAATACACTGAGAAAATAGGGGTGGATATTTCCGTTAAAGTTCAACACGGGGATGTGCCCAGCTCGCCATTTTTTATTTCCGATATTGTGGTTACAACACTTGATCAGTTTCTCTATGGGTTTGCAAGAGTAAGTAAACAGGTGGGATATCATATAGACATGCCAGCAGGTGCTATAGCATCATCGTTTGTTGTATTCGATGAGGCTCATATGTATAGAGATGAGTTCACTTTTTCTATTATGCGAGCGCTTATAGAAATATTGTATAAAAGTAATGTTCCTTTCGTTATAATGACTGCAACGATGCCTAAAAGCTTGGAAGAAACCCTTTTTGAAAATATTGAAAACTATTATCGTGTGGAAAGTGATATTAGAGTTTCGGGTAGTATTGAGTGGAAACTAGTAGGAGAGAATATCTACGCTGGCGGTGAAGTAAATATTCCAGATGAAATCTGGGAAAAAATGAAGTCGAAAAAGACCCTTATCGTTGTCAATCAAGTAAGGAAAGCCCAAGAGATTTATAGAGAAGTGAAGGCGAGACTTGAGCTTGATGATGAACAAATTGTTCTCCTTCATTCGCGGTTTACTAAGGCTGATCGAACCGAACATGAGAGAGGGGCGTTATCTTTAATCCCTCATAGGGAGAATGGGAGGATCAAGCGCGTGGAAGGTATAGGGGTGGTTGTTTCAACTCAAGTTCTTGAAGCAGGGATCGATTTCTCGGCAGAACTTTTGTTAACAGAGGTTGCACCGGCGGATGCGCTAATCCAGAGAGTGGGTAGATGCGCACGATATGAAAGTGAAAAAGGGGAAGTAGTAATATTTACTGTTGACGAACATAAGCCCTATAAAAAGAAATGTATAGAAAGTACACTCGACTGGCTTAATGCTAACCCTCAATTTAACTGGAGAGATTTTTCAAATGTTTGCAGATTTGTGGACAAAACGCTTGATTATAAAGCAAACGATTACGAAGCGAGAGATACGTTGGTGGATCTCTACGAATGTGTGCTGTATGCAGATCAGGAGCCAAGGAATATCCAAGTAAGAGATGGTAAGCCTACACAGATTGTTGTGGTAGAACCTGTTGTTTCAAGTAAGAGAGAGAAAAGAGAGGCACAGCTATTAAATGGTATAAAACAGCTTATGAGGGAAAAGAAACTAAGCGATAGTAGTTTTGACGTGGATATAAAAATAGTATGGTCATGGTTTAAAGAGGGGTTAATTCAGTATGAATTAATATGGCAGTATGATG
>CAZPML010000215.1:0-1538 GCA_964587675.1 uncultured archaeon
TTAACGAGCCAAAATTTATTACGTTTTTCTCTCTTCCTAAAATTACCTTCAAGTAATGGCTAATGAAATGCACGAAAATATTTGATTTTGGCATTGCTCCTGTTCTTTCATATGGAATTCTCGCTAAATTGGCATTAATTAACCTTATCAACTCCAATTTTAACGGCGAAACAGGATAGAGATATACTTTATTGAGAATCCGCCTCCATCTGAGGTTCAGGGGCAGACTTGAAATCGTATTGAGCAGTTCCGTATTGGGCAGAATAGAGATCACATCTACGAAATTGAGGAGTACATTACCTTTACCATGAAAATTCGGATAAAAATTTTGATACATGACATCCAATATTTTTTCGTAATTCGTTTTTTTATCACTTTTCAAAACCAATTTGCGGATTTCTCCTCTAACCGAGTATTTACCTTTCAGGATTGCTTCTATAATTTTTTCCGGGACGGGATCTCTGAAAACCATATTGCTCGCTAACACATCTACTGGATCTCTTTGAGAAATGAGTTCTTCCATTCGGAAATCCTCACCAAAAAATTCGCCTTGACCCCCGTTACCTATTATCACATCTATATCCTCTAAGATCTGTGGATTATTCATAACCGGAAAGGGCACGTGAGTCCATGGTATCATACCTTCTGTCATTATCACAGCTTTCTCAATCTTCTCAGGTTTTAAGGCCGCCGGATCAAATTGTAGCTGAAAATTCTCCAATCCTAAGCATTCTGCTACTTCTCTACCTAAACGTAGATTTATTCCTCCAAATGGGTTACCATCAAAGGTTATCGTTTTAACTTTATTCGTCTGCTTTGCTATAACTCCTGCTAATAACCTACTATCCAATCCACCGGATAAAAATATCCCTATCCTGTACTGATCCAAATTTCTTAGGGCGATATCAACAGATTTTTTATAGTAGCTTAGTAGTCTAGCTGGGTAGCCTCTATCACGTCTTTTAAATGAGTAATTAAAATCCCAATATCTTTTTATTCTTACCTTTCCACACTCCCATTCCAAAAAAGATGCCGATGGCAGCGACTTTACTTCTTTTACGAGTGTTCGTTTGCCCAGCATAAATTCAAATGCGATTAAATCTCCAATAGCTCTTAAGTCTATTGTTCCGGTGTCAAGTTGTGGTAGGGTGCTTTTGATTTTAGAGCTGAAAATCACTCTATCATTTAAGCAAGAGTAAAAGCATGGTTGTGTGGCAAGCTTATCTGTAGCTAATATAAGCTTATTTTCCTTGAAATCAATGCATGCGATTAGAAATGAGCCATCTAAGTGAGGAAGAGCTCTTTCTGGATTTTGTAAAACCATCTTTATGACTTTTTCTACACTCGCTGATGAAGTCCCTTGAATGTATGCACAGCCGTATACAACTCCTACTTTTGAGTTGTCTTCCCATATCAAAGGCTTAAACTTTTCCCTATAAACTACTCCAAGTGCGGGAACCCTTTTATCAAATAATTTCACTTTTAAATCACTGCGATGATCCATCGCTTTTATCATCTTCATTAAGTTAGAGTCGCCT